>JBMCVZ010000018.1:0-12364 GCA_048621695.1 Chloroflexota bacterium
TCGATGGACAAGAAATCTCTGCCTCTCAAATTAAGGCAGCTATAAGAAGGCTGACTATTTCTAACCACATCGTGCCTGTCCTTTGTGGCAGTGCCTTGAGAGACAGAGGTATCCAATTATTGCTTGACGCTGTTGTAGATTATCTCCCTTCGCCGCTAGATATTCCTTCTATCTCGGCTACAGATCCCAGAAGTGGAAAGGAAATCCTTCGTCTGGCGAGTGATGATGAACCTTTTTCCGCGTTGGCGTTTAAAACGGTTTCTGACCCATTTATGGGCCGACTGGTCTACTTGCGGGTATACTCAGGAATGGTAAAGGCCGGTGCGCAAGTCTTGAATTCTACCACAGGTAGGAGAGAGAGGTTGGGAAAACTGTATGTTATGCACGCCGATCACCGCGAGGAAGTGAACCACGCTGAGACTGGTAGCATTGTAGCTAGTCTGGGTCTTAAGATGACATCCACAGGAGATACGCTTTGCGAGCCCACACGGCCAGTTCTTTTTGAGCCCATACGATTTGCTGAGCCAGTGCTTTCCATGGCTGTTGAAGCTAAAAGTAAAGTTGACCAGGATAAGTTAGATGATTCCCTGGCTAAACTCGCTATGGAGGATCCTACTTTTAAAGTTTATCATGACAAGGAAACAGGTCAAACGCTGATTTCGGGGATGGGTGAACTTCACCTCGAAGTGTTAATGGAGCGTATATTTCGCGAATATGGTGTGAGGGTCAATGCTGGCAAGCCTCAGGTAGCTTATAAGGAAACAATCACCCTTCCTGTAGAATCTGAGGGGAGATTTATACGTCAATCCGGTGGTAAAGGACAATACGGGGACGTTTGGCTTAGAATTGAGCCAGGTGAGCGCGGCAGCGGATTTGAGTTTCGCGACCAGATTAGAAGTGGGGCTATACCTAAGGGATTTATTCCCTCAATAGAAGCCGGTGTAAGATCAGCCTTACTAAGTGGAGGATTAGCTGGTTACCCTGTAATAGATGTAAAGGTGACTTTGTATGACGGGAGTTTTCACGAAGTCGATTCTTCAGATGTCGCTTTCAGAATGGCAGCCTTCATGGCTATGAGGGATGGAATGCATAAAGCTAAACCCGTTGTTCTTGAGCCAATTATGGAAGTGGAAATAACAACTCCCAATCAGTTCCTCGGAGATATCATTGGCGATCTAAATTCCCGAAGGACTCATGTCGAAGGTATTGACAGTCGCGACGAATTCTCCACTATCCGTTGTTTCGTCCCTTTAGCGGGAATATTTGGTTTCGCCGGAGATTTGAGGTCGCTCAGTCAAGGAAGGGCAACCTATACTATGTGTTTTCACCGCTATGAAGAATTGCCACAGGATTTGACCGAGCAAATTACAGCTAGAATGGGAAGAACTAGATGACCGATCAAAAAGTTCGTATCAAAATTAAAAGCTTCGATCATAGGTTGGCTGATCAGGCGGTAAGGCAAATAATAGATGCTGTGGAGCGTACCGGGGCTATCGTAGTTGGTCCGGTACCTTTGCCCACACATATCGAAAAATTTTGTGTTATTCGTTCCCCTAACATTGATAAAGATTCCAGGGAACAGTTTGAGATCAGGACTCATAAAAGGTTAGTTGATGTTTTACAGCCGAGTTCCAAGACTATAGATGCCCTGAGTCAACTTGACTTGGCATCCGGAGTTGAGATAGATATTAAGTTATAGTTAAAATCATGTTTCCGGGCATTATTGGTAAGAAAATAGGCATGACGCAACTGTTTCAGGAAAGCGGAGAGACAGTGGCGGTAACTGCTATTCAAGCTGGGCCTTCTGTGGTAACTCAGATAAAGAGCCAGGACAAGGATGGCTATGATGCTATCCAACTGGGCTTGATCGAGAACAAAGTGAAACAGTCTCGCCTTAGCTCTCCAGAGAAGGGGCATCTTCAAGGCTTAGAGAATGTTCGTTATCTTCGCGAATTCAGGTCTGATGATATCAGCTCGATCAAGCAAGGTGACAAAGTGGATATTGGCTTCCTGAAGCATGGGGACCTGGTAAATGTTACTGGCTTTTCTAAGGGCAGGGGCTTTGCTGGCGTGGTTAAGCGGCATCACTTTGCAGGTGGGCCAAAGACCCATGGCCAAACTGACCGGCATCGCGCACCTGGTTCAATCGGAGCTACCACTTTTCCCGGTCGGGTACTTAGAGGAAAACGCATGGCAGGCCATATGGGAAATAGGAGAGTAACAGCGCGTAATCTCGAGGTAGTTCAAGCTGATCCAGAGCGTAATTTGCTTTTAGTGAAGGGTACAGTACCCGGAGCCAATGGGGGGCTGTTAGTAATTGAGAAAGCAAGGTAACAGGAAGTGCAAGTGCCAGTTTATAGTTTAAATGGTGAAATCGTTGACCAAATAGAGGTTAGCCAAGCCATTTTCGCTCTTCCCTTTAATGAGGCGGTAGTTCACCAAGCAATGACTAGACAATTAGCCAGTAGGCGCCAGGGTACTGCGTCTACCAAGACAAGGGGCGAAGTGAATGCGAGTACAAGAAAGCTCTATTCCCAAAAGCATACCGGCAGAGCGCGGAGAGGGGATACAAAGTCACCCCTTCTCAGGGGAGGTGGCGTAATTTTTGGCCCCAAGCCACGCACCTATCGCCAATCGATGCCTAAAAAGATGAGAAAGTTGGCTTTGAAATGCCTTCTCTCTGCCAAAGTTAGGGAAGGTAATATAAAGCTGGTACAGGAGCTTGATTTTCGGGAACCAAAGACAAAAGACATGATAAATGTGCTGTCCTCGCTTGGAATTAATTCTTCCACTTTAATTCTTACTGCTCAATCCACACCCAATGTGGTTAAATCAGTGGCTAATTTGCCTGAGGTCAAAGTCCTGCCTTCGGCTCTAATTAATGTGGTGGATTTGCTTTCCTATGAAATGTTGGTAGCCACTGTACAGGCAATACACAACATTGAACAAATTTGGGGTAAATAAATTGCATCTTTACGAAGTTTTGCGGCGTCCTTTAATTACAGAGAAGGCTACTTCGCTTAAGGAAGAAGATAAATATGCCTTTGAGGTAGCCGGTAGGGCTACCAAGTCTCAGATTAAAGAGGCAGTTGAACAAGCTTTCAAGGTCGAGGTAAGCAAAGTCAATGTGATGACGGTGCCCGGGAAGACAAGAAGGTTTGGCATGAGAAAAGTAACTAATCCCCCTTGGAAAAAGGCAGTAGTTACCTTGGCACCGGGACACAAAATTACTTTTTTTGAGGGTGTCTAATGGGTGCAGTCACTAAGTGGAGAAAAAAGAAGATGTCAAAACACAGGCATAAGAAGCTTCTTAAGAAAACTCGCTGGCAAAGAACGCACAAATAGGAAGTGATTCGTGGGATTAAAGACTTATAATCCGACTTCTCCAGGCAGGAGATTTATGTCTGGCGCTACTTTTGAAGAGCTAACCAAGGTAGCTCCAGAGAAATCGTTACTGAAGACACTGAAAAAGAAGGCAGGGCGTAATAGCCGAGGTGTTATAACTGTACGTCACCGAGGTGGTGGCAGTAAACGGAAACTTCGCCTCATCGATTTTAAGAGGGACAAAATTACGGTTCCAGGGAAAGTAGCTTCTATTGAATATGATCCTAATAGGTCAGCTCGCATTGCCCTAGTCCATTACGCTGATGGGGAAAAGCGTTATATACTTGCCCCTTTGGGCGTCAAGTTAGGTGATACAATACAGGCAGGCGAAGATGTTGATATAAAACTCGGTAATGCCTTGCCACTGGAGTACATTCCTGTGGGAACTTTGGTGCACAATGTTGAGTTCGAGCCAGGCAAGGGAGGGAAGCTTGTTCATAGCGCGGGTAGTTCTGCCCAGATTATAAGCAAAGAGGGCCAATATGTTGTACTTAAACTCCCTTCGGGTGAACTGCGTAAATTTCACCACAGGTGCTGGGCTACTATTGGTCAGATAGGCAATGTTGACCACGAAAATATAAAACTAGGCAAAGCTGGGAGCAGGAGATGGTCAGGTTGGCGACCTTCGGTTAGGGGTTCTGCTATGACTCCTCGTGACCACCCGCATGGGGGTGGGGAGGGCAGGGCTCCCAGAGGAATGCCTCCGAAAACCCCTTGGGGAAAACCGGCTTTGGGGGGTAAGACACGTCGTCGTAAAGCCTCGGACAAAATGATTGTTAAACGGAGGAAGCAGGATGTCACGGTCTCTTAAGAAAGGACCCTTTTGCGACGCTAAATTGCTTAGGAAAATAGAAGCATCTAATAATTCGGGCGAGAAAACAGTGATAAAAACATGGTCACGTGCCTCTACTATTTTGCCTCAGATGATAGGTCATACTATTGCCGTGCATAATGGCAAGAGGCATGTTCCTATTTTCATCACTGAAAATATGGTGGGACATAAGTTGGCAGAATTTGCACCTACCAGGACATATAGGGGTCATGTCACCAAAGCTAAAATAACTGAACAGGCGAGGAAAAGATAAGGTGCAATGAATGTAAGAGCTGTGGCTAAAGATGTTGGCATTTCGCCTCAGAAGGTACGTTTAGTAATAAATATGGTCAGAGGCAAAAAAGTGGACGAGGCTTTAACTATCCTTAACTTTTCGCCTACCCCCACAACCAAAGCTGTGGCTAAGGTAATTAAATCAGCAGTAGCCAATGCTGAGAGCAATTTTCAAATGTCGCCCGCTGAGCTTAGAATTACTGATATATTTGCTGATAAAGGGCATACCTTGAAGAGATTCCGCCCTCAGTCGAGGGGGAGAGTGAGTCCTATCTTAAAACGGGCTAGTAATATTACAGTTTTTGTTGCTGAAGAGGAGGAATAGTTTTGGGACAAAAAGTTCATCCTTACGGTTTCAGACTGGGCGTCAACCAGGATTGGCGAGCTAGGTGGTATACTGAGAAGAACTATACCCGGTTTTTGTTAGATGATTTAAAACTACGCAGAATTGTAGAACAAAAAGGTCTTGGAGGAGCAATTGCTCGGGTGGAAATTGAACGCCCCGGAGACGAGGTATGTTTAACTCTTTACTCAGCTCGTCCTGGCATCTTGATTGGCCGGGGGGGGCAAAATGTAGAAGCACTGAAGTCAGACCTCGAGAGGGTCACCGGGGATAAAATTAGATTGACCATCAGGGAAGTTGAGTATCCTGAACTCGAAGCTACTTTAGTAGCTCGGAGCATAGCTGGGCGGCTTGAAGAGAGGATCCCTTTCCGCCGAGCTATGAAGCAGGCAGCCTTTAGGACTTTGCAAGCTGGTGCCAAGGGAATAAAGATAAGGTGTGGTGGAAGGCTGGGTGGGCTGGAAATTGCTAGAACTGAGACTCTTCACCAGGGCCAAATGCCTTTGCATAAACTACGTGCCAATATAGATTATGGCTTTGCTGAAGCCCATACATTGATGGGACGCATTGGCGTTAAAGTGTGGATTTACAAGGGCGATATCATCCCTGAAATGAAGGAGAAAAGTGCTACAGCCGAAAAGAGTGAAGTATCGCAAGGTACATAGAGGAAGGTTAAAAGGCAGCGCCCAGAGCGGTGACACAATTGCCTTTGGCGACTTTGGCCTGAGGGCTGAAGAATCCGCTTGGGTAACAGCGCGACAAATTGAGGCAGCGCGTCGCGTATTTGTGCGCCACTTGCACCGTGGGGGTAAACTATGGATAAGAGTTTTCCCCGATAAAGCTGTGACTAAGAAACCTGCAGAGACGAGGATGGGAAGTGGGAAAGGTGCTCCGGATCACTGGGTAGCCGTGGTTAAGAGAGGCAAAATCCTGTTTGAGTTAACTGGTGTAAATGAGGGGATTGCTTCGGAGGCAGCTCATCTCGCCTCCTCCAAGCTTCCTATAGCTACTAGCTTTGTTACGAAGGAAAGGCATAAAGTTGAAAGCTAGTGAAATTCGCACTCTCAACAACGAAGAGCTATTGACGAAACTCGAGGAAGCTCATGAGGAACTTTTTAACCTCCGATTTCGCTTGGCCACTAGACAGTTGGGGAATCATCGGGAGATTCCTGAAGTGAAGAAAAGGATTGCTAAAATCAAGACTATTTTAAGGGAAAGGGAGCTTGGTATAGGATGAGCTATCTCGGCAAAAGAAAGGTTAGAGAAGGCTTGGTGGTGAGTGACAAAATGGATAAAACTGTGGTGGTAGCTGTGGAAACTAAGAAAGTTCATCCACTCTATAAGAAAGCAGTCAGAGTTACTAAAAGATATAAGGCTCATGATGAAACTAATGCCTGTAAGATTGGAGACAAAGTGAAGATTGTTGAGACTCGCCCTTTGTCCAAGGAAAAGAGTTGGCGGGTAAGGGAGATAATGCCTAAGAGGGAAGAAGTTGAAACTACAGCAAAGAAACCCAGGAAAAAGAAATGATTCAAGCTTATTCCAGGCTCAGGATAGCCGATAATACCGGGGCTAAGCAGATTATGTGCGTTAATGTGCCTATTGGGGCAAGGAAATATGCCCGAATAGGCGACGTCATTGTAGCCACGGTGAAGCGAGCCGTGCCCCATGGAATGGTGAAAGAGGGTGATGTAGTGCGAGCTGTGGTTGTACGTGTGGCTAAGCCTTATCGCCGTCCTGATGGCTCCTATATCAGATTTGATGAGAATGCCGCAGTCGTTCTTGGTGATAAAAATAATCCTAAGGGCAGTCGCATTTTCGGTCCTGTAGCCCGAGAACTCAGAGATAAAAATTTTGCCAAGATAATATCCTTAGCCCCAGAGGTTCTTTAGAATGAAAATCAGGAAAAACGATACTGTCATCATAATTGCTGGCAAGGACAGGGGGAAAAGGGGAAAAGTCCGCCGTGCCTTCCCCAAGGAAGATAGAGTAATAGTGGATGGGCTCAATATGATTAAACGCCACTCTCGAGCTCGCAGGGCCGCTAGGCAAGCTGGTATAATTGAGCTTGAAGCTCCAATTCATGTATCCAATGTAATGTTGTTGTGTGATAAGTGTGGTAAGCCTACGCGCGTCAGTTTTAGCTTTCTGACTGATGGCAGAAAGGTGCGAATCTGCAATTCATGTGAAGAGGTAATTGACTAAAGGGTTTGATCGTGAAATCTCGCTTGGAGGAAAGGTATTTGAACGAGGTGACTCCCCAGCTTAAGGCTAGGCTTGGATACAATAATATCATGCAGTTGCCTAAGTTGGAAAAGATTGTGCTTAGCATTGGTTTGGGCGAAGCAACACAGGACGCTAAAGCTCTTGAAGCAGCTGAGAAGGATCTAGCTACAATCTCAGGGCAACGTCCTGTGACTACCAGAGCGAAAAAGTCTATCTCCGCTTTCAAGCTGAGAGCCGGCATGCCTATTGGAATGATGGTAACCTTGCGAGGTAAACGGATGTATGACTTCTTTGACAAGCTGGTTAATGTTGTCCTACCGAGGTTTCGAGATTTTCGGGGGGTATCACGAGATTCGTTTGATGGCCGGGGAAATTATAGCTTGGGTATAAAAGAACAGATAGTTTTCCCTGAGATTGATTACGATAAGGTAGATAAAATTCGCGGCTTTGAAGTAGCCATTGTTACTACGGCTAAGAACGATGATGAGGCCAGGGATTTGCTAGAATTAATGGGCATGCCTTTTAGGAGAACTTGATATGGCGAAGTCATCTAAGATTGTCAAATCAAAACGGCCAGCAAAGTACAAAGTACAGCAACGCAACCGTTGTCAATTATGTGGCAGGCCACGTGCTTATATGCGCAAATTTGGCTTGTGTCGTATCTGTTTTCGAGAACTTGCTGTAACTGGTGTAATCCCTGGCATAAGAAAGTCAAGCTGGTGAAAGAAGAATGACGGTTACTGACCCCATCGCTGATATGTTAACTAGGATACGCAATGCTATCATGGCAGACCATGATTATGTGCTTGTGCCTTCGTCGAAAGTGAAGCTTGCTATCATCAAAATACTTGAAGATGAGGGTTTTATTGACCGTTATGAAGTGCTTAAAGGGAAACCACAGACAATGATAAAAGTCTACCTCAAGTATACGGATGGCCAACCTTCAATCTTAGGTTTAGAAAGAGCGAGCAAGCCAGGCTTAATGGTCTATGTGGGAAGGCGTGAAATCCCTCGTGTCTATGGAGGATTGGGTATTACCATTCTATCCACATCCAAAGGCATTATGACTGGCCAGGAAGCATGGCGGCAGCATCTTGGCGGTGAGATTCTGTGCTATGTATGGTAAATTAACTCAGGAGCTGTAAATTATGTCTCGTATAGGCTTGCTTCCCATTGCTGTACCTCAAGGTACCGAGGTAAAGATCGATGGAAGCGAAGTTGTAGTAACAGGAAGCAAAGGAGAGCTACGGCGTCGATTTCACTCTGCCATGTCTATTACTTTGAAGGATGGCTACTTGATTGTAACTCGGCCTAGTGATAGTAAGGTCCATCGTTCTCTACACGGGCTCACTCGCAGTCTTTTGGCAAATATGGTTACAGGCGTTAGTGAAGGTTTTGAAAAAATCCTGGAAATAAATGGTGTAGGCTATAGAGCGCAAAAAACTGGTGACAAGCTGTTGCTCCAGGTGGGATACGCCAATACTGTGGAGTTTTCTCCCCCTCCTGATATCGGTATCACCGTTGAGGGGGCAAATCGAATTCACGTCACTGGTATTGATAAAGAACTAGTTGGGGAAACGGCTGCTAGAATTCGGGCGATACGCCCTCCAGACTCTTATAAAGGAAAAGGTATTAAATACTTTGGTGAAGAACTGCGTCTTAAACCTGGCAAATCGGGCAAAATAGGCAAGAAATAGTGGCTATAATGAACAGGAGAGGTTCAAAAGCAATCAGAAGGATACGACACAGACGGGTGAGGCAAGGAGTAGCGGGAACGATATCACGTCCTCGATTATGTGTCTTCCGTAGCTTGAATCATGTCCATGCCCAGCTTATTGATGATTCTAGTGGCCAGACTTTAGTCTCAATGAGCACTCTTGACCCTCAGGTGAGAGGCAAGACCGATGGAATGGGAAAAAGCAAGAAAGCCGTAATAGTGGGGACTTTGCTTGCGGAGAAAGCATTAAATAAAGGGATCAAACAAGTGGTTTTTGACCGTGGTGGCTATAAATATCATGGTAGAGTCAAGGCGCTGGCCGAGGCTGCCAGGAAAGCTGGTTTGGAATTTTGAGGGTAAATTTATGAAAGCGGTTACTAAAGTCATAGGGAAGCAGGAAAAAATTGATGCCTCAGAACTGAGTCTCGAAGAGAAGCTGTTAGGCATAGACCGTGTCACTAAAGTAGTTAAAGGGGGTAGACACCTTCGGTTCAGAGCTTTAGTGGTAGTTGGTGATGGCCAAGGGCATGTCGGATTTGGTTTAGCTAAAGCGGCAGCGGTTCCTGAAGCAGTTCGCAAAGCAGGTGCTGTGGCGAGGAAGGGCTTGATTGAGGTACATATCAAGGACAGCACCATCCCTCATGAAATTTTGGCCAAGTTTGGTGCTTCCAAGATCTTATTAAAACCGGCGGCACCTGGTACAGGCCTAATTGTCAGCAATACAGCTCGAGCAGTGCTTGAATTAGCAGGCATAAAAGATGCTCTTGGCAAATCATTAGGTGGAGCAAGCAAAATCAACTTAGCTAAGGCGACGATGCTTGCCTTGGCTAACTTGAGGAAAAGCGAGGAAGCCGCAATTCAAACAGAACTCACAGATGTGAGTGCTGAGGGAACTCAAGAAGAGAAGGTAGATGAAGCAGAATGAACTAAGCCCTCCTTCGGGTGCTAAGCACAAGAGAAAGCTCGTAGGTCGAGGAGATGGCAGCGGGCATGGCACCTATTCGGGACGAGGTTGCAAAGGGCAAAAATCTCGCTCTGGTGGAGGTGTGCGTCTTGGCTTTGAAGGTGGGCAATTGCCTTTGATAAAAAGGCTGCCACGAAAAAGAGGATTCACTAACGTTTTTAAAACTAAATATAATATTGTCAATGTAGGGAAGCTAGCCATTTTTGCCCCGGGAACTGAGGTAACCCGTGAGGAATTGGTTCGAGCGGGGCTGATTAGAACCCCGGAACATCCGACCAAAATTCTCGGCGCTGGCGATATCCGTCATCCATTGCTAGTTAAAGCTGACAAATTCTCTTCATCGGCAGAGAAAAAAATCATCGCTGCCGGAGGGAAGGTAAAACAGGCTTAGAATGCAGCGCAAAACGACCCGACCACGCCTTGTCCAGGCAATGATGGATATATTGACATTGCCTGATTTGCGCCGAAAAATTCTTTTCACCCTTGGTATCCTTGTTGTTTTTCGTTTTATAGCTCACGTTCCCTTGCCCGGCGTGAAAATTGAAGCCTTGAAAGAATTCTTCGAGGGAAACCTGCTCTTCGGCATGCTTGACCTTTTTAGCGGTGGTGCTATGTCGGATTTCAGTGTAGCTGCCATGGGCGTTTATCCTTACATCACTGCGTCCATAATTATGCAATTGCTGGTTCCGGTAATCCCCCGCCTTCAGGCTATATCCCAGGAGGGAGAGCTCGGTCAACAGAAAATCAATCGAATCACTCACATGATGACTATACCTTTAGCTGCCCTTTCAGGCTACGGTATGCTTAGTATATTACGTGCCCGGGAAGTTACTATGGAGCCGCTTGGATCGTTGACCATAGCCAGCATAGTAATAACGATGGTCGCTGGCACGATGTTCCTTGTGTGGCTGGGTGAGCTGATTACCGAGCGTGGTATAGGGAACGGGATATCGATAATAATCTTCGGTGGTATCGTCGCCGGCCTGCCTGAGATAGTGGGTCGTGGCATTGTTGATGCTGTTGGCGGAAATCCCGGAGGCTTGATCACATACGTAATTCTAGCCTTGGTTATGCTGGCACTGATAGTCGTATTTGTTGAAGCGCATCGCCGTATTCCTGTGCAGTATGCCCGGAGCACTTTTCGCGGTGGCCGCATGTATCGCCAATCGGGTTCCACCTACATACCGCTACGGGTCAATACCGCCGGAATGATACCACTTATTTTCGCAATTGCCATGATGCAACTTCCCGGTACAATAGCCAATTTCTTTAAGAACCCGACAGGCACAGACCCAAATTTCTGGAATACAATCTATAATTTGTTTCAGGCTAATACAGTGCTCTACAACGGGTTATATTTTGCCTTGGTAATTGGTTTCGCTTTCTTCTACACCATGGTCATATTCGAGCAAATGAACCTGCCTCAAACTTTACAACAGCAAAGCGGCTTCATCCCCGGGGTTCGACCCGGCAAGGCAACAGCTGATTATTTGAATAGAGTCATAAAGCGCATTACCTTTGGTGGCGCTCTCTTTCTAGCTGCAGTGGCAATTATGCCCTTCATTGCTCAAAAAATCACCGGCGTTACTGCATTAGTAATCCAGAGCACCGCCATGCTTATAGCTGTTGGTGTGGCCCTAGATACTATGAAACAATTGGAGGCTCAACTAACTATGCGCCGTTACGAGGGTTTCCTGAAATAAAGTCAAGGATAGAAATGCAAAAATAAAAATGACAAAGGTTATCTTTAGTTTTCAGTCCGTAATTTTGACTTTTGGTATTTAATTCTTAATTTTTTTGCGATGTACATCATCATGTTAGGTGCTCCCGGGGCAGGAAAGGGAACTCAGGCGGATATCCTTTCTCAAGAGATGGATTTGCCTCATATAGCCTCCGGCGATTTGTTTCGTCAGGCGTTAGAGAAAAAGACCGAGGTTGGTATCTTGGCTAAAAGCTATATGGATAAAGGAGAACTAGTTCCCGATGAAATAACCATCAAAATGATTCTGGAGAGGATTAATCAGGCTGACTGTGCCTCTGGCTGTCTTCTCGATGGCTTTCCCCGGACTTTGCATCAAGCTGAAGTTCTGGACGAAGCCCTTAAGGAGCAAGGAAAAAGCATAGATAAAGCAGTATACATTGAAGTAGCCAATGAAGAGCTAGTGAAACGCCTCAGTGGAAGATGGCTTTGCCGGACTTGTCAGACACCCTATCATATAATAAATTCACCACCTAAAACGCCGGGCAAATGTGATAAATGCGGTGGTGAATTGTATCAGCGTTCTGATGACAGGGAAGAAACAGTAAGAGACCGACTTAATATTTTCTTTGCTCAAACTGTTCCCATACTTGATTACTATGAAAAACAAGATAAGTTAATCACGGTTAATGGTAATCTGGGAATGCAGGCTGTAGCTAAAGAAATAATTTCTGCACTCAAACCATCTATGTCACCCTGAGCAAAGCGAAGGGTCTCAGAGATTCTTCGGTTGCTATGCTCCCTCAGAATGACATTAGGGTTAAGCAGGAATAAAATAAATGGTAATTATTAAATCTGATGAGGAAATAGCCACTATGAGAGAGTGTGGCAAAGTCCTGGCAGCTATTTTAGATAAGCTAAGAGAT
>JBMCVZ010000019.1:0-12149 GCA_048621695.1 Chloroflexota bacterium
AGAGACTGATTGAGATAGATGGAGATTCATTGGATGGAGACTCATTAGATAGAGACAGATTGAGATAGATGGAGATTCGTTGAGATGGATAGAGATTCATTGAGACTCCTTGTTCTTGAGCTTCCGTGTTGTAGCAATGAGGTTGTTTAGCTTGACGCCTAAATTATCGGTCAGTGTAAGGATATCGGAGACAGCTTGAGACTGTTTGAGATACCCGAGATCTTCAGCAATGAGCAAATGGCTTTTCAGCTCATAAAGAGAGCCCCGAGCGTTGAGACAAAATTTAGCCTTATCCATATAATGGTAACGACCAAACCCTTCAGCGATATTGGCTGGAACGGATAATACAGCTCGTTTAATCTGTGCAGTTAGCCCAAAGGTTTCGCTCAGGGGCAAGCTCGCAGTCAGCATGTAAACCTTTGTAACGAGGTCTCGACCCATTCGCCAAACCTCAAGGTTCTCAAAACTCTTGACCTCCGTCATTCTCCCAAATCCTCAATCTCCATAAATCTCCATTGAATCTCTACACTGCGTTTGCGGCTATACTCCCCTTTGCAGGCAGCGACTAGGAGCTAGTCCTCAAGTAGCGAAGTATTTCTTCCTTAAATTTTTCGAAATCACCCAGCCTGGACCTGGCTACCTCATAGGCCACCCTATCATCTATTCGGGCATATTCATGAACCAGAATATTTCTGAAACCCTTCATCTCCTTCAGCGTTTCCCTTGTCTGTGGGGATATAATTCCCGCTGCCTCTACCTTCTCAAACAAATCATCCTCTTCCGCAGGAATACCCAACCGTAATCCCGTTACCAGGAGATGGCACACGTCGATGACGGCTTCTATGGATACCTGAAGCAGTCTTTCACATGCTCTCCTCGTTTCAACTTTCCGGTAGGCAGCGAAATCCTGCGGCACTATTGTATTGAGCTCCTTGAGGTATCCTTCAAGCTGGTCTATCTTACCCAGGATTCTCTCACGGTCCAACATGAGCGAGCTCCTCTAAGTATCCGTAATACAGATGCCTGAAGTCCTCAAAGGCTTGTGCCGTTCTGAATGCTATTTCATAGAGAAGGTCCTCGTCCTGGCAGAGAAGAATTTTCCCTTCCTTCAACACTCTGTGTCGGATGTACAGGGGCAATTGTGAAAAGATATGAACATCGGCGTTGCCTTCTTTAAGATAGCTCAGCCTTTTCTGGTTAAGTACCGTGGCAGCATAATTGCCAGGGCGAAGGACAAGGCAAACATCAATGTCTGAACCGGGGGCAGACTCACCCCGAGCCCGACTGCCGAAGAGAAAAACAGCTACTACGTCCGCGTCTTTCCCGGCCTTAGTTAAAATTCCATCCACTTCCATTTATTCACCTTCATTTATTTATGATTGTTTTACTCCAGTTTCCGCCCATCTCTGCTTCTATTATAGCAGTGCTCTTCCCGGGGCAAAAGACGAGCGGAGTTTTTTGAGTTCATTGAATTTATTGAGACAAATAGAGACTCATTGAGATAGATGGAGACTCGTTGGATAGAGACTCATTGAGATTGATGGAGATTCGTGGGGTTCGTTGGGTTTGTTGATAGCCCTAATAATGGGGGCTATCTTCATAAAGTTTGGCCTGGCACCGACGACAAGAAGTATTTTCATTCTTCAGCATATACTAGCAGTTATTGATTTGGTTAGGATTTAAAGAGCATTGCCCGACTGTCAGCCAGACTATAGAACCTGGTCTGGTGTCTTGCGTCCCCTTTCAGTCTGATCGAAGTCGCCATCGAAGCTAAGGATCTCAAGCCCGTATTTCGCAGCAACTCCATACTGATAAGCATCGTCAAAATCCAAATTAAATCGCTGCGCTCCTGCGGTCAACCCCCCTATGTCCTGAAGCGAGAGCCTGAGCACACGAACCCCACCTTTCAGCACGAGTTCATCCAGGAATTGCGCAAACACTTCAAACAGCTTGCGGCGAAACAGGATAATCCCCACCGAATACAGTGAGAATTCCGAGATGTGGAGCTTCTCTCGCGGAATCCTCCGCAGCAGCTGTTCAACTTCATCCGCTTTACGTTGGTCCAACAGGAGTTCAAGAAAGAGGTTGGTATCGAGGAGGTACATCAGTCGCCCCACCATTCAAGAGCTTTATGCTGGAGTTCCACCGAGGTATACTGGTCCCTCAAATCTCGTAGCACCCCCCTCCACTGGAGTTTTAACTCTCCTTTCTGCCTGGCACCTCGCTTTTGCAGCAGGAACTCCACAAAATCCTTTGCCTCTTCCTGAAGGTCAGGTGGCAACTGCTCCAGCAATTCCTTTAGTGTTGACATTGTTCAACCTCCTTCCATATATTAAAGCCGTCCCTCTTACTAAGCATACCAATCGGATTGCGGAGTCAACGAAATTATACACTCTTTTTTGTTTAGTAATAAAACCTGCAAGTTAACCAAAATCGGGTTGTCGTTTATATAGTTCATAGGGTTTGTTGAGTTCATTAAATTTATTGAGACAAAGGGAGACTCATTGAGATTGATCGAGATTCGTGGAGTTTGTTGAGTTTGGCTATCGCCCCGAGCAGAGGGGCTACCTTCATAAATTTTGGCCTGGCACCGACGCTGGACATGATTTTCATTATAGCAATCTACATTTCTAATGATAAACTTCCCTTCTGTGTTTTACCCTATACACCCGGACTTCCCTGGTTTCATCATTAATAGTAAACAAAATGCGGTAATCTCCTACCCTAATTCTGTTTCCCTCTACGCCCCTTAGTTTTTGAACATTCCTTTCCCTCGGGTTATGCTCCAGATGCATGAGTTGTTGAGTAATTCTGTCGAGTATTTCAGTGGCTAGTTTCTCTAACTGTTTCTCGGCTGCTTTCTCCAGCCTATCACTGTATTTCAAATCTTCCCCGCTTGTCTCATTCGCTCGACAAAGGCTCTTAGCTCAACAAACTCTCCTCCCTGTTCTATGGCATTTTTGAGATCGAGGGCATCCTCCATTTCTTCAATATACTCCATAATCTTGCTGAATTCCTCTATATCGAGCACTACAGCTTTCTTTCGTCCTGTGTCATCAATAATGTACTCCCTCATGAACATCCCTCCTTTTCACGATTTGTTTAAACCCATTTAATATTAACCATAAAGGATTCCCCTGTAAACAAAGCCGAGTCTCCTGGCTTTCTCAGGGTCAATAATCTATTTGAGATTGCCGCAGGGCTGCGCCCTTCGCAATGACGTGTCGGAATTCAGATTGAGATTTCATCTGTTCAGTATATCCATGATTTTACAGGCAGCCTTGCCGTCGCAGAACTCGGGGGAGGATGGTGACTGGTGACGGGCGATTGGTAATTGGTGGTCGGCGAGCACTGAACCCTAGTATTCTCCTTCTAATTCGCTTCTCACTGCATCGAGTATTCCACCCGACAACTCCAGTGCGCCCGAAGCCTCCTTCTCCGTATAAGATTCGTAAGGAACGGCGGGAGGAGCAATAGCATCAGGATATCTGGTAGTGAGGTAGTATTTGTCTAGAATAGCTCCAGCCTCTTTCAACGCGGCAAATCGCTTGCTGTATTGGCTACTTCTGTCAACAAGCTTCTGCACCGAATGTTCCCAGACATACCTTTCGCCCTTGAAGAAGAGAAATGACTTTAAGGCTTTTTGCGCCGCTTGTTCGGCCAGGAAACAGGTGTAAGGGTAAATCTTCTGCTCGAAATTCCGCCTTGCGGCTTCAAGGTCATACTTACTCTGGTTGAACCAGCGCTGTGACTCTTCCCTATTCCTTTTCATATACCACCTTCCCCTCCTTCAATACCTGCTCAGCAAACGGGTTTTCCCAGTCAATCATTCTCTGCCATTCCTCCGGGGAGTAAACAAAAACATCAATTTTACCCAGGTCAAAGCCAATTGTTCGGGATGTTTCAACCAGTCTTTCTAAAAACCTCTTGTCTGTCTTCCTTATGACCACCAAGTCCAGATCGCTATATTCGTCGGTTTGCCCTGTAGCATAAGAGCCGAAAAGGATTATTTTTTCGGGTTGATCTTGTTTGAGCCTTTCAACCACGGTCTCTAATGTTAGCCTGTGGTTTTTTGCCGTCCTATGCCGCTGCATGGAAACTTTACCTCTTTGCCAATTATGTCATACGCTGGCCAATATCTCCACAATTCTCTCGGCTGCCCTGCCATCGCAGAACACTGGTGACTCGTCATTAGTGATTGGTGACCAAATTCATCTCACAATTCGCCGTAAAGCCTGATAAAACCTTTCTCTAAATTTTACCAAGACAATCTCAATTTGATTCCTATCCTCGATAATCCGATAGGCAATCCGGTATTGTGTCTTTTCATGTTCGAAATGGTAAGATCTAATGCCCTTCAAGGGTCCTTTCAGTTCCTGATACCGGTGGGGCTCATCTGCCAGTGTTCCTACTTCCTGCCGCACTTTTTGCTTCAGAAGCGGATCGAACTCTTTATACTTTTTTATACTTTCTATGGGCAGAAGGAGCCATTACGACGTGGTAGGATTTACCATTTGTCAATTGGTATTCCCTTTCCCTCCTCTAGCTCCTTAAGAGAACGGGAAATGGTTTCATGTGCTTCCTTGTCCAGGAGTATCTCCAGAGTCTCAAGCTCTGCCGGGCTAAGACCTTTCAGTAGATGAGCCAGTCGTTCCAGATTAACCAGTTCAGCCCTACCTATCTCTTTTAATGCGCCAGACATCTCAATCACCTCCTACTCTGCTATGCTCAGTATCCTCTTCACCTGTCACATTTTATCATATTTGTATTCTTTTGGTGGCTTGAAGTCGTTTGCCAACCCTACGGCTGTCATTGCGAACGACCTGCCCGCCGCACAGCTATGGCAGGCGGGACTGTGGCAATCTCATACCCACCACGAGATTGCTTCGGCACTGTTGTGCCTCACAATGACGGCCTGGCCTTCAGATTCAGATTGAGATTTCATTTGGCCAGTATGTCCACAACTCTCTGAGCTGTCTTGCCGAAGTCTGCATAGTAAATGATGATGGATGATTAGGTAAGTTGGGTTTGCGGCGTGGAGTTCACCCCGAGTTACATCTCCAATATCTTCTTTAGTTTTTGATTCACTTCCTTCCTCGACTCTTCATCAAGCTCTCCAAGCTCACCCACAACTAAATCTTTCAGTACAATTGCAATAGTGAATCTACCTTTAGTCCGCCCTTCTTAAAACCAGTATCCTTCCTGGTTATCAAAACATTTACCTCGGAAAGTTCAGGTGGCACTTTCGAAGATATAATTGTAGCAATGAGGTTGTTCAATCTCCATAAATGTCCATTGAATCTCCCCGCCATAAACTCTACGAACCCTATAAACTTCATAAACTTCACGTTGTTGAGATTATAGCTTTTCTCGTTTGCGAAGTGAATGGTGTCCTGTAGAGACGATGGTCGCATAGTTAGCCAGAGTAATCACCTGGCGGCCGACAGGATGGCGTGGAATACGTCCTGCGGTCTATCTATTTCATAATCCACATTCACGGTTATGAGCAGGGCGTTTTCGTGGTGGTCTCCTTTGAGCTTTCCGTTCTCTGTCTGCTCCGGGAGGGTCTGTATCTTTGCTTCACCAAATGAGCAAAATCCGTGGTCGGAGATTATGATTAGCCTGTTATCCTTTTCCTCGAGAAAGCCGGTGTCGAAGAAGAGCTCTCCCAGTTTGTCATCCAGCTTTCTGTACCAGTCAAGAACACAGTCCTCTCCCCAGTGGAAGTGCTGGACCCGGTCCAGAAGGGTATAAACGGAGATGAGCAAGTCTGGCCCTTCCTCAAGGAGCTTTTTTGTCTTATCAGTAACCTTTTCTAACTCTTCCAGCCATTCTTTCTCGTTGGTGGGCAATCCGAAACCTGCAGGTTTGAAATCTACATTGAAGGAAAAAGGAGGGACAATGAAAGGAACGTTAAGCGCCTTAACTTTTTCGCCTTCCTTGTCCAGAACGTCCCAGATGAAGTCCACTTTGATATCTTCCCTCTTCACGATATTCCCGTCAACTGCGTAGCTGTGGTGTCTATGCTCCTCCGGAGTCTTGCCACAGAACATCCCGCACCATATGGAGGCGGACATCAGTTTCTCTTTGACAATAAGCTCCCGGCATTTTCCCATATCACAGAGCTTCTTGAAGGTGCTAAGTTTATCGAGGTTCGGTTTTACCACCGTCCAGGTGGCTGCGTCTATGCCGAGAAGAAAAATCATAGTTAAGCTTTCAGTTGTCAGCCTTCAGCTATCCGCTTCTTTTGAGCAAAGCTGTTTCGGGGAACGCAAACTCTATCTTCCTGCCCATAATCTCAGAGGCGTCTAAAATTTCTATGCCTATTAACTTGCCATCTCTATCGAAGTCAGCATAAACTCCTGGTGACATGGTTTTTGTCTCAACCGATTTCGCCTCAGGCTCAGCAAAATAAAGGTATAGTAAATCTCGTGCTGGATCATATTCTATTTTCATTTTTCATCTCCTCAAAGCGCTCGCCATACCTTGCCTTCACAGTAAGCACCATTACCGTGCCTCCCACGAGTTTATAATATACCGCAACTTCTTTCTGCTTGTAAAACTTGCCTTCCCACGAGTTATCATACGAGAATGCCAAGACCTTTCCATAAGTTCCCGGTTTGGCATCCCTGGCGTCTTTCCCTTTCTCTAAGGTTTCTTCAATTTCGTCCTTGCTGATTCCACGTTGTAGCATGCGGGCTTTAAGGTGAGGGTGTATATCGGAGTCCCTTAGCTTTATATTGCCTGACATCCTTGATGCTTTCCCTACAGGACCACACCGGCCCCGATGTTCCTGTCCTTCACCAGAATAAACCGCCCGAGCTCGGGAATCTCGGAGAACTTTTCCACCACCAATGGTTCGGTAGCAAAGACGATGGTTGCCGCCTCATTTTCACTTATCGCTGTGGGGTATCTTTCTACAACTTCTCCGGTCTCAGAATTTATTCTTTCTCTTATTTCCTTTATCTCGCAGCTTACCCTTCGAGTTCCGCATCTCAGTTCCAACCTGTCCCCTTTCTTGAGGTTCTTCTCAAGCAATACAGCTTCGCCCAAGAACTCCACTGCAGGCACCGGAGGGGCTTCCACCAACCCACAAACATCCCCTCTTTTTACCTCTTTGTCTAGCACAATCCCTATGCTGTCTCCTTGTTCAGCCCTCTCTAACTCACCCCCAAAGACTTTCATATTTTTTATTTTCCCTCGCACACCTGAAGGCTGGAAAATCACCTCGTCGCCTCGCCTCAATGCGCCAGACTCGACCCTGCCCACAACCACTCTATCGGAGTCAACCGTATACGTATCCTGGACGACAAACCTGAGTGGCTTTAGCTCTTTGCTTACCTCCACTTCATCCAAGGTCTGAATCAAAGTTGGGCCTTCATACCATTCCATCCGCGGGGATGGCTTGTAGATGTTATCTCCCTCCATTGCTGAGATGGGGATGAAGTCTATATTCGAATACCCCAGGGAAGCCAGGAGCTTGCTCACCCCGCCTTTGATGGTTTGAAACACTTCCTGCCTGTAATCAACGATGTCCATCTTGTTTACCACAGCAAAAAGTTGCTTTATGCCCAGCATATGTATTAAGAAGGCATGCCTTCCCGTCTGCTCCTGGACGCCTTCATCCGCAGCCACAACCAGGACAGCCACATCGGCATGAGAAGCACCGGTAAGCATATTCTTAATGAACTCCTTGTGACCGGGCACATCCGTGATGGAGTAGAGATGTTTCTTCCCCTTAAACATAACTCCGGTGGTATCTATCGTACGCTCTTCCTTCAGTTCGTCGTCAAACGAGTCGATAAAGTAGGCAAACTCAAACCTCCTTTTATACTCCTCCGCCAGTTTCTGTATCTCCTCCACCCGCCCCTCCGTAATGCTCTCGGAGTCATAGAGCAGCCTGCCTATCAGGGTGGACTTGCCATGGTCCACATGTCCTATGATTACCACATTTACGTTCATTACTAGTCCTCCTAGAAATTAGAATTTAAAAGCCAAAATTCAAAATGACAATTCAAAATATAAAAGTTATTTTCGCCTTTCAGGGTTAGAATGCGGCGGCCAGAGTATTGACGACTTCTATTACCCGTAATTGCTGCACTTACATCCATGACATTTGTCTTGGCGATCAAAATTTAAAGGCTAAAATCCAAAATGGCAATGCAAAAAGTAAAAGTCATTATTTGCCTTTCAGGGTCAGAATGCTGGTAGCAAGAATATTGGCGATTTCTGTCACCTCTTTTAGAAGTTTGTCACTAAGTTCTGTTTGAGATTTACCTGAATCTTGTAGAAGACTCAGCCAGAATTTTGTCTCGTTTGCTGATTTTAAAGCATGAGCAAAGAAATTAGTATAATCCTTCTTTGAAACAGCACCTTGAGCCTCAGCTACGTTAGCCCCGATGCTGGTAGCACTCCGTAGTAATTGGTCACCGATTATCCTGGAAGTTTGCTCTTTCGGCAGCTGTTCAATAAACCCGATGGCATCTAGGGCAAACTGATAGACTCGCTGTCTAAACTCCTCCTTGAACTTCAATCTCGCTTTTTGCATTTTTTTTTAATTTTTAGTTTTGGTTTTTACATTTTGCATTTTTACATGTATCCCAGAGCCCTCAGCTTCTGCATGGTGAAGGCCCTCTCTTTGTCCTGTGCCCTGCCCGACCTTTCTGCGATCTTGGTTGTTCGCAGCTCTTCCACTATCTCGTCTATGTTTTTGGCGTCGGAGTCGATGGGGAGAGTGCAGGGCTCACATCCCAGGCTGCGGTACCTTTTGCCATCTTTGGCAAAGTACATGAGGTTAATCGGCAATTTTTCCTGCTTTACATACTCCCAGACGTCCAGCTCCCGCCAGTGTAGAATCGGATGGACTCTGGTATGGGTCTTGTCCTCAGCAATGCTCTGGTACTGGTCCCACATCTCCAGCGGCTGGTTCTTATAGTCCCATTTGAAATCTTCGTCACGCGGGGAAAAGTATCTCTCCTTGGCTCTTATGCCATGCTCATCTCTCCTGATAGCCAATATCAAGGCATCAAATCGGTGTTCCTCCAGGCATTGCATCAGGGCCTGTGTCTTCAACTGGGTGCAGCATTCGAACTTGCCACTTTGGGGACCTATCCCGGCTTTGCGAGCCTCTTCATTCTCGGCTACTATTAGATCGAAGCCCCATTCAGCCGCAATCCCGTCCCTGAACTCATACATCTGTCTAAACTTGTATCCCGTGTCTATATGAATCACCGGAAAGGGAATCTTGCCGAAGAAAGCCTTGCGGCAAAGCCAGAGCGCAGCAGTGCTGTCCTTGCCCGTGCTCCACAGGACCGCTGGCTTCTTAAACTCAGCGTAGGCTTCCCTTATTATGTATATGCTTTTGTTTTCCAGGTCACTCAGTTCTGACATATAAATCACCTCCTATTTCATTTCTACTAAAGGATAAGAGCTTTGACTATTGTTAAAGCCCCGAGCAGGCTTGTAGCTATCCCTATGGCAAATTTCAACCTTTTTGCATTAATTCTCTTAACCATCATTGCTGCAAACGGTGCAGCTATAACTGAACCTATGCTTGCAGCAGCAACGAGCATCCAGTAGATATCACCTTTAATCAGCAGATAACCCAGAAAACTCACGGCACAAGTAATAGTGACTGCGACCGTCGTGCTCCCCACGGAGCTCTTTACATCTCTTCCGCTTATTATTTGTCCACCTGTTACCAGCGGAATGTATCCTCCTCCGCTTATACCCTTATTAAAAGAGCCCAGGAGCCCTATCCCGATAAGCCTTTTCCAGGAGAGCGTACCTTCCTTGTATCTTCGTACAAGGATTAGTATTCCCACTACTAAAACCATGACCCCTATGTAAGTTTCAAGAGCAAGTTTCGGAATACTTATGGCACAGAATACGCCCACCAGGGCCCCTATGATTCCACAGATAGCAAGGGTAAATACGACTTTCGCATCGGGAGATTTGGGAAGATAGCCCAATCCCCGCAGCCTCTCTTTTATCAACTTATCGTCCCGTCTAAAATCCAGATTTATATTCCTCACGCGGTGATGGGCAACTCCCCCGATTACCCCACCGGCAAATTGACTTAACAATACCGCGGGGACAACCTGCAAAGGTGCGAATCCTATGATAAGAAGCACGGGGGTCAGAACGGTACCGTAGCCCAATCCCATGGAAACACTCATATACTGGAACAAAGCAGCGATGAGAGCTACTACGACAAAAAGAGTCAGTGTTATCTCCATTCTTTTTTCTTCAGTCCAGATAACCTAAATCTTTCAGCCTCTTCTTTACTTCCTTTTCCTCCTCTTCACTGAAAGCCCTTTCCTCCTCCTCCTCTTCCTTGACCACTTCTTCCAGGACGAATTCCACATATTCGTCCACGGAGCCAAAATCTGTAGCCTTTACTCTTTCCTCTACCTTGCTATAGAGCTCGGCGGGCAAAAACACGGTCTTCTTTTCCTCTCTCTCTTTCATAGATAACCTAACCTCCTTAATCTTTCTCTTATTGCTCTCACCTCTTCCTCGGTTAACTGATCCTCTCCTCTTATCTCACCGCTGGACGCTAAATTTCGCATAACGAAGACGATAAACTCCGTGACGCTGGAGAAGCCGGTTCCTTTTGTCATTTGCCCCAGCTTCTGATAAAGCTCCCTGGGTATCTTGATAGTGACTTTGTCTTGCACTGTGCACTCCAATTAGAGTGTGATTGTAGTGCATAGTGTTTGTTTTTGTCAATAGCGCTTTAGTACCAGCCCAAAAATCTCAAGGCTAAATTCGAAACTTGAAGCACTAAATCCTAAACAAATCCGAATATCTAAATTCTAAATTCGAGACTATTTTAAGTATGGATGGAGAGATTAGACGGAGATTCATTGAGATAGGTAGAGACTGATTGAGATGGATAGAGATTGGTTGAGTTTGTCGAGATTGCCGCGCTTCGCTCGCAATGACAAGATGGAGTTTGTTGGGTTTCTTAGGCGTTTTTGTTTGCTTTAGAGCGCTCAAAGAGCGTAATGCCCGTTCGCATCGCCTGAGAGGCAAAAGGGTTATTCAGCTCCTCCTCTGTATAGGGAAAAGTCTCCACAGGGAAATCTATGGCGAATTTTCCCAACCATTCAGCTACTCTATCAATAAACGGCTTGGTATCGGCTCTCAGGACAATGAGGATGTCGGCATCGCTTCCTGGCACAGCCCTTTTCTCCGTCAGCGAGCCGAACAAGACGACCTTCAGTACGTTCTCGTTCTCATTGCCTACCTCCCGGGCAACTTTGTGGATTTCCCTGAGCAGGCTTTCCTGGTCAAGCCAGAATACTTTTACAGTACTCGATGATTCTTCTACTACAAACGAGGGCATCTTCAGCATCCTTTCCAGTGAAGTATTCGTAGGGGCTACCGGATTCAAAGCTATTGGGATATCGTGTGGGCACATAATACCTGTCCAGCGTCCTGGCGCAGTCCAGAAGGTCCTCACTCACCGAAGCCTTCCTCGAGAGAACCTTGGTAAGCTCAAGTACAGAATGTCCCCAGGCTACGGCGTTCAGCTTCTGGAACACTGCCTTCACGGCTTTTTCCGCAGCTTGCTGAGCTGCGAAGCAGGACCACTCGAAAGACCCGCTTTTGGCCATCTCTTCAGCGGTCTTGAGGTCTCGAACCGCCTGATTCATCCAGTCTTTGCTTCTCTCTGGCATTCTCCCCTGCCCTTCCTCAGGGCCTAATCACAGGGAACTCGCCCACGCGTCAGCCGCACAAATTGTACCACAAACTTGAACTGAGCCGTACATAGTCAGGAGACTATTGATATTCGCGCCTCTGTAGGGTGATTATGTCCTTATCCATGTATCCATATTGTAGCAGTGCAATGGCGGGAGCGCACGACCTTGAAGGGTCGCACTACAGAAGGGGACGCGAGAAACAGTCGTTACGCTTTGTGATGATTATTAGGTTACTTCACCCTCACCTTGATCCTCTCCCGTCAAGGGAGAGGAAAAGTGCGAGGCTTTAGCCTCGTGCAGTGGCGGGAGCGCACGACATTGAAAAGTCGCACTACAACCTTGTTTGGGCTTTAGGCAACGGGATTGACACGCGAGGATAGCTCCATGGAAGTAACCCCCTTAGTCCCCCTTACTCTGAGGGGGATACTCCCGCCTGTCGTT
>JBMCVZ010000020.1:0-12090 GCA_048621695.1 Chloroflexota bacterium
GTCCCCCTACATACCCTGACAATTTTTCTGCCCCGCGGCTGAGTATAGAGCTGGGCATAAAAACTGATAACCCCTTGCACCTGACTGGGGAAAAGTCTCAAGCTTCTGGCTATGACTGGTATAGACTGAGGAGGGATATATCCAAACTCATTTTGAATTTTTTGCAGCAGCGGTATCAGTGCCCACTTTTGCTCGCTATATTCAGAAATTATGGCATTTACTTGTGCTGGGGCAACTTTTGCGATTGTCTTTGCTTTCTTCATAAAGCTTCACCCTTTCTATCCTCATATTAAGTAGCACAGTGGCTTGTCCCCACCTTCTATCAAGGACACGCCCGATACTACAATTTCTCTATTTTTACGCTACACGCTTTAAGTGAAGGCGCTTTAGTTTCTGGATTTAAGCCAATGTCGAATAGCTCATTAACCGGAGTCTGCGGGAATGAAACTGGCATAAAGAGCATCCCTTCACGCAGCGTGTCGGTAATCCTGACCATCGAAGTCACCTCGCCTACAGCGGAGCTTACCTTGACCTTCTCACCATCGGTGATGGCAAGTTTTTTGGCATCAGATTCACAAATTTCCACAAAAGCCTCTGGTGAAAATTTTTTCAATCGTAAAGACCTGAAGCTTCTGGAACCGGTGCCAAAGTGATAAAGAGTAGTCCCGGTGAGCAAAGTAAAGGGATAATCTGATGTTCTCTCCCCTGCTTGTGGGGTATATTTAATGGGGGAGAAACGGGCAAATCCCTTTAAGAGTTGCCCGCCATAAGTACGTCCTGTTTCCCCATAGGTTAATTCGTCCCGTCTCTCGGAATCAGTATAGGCTTCGTACGCAGGAACTAATTCCTCAATCTCACTCATAACATCCTGTAGGGAGGAAAACGGCAACGGGTAATTCATCTTACCAGCTAAGCGCACGACTATTTCCCAGTCTGGCAGGCTTTCACCGATGGGCTCGATTGCTTTATGCACCCTGTTTACCCTGCCCTCAAAATTAGTGAATGTTCCGCCCTTTTCAGCAAAGCTCGCGGCAGGTAGAACCACATTGGCTAGTTCGGCCGTCTCGGTAAGGAACATATCCTGCACCACCAGAAAATCGAGGGAAGACAGGATTTCTGCAACGAGTCTCGAATTTGGAAAGCTCAACACAGGATTTTCCCCTATGATGTACATACCTTTAATCTTTCCCTTTTTTACCTGTTCTATAATCTCCAAGGTTGTTAATCCAGGCTCAGCTGGCAAGCTTGTTTCCCATCGTTCTTCGAACCTTCCCCTAGCTTGGGCATCGGTTACACTCTGATATCCAGGCAGAAATCCGGGCAACATTCCCATATCGCAGGCACCTTGCCCATTGCTTTCCCTTTGCAGGGCATAGATGCCGCCTCCCTTACGCCCAATATTGCCTGTCATTAATGCCAGATTTGCCAGGGCCCTCACGCCGTCCGTCCCTGTGGTATGCTGCGTGATTCCTGTGCCATAGATAATTGCTGCTCGGCTTGCCTCAGCATAGAGTCGAGCTGCGGTGCGAATTTCTTGACCTGTAACGCCAGTAGCCTTCTCGACGTACTCCACGGTATACTTTTTCAAGCTTTCGTCAAAAGCTTCAAAGTTATCTGTTCTTCTAGCCACAAATTCCTCGTCCAGCAACCCTTCGTCAATAATCAACTTTGCCAGGCCATTTATAAGAGCCACGTCAGTGCCAACATTAGGTCGTAACCAAAGATTAGCAAACGAAGAAAGCTTTGTTAGCCGGGGGTCTATCAATATTAATTTAGCGTTTTTACACTTAACGGCACGCTTTATAGCATAGCCAACAACAGGGGCTGATGAGGCAGGGTTTGCCCCGATAACAATCATTACCTCTGACTGTCCCAGAGCACCGAGATAATTAGTAGTACCACAGAAACCAATAGAAGAACTGAGACCCGTCCGGGTGGCAGAGTTATATAAACGGCTGCCATTGTCAATGTTATTCGTACCCAGCACAGATCTGGCGAATCTCTGCAGGACATAGTTATCTTCGTTGGTGCACTTAGAGGAACCTAGAACAGCCAGGCTATCGGAACCTCGCTCGTCCTTTACTCGCTTGAATCCAACAGCTACTTGCTCCAGGGCTTCTTCCCAAGACACTTCCTCAAAATTGTCATTCATCTTGACCAGGGGGTTGGTTAGCCTATCCGGACTGTTGACGAAATCACAGCCATAGCTCCCCCTTACGCAAAGCGCACCATTGTTTGCCGAGCTTTCCTTGCCTGGCATAATCCGCACTACATGGCCGTCCTTGGCTTCCAGATAAATGCTACAGCCACAGCCACAGTAGGGACAGGTGGTCTGGACAACAGTGTGGGTTGCTCCTCTATATGTCTTTTCCTTCTCTGCCAGCGCGCCTGTAGGACACAGCGCCACACAAGTTCCACAGAAAGTACACTCGGAGTTTTCCAGGGGCAAATTGTTGAGTGTCGCCGGTATTGTCATAAATCCTCGTTGAAAGTAATCAATAGCACCTTCAACGACTAGTTCCTGGCAGGTTCGAATACATTTGGCGCACAGTATGCATTTGCTTAAATCCCGTTCAAGGAAGGGATTTACCTCCTGAATGCTGGCCATCTGGGGAATTCTTTGCAACTCCACCAATCCGATGCCCAGATCTGAAGCAATTTGGCGTAACTGGCAGCGATTGCCTTTATCACATACCAGACAGGAATCAGGATGACTGGTAAGCATTAGCTTAACTATGGTCTTGCGGCGTTCTACGACCCTTTGGGAATGCGTATTGATTACCATCCCTGATGTTATCGGTGTAACACAAGACGCCAATAAAGCACTATTTCGTTCATCTTCTACCAAACAGACGCGGCAAGCTCCGATTGAAGTGAGGTGAGGATCGTGACAGAGTGTAGGGATATCTATGCCTGACTCTTTCGCCAGTTCTAGGATGGTCATTCCCGGATAGCCACTTACCTCACGACCGTCAAGAGTAATGGTTATCGACTGCAAACCAATATCCTCCTTCATGACCCAACAGATGGTGTGAAGTCATTTCAAAGGAGACTACTTATTTTTTATCCAAACCCTCCGACCAGTGGGCAGACACGTAAGCAAAAGACCGAGGGAAGTATCTTCCTTCACCTACTGTCCTTATGCCAGTCAAGAGGTCGGAACTGGCAGCGCTCTTGGCAATAAAGCCATAAGCCCCTACCTGCTTAGCAACAAACATGTTCTCTTCTTCGTCATATTGGGTTAGAATTAGAACCTTCGTCTCCGGGTATTCCTTGGTTATTTGTTTCGTTGCTTCAAGTCCGCTCATCTCCGGCATTACTATATCCATCACCGCAACATTCGGCGTAAGACGCTGCACTTTATCAATAGCATCTCGCCCGTCAACAGCTTCACCTATCACCTCCATGTCTTTTTGCAGACTCAGCAGGGCGCAAATTGCTTCCCTGACTACAGAATGGTCATCTACCACCAGCACCCTGATTTTTCTCAGTGTCTTATCCAAGAATTTCTCAGCCCAAGCTACTATTGAAGCTGACTCGACTGGCTTGGTTAGATATTGTTCTGCTTCAAGCTTCAAGCCCTCGTCCATACGCCAACCCTTAATCAATTGCTTTTCCGGTGAGGCATCGACCACAATGAGAGGCACTTCTTTGAAATTGGGGTTCTGTTTTAACCACTGGTGGAGTTTAAAGGCATCTCCACGTGGCATTATTGTTCCCAAAATAACCAGGTCAGGTTTTTCGTGATGTGCTATCTCCTCTGCCTGTGACCTGTTGCCAGCAGTAAGCACCTGCCAACCCTTTGCCATTAATTTAGCTTGCATATTCTCAATGAAATCCGACTCATCATCCACCAGCAGAATCCTAATGTTCTGTGCCATCTTTCACCTCCTTGCCAACTACACTTTTCAGGAACTTACTTTAGCCTGTTAATATGAATTATAAAGCCCGGTCTACTGAAGGAATAGAGGTATTTACCCCAGAAGGTAGAGAAATACCACCGCAATTTTTTGCAGCTAATCGCCCATTTATGTAGATAACACTGCCAACAAGTAAGGTGTTGGAAATACGTGGTGGCGTGAAGACTACGATTTAAAAACTTTAGACGGTGATGATACCTTTGCGCAGAGCATATTTGATTAGCTCGGTACGATTGTGGATATCAAGCTTGGCCATAAGATTAGTCTTATGCCGTTCAACGGTTTTCGGGCTAAGAACTAACATAGCCGCTATTTCTTGGGTAGCATGTCCCTCAGCCACTAGTTTAAGTATCTCTCTTTCCCGATTTGTTAACTGCTGGTAAGGATCTTGACTCCCCTTCATACCGGCTGCTTGTTGATAATCCTCGACCAAAAATCTGGCTACGGAAGGAGACAGGAAAGAATCCCCCCGGTAAACTGAGCGGATACCGGCGGCAAGCTCCGAAGACACTGCTGTCTTACTGATGAAGCCGGAGGCGCCGGCTTCGATAACTGGGAATACATATGCTTTGTCATCATATTGGGTCAGAGCTAATACTTTCACTTTGGGGAATTCCTTTCGTATCCTCCGCGTAGCCTCCACCCCACCCATAATAGGCATAGAGATATCCATGAGTACCACATCAGGTGTAAGCTCCTTGACCATTTCCAATGCTTCCCTTCCATTGGCGGCCGCGCCTACTGCTTCTATATCACCGGTAAGAGCTAGCAAGGCACAAATACCATCACGCACGATAGCATGGTCATCAGTCACCAATACTCTTATTTTCGCCATATCTAATGTCTTGACCTATTGGAATCTTAGCCCACAGCGTAGTTCCTACTCCAATCTTGGACTCGATACCACTAGTGCCACCGAGGAAGCCGATCCTCTCCCTCATACTGAATAATCCACGGCCTCGCCCACTTTCCTCCACATCGGTGATTTTGGAAACGTCAAACCCTTGGCCGTCATCACTAATAATTAGTGAGAACTCGTCGCGTTGATATGTCAGTACTATGGAAGCATTCTTTGCTTTCGAATGCTCGGCAATGTTGCCAATGGCTCCCTGAATAACACGGAAAAGAGCAGCTTCTACATCAGAAGGAAACCTCATCTCAGTCCCTTTAACCTCCACTGTTACGTTAATGTTTAGAGACTGAAGCCTACTGTTGGCATACTGGCGAACAGCAGCAACCAATCCCAGCGTATCCAATACTGCGGGGTGGAGATTGGAAATTATCCTACTTACTTCCTTATGTACCTGCACTGTCAGCGATTGGACTTTCTTCAGTCCAGCAATGAATGTAGCATCTTGATTGCCAGACTTCGCGGCCATTTCCATCAGCGCCTCCAGTTGAAGTGCTATCCCAGAGAGGGATTGACTGGTCTCATCATGTAACTCACGGGCAATCCTTCTCCGCTCTTCCTCCTCTGCTACGAGATTCTGTCGCGCAAGTTTGCGTAATCTCTCCCGTGCTTTTCTCAGCCGCTCGTGCAGTATCGCTTGCTCGATGGCTGTGCCCAGTTGGTCCCCAATCGAGTGCAAGAGATGCACGTCTTCCTTGGTGAAACGATGTGGCGTATGGCTAGCAACATTGAGCACTCCGAGAACATTATCTTTGGCTCGGAGGGGAACGCTGATGAATGCTTTTAAACCCTCCAAGCTCAGCAGGTCATTACGAAGGGCATTTGGTTCTGAGGAAATGTCCTCCAGTAGCACTGCCCTGCCGCTTTGAGCTACCTTTCCCGCGATTCCCTCGCCAAGTTTAAGACGCAATTCTTCAGTATATTTGGCGGATAGACCATGATAAACACGGTAGAACAGCGTCTGAGTCAGTTCATCCAGGAGCATTATTCCTCCAACGGTTCCGTTCATGATGTTAAGCACATTATCCAAGCCAATCCTGAGAATAGCATCCAACTCATGCAAACCGCTGGTTGCTGCCGAGACCCGGCTCAAAGCAATAAGGCCGTGGTAATACTTCTCGACCTCGCTGCCCTGTTCAGATTGATTTAAGTCAGGACAAGCTGGACCAGCAGTTTTTTTAACTCCCTTACCTTTTTTCATTGTCAGTTACTTCACCAAGGTAGCCATGCATTTTCCGGAGACAGTAATGAAACTCTCAAGATTTTCCACCACGAACAAAAGACCATTCCTCAACCCACTAAGCCTATACAAAATCGTCACCTTTTGCAACCTCTTATGTATGCTCCAATTAAACAACGTATTGTCTTATTCCCTCAAGTGGTGGGGTGAACTATCTAGGTAAACAGGAGATACCGATGCAGAATGGTTAAGTCAAATTTTACAAAGTCATTTACAGCTGGATAAGACTGACATATAATACATCATAATGTTATTATCAATAGGTGGAGGAAAGGCTATGAATAAAAGTCGTCTTGTGTTATCGCTGTCGATTCTAAACTTGCTGGGATTTATCGGTACCGTTGTCGTCAATGCGCTGGCCACTACTCTCCCCATAAATAACATAACGACGGGCGAGTTATCTGACCTGTATCCTAACTTGTTTGTGCCAGCGGGGCTGACATTTGCAATCTGGGGGCTGATCTATGTATTGCTTGGAATCTTCGTCGTATATCCATTGATACCCTCTGTTAGAAGAGACCCGCAGAAGGTCGACTTTGTACAGAGAATTGGGCCGTTATTCTTTATTTCCTGCCTCGCCAACATCGGCTGGATATTTGCCTGGCATTATCAAATCGTCCCTCTATCGCTGGTCCTCATGCTGATACTGCTGGGATGCCTGCTAGCAATTTACTTGAGGCTAAATGTTGGGAAATCAGAGGCGACTAAGACTGAAAAATATTTTGTGCATCTCCCTTTCAGCGTCTACCTTGGCTGGATTACTATAGCCACGATTGCTAATGTCACCGCTCTACTGGTCGATATTAACTGGAACGCATGGGGTCTCAGTGAGCAATTCTGGGCAGTAGCAGTGATTATCGTTGGTATCGCTATTGCATTATCCATACTCTTCACCCGGAAAGACATCTTTTATTGTCTTGTTGTTGATTGGGCATTACTCGGGATACTGCTGGAACGACTTTCACCTACAGAGGTGCGCGTTCAAAGCGTGGTAGTCGTTACGATTGTTGGCCTGGTGCTTATTACTGGCGGAGTTATAGCTCAACTGGTGCGGAAAAAGGTGTATTAGCCCAAAAGGTGGTGAATCCTAATCCCAACAACCCCTACAGTTCTTGCCCTACAATAACAAAGGCAACAACAAGACACGAATTGCTTTACAGGTAAGTTTTTCTGAAAACCGCCCAAACTGCTCTCTCCCTTACCAGCTTACCATTATGGGTTGGTATAAACATTGGCGCCAGTTCGCATCACTTCATTTGCTGGCTTTTCCCCAATCCGCCGAAAATCTGTAAAGAAAAATGCTTGACAGTATGGCGGGGGGTGATACAGTATAAACTAATATTTGGCGAAACTAAATTATTACTAGCACACTATATTACTGGAGCATGCTCATTTTTCTCTACTAGCTAATATGGATTTAACCGAAGAAAAGAAGCTCGTCAAGCAAGCACAAAAAGCCCCCGAAGCTTTCGCTGAGCTTTACGATCAGTATTATCCCAAAATCTTTGGCTATGTCTTGAGGCGGACTACCAATCTTGAAGCTGCCCAAGATATTACTTCGGAGATATTTCTAAAGGCATTGAGGAAGCTCTGGCAATTTCGCTGGCGCAATGTCCCTTTTTCATCGTGGCTCTATAGAATCGCCACCAACGAGATCAACCAGTACTTCAGAAAAGCCGAATACAAAAAATCCATATCAATGGAAGAATTACAGGAACAGGGTTTTGAACTCATATCACCCCATGACCTCGAAAGCGAACTAATAGAAGCGCAGGAAAAATTAAAACAATATCAGGATTTTCTGGAAATTCAGGAAAAAATCGTTCGGCTCCCTGCTAAATACCAGGAGGTCATTGCTCTCAGATTTTTTGAGCAAAAACAGATTAACGAAATCGCTGAAATTCTGGGGAAAAAAGAGGGAACGATAAAATCCTTGCTCCACCGGGCAGTGCAGAAATTAAGAGAAACAGAATAAACCACTCCTTGAAAACCCTATCCAATTAAAATCAGATTTACTTACTGGTCCTAAAAAGTCGCAAGATTTTTTAGGGTCAAATAATGCAACCTTTTTCAGCCTTCTGCATTTACAGTAATAGAAGGAGATAGAGTTTATGAAACATGAGGACTTAATGAAGAAACTAGAAAACCTCGAAACTCCGGAAATCGAACTTTTCGGTCATAGACAAGCATTAAAAATGGCTTTACTTAGCTCCGGGCGTTTTAAGGAGCGAACCATCATGTATTGGGCAAAAATATTAGCGCCTGTCACTGCTGCTGTGCTTTTAATAGCGGTCGTAGGATTTCTTAATGTAATTCAACCCCGATTGCAAATGGCCCAGGCTAAGGAAATCGCCATGAGCAACCTCCAAGTTCGAGATTTGATGGAGGAAAACGAACTGGAGATTACAGAAGTCAGACTGCAGAATGGTGAGGCATATGTTTTGCTTGGTTACCAATCTGCTGCTTGTGAGCGGGACGCCGGTGGAGACATACTAACTGCTCCCGGGGAGGAATCATTTTCCACAAGCAACGTCACCATCTCTGGATACATCCTTAAGGTCGATCTCGAGGAGGACAAGGTGACTGAGCTAGGGCAGGTAGATGAGATCAAAGGACTCGGAGACGTAGACCTTGAAGATATAGACTTTGCAGGGTTCGAACCCTTGGAGAGTGAGGGTCCTGAGGAGAACCTGGACTAGAGAGGCATAACCTGGCCATGCCAGTCAACAAATGAAAATAAAGAAGATCACAGATGTTTAAAGGAGGTAAATGAAAATGAAGAACAAGATTATTAGAGCAGCTTTTTGCCTGGCGTTGATAGGGACTATGCTGATGGCTGCGCAATGTACGGAGGTTAATCCCCGGCCTCTAGAAATCAATAAATTCTCTTCCTATGAGGAATTGAAAGAATTTGTGAATACAAACACACAAGATAAGGGTATGCTCAATATGCCGGACCGCTTTTGGTCAGGAGCTGCTGAAGAGGATGCTCTTGCTCCCGTTCCCGGTGAGTCCGACTACTCCACCACCAATATCCAGGTTGCTGGAGTTGACGAGGCAGATATCGTTAAGACCGACGGAGAGTATATTTATTTCGTTTCGGGTAACAAGACTATCATCGTGAAAGCCTATCCCCCTAAACAAGCTCAAATTGTGTCTCAAATTGAGTTAGAGGGAACCATAATAGGAATATTCATCAACGGAGATAGGCTGGTCTTGTTTGAGCAGGAAACGCCTTATTTATATTTATTACGATGATATGCCAGTTATAGAGGAATCTTCCATCGGCTACATATCACCAACAATAGCTATCAAGGTATATGATATCTCAGACAGGGAAAATCCCCAGTTGCAAAGGGAGCTTTCTGTCGATGGTCAATACGTCAGTTCAAGGATGATAGGCGATTATGCCTATGTGGTGATAAACGAGCCTGTGTATGAGCAAGACGATGAACTGAACCTTCCCAGGATTTATTTTGGCGGCAATGAGACGGAAATACCTGCCACAGATATCTACTATTCCGATGTTTTTGACTACTATTATATGTACACGACTATTATGGCCATAAACACGCAGGACAGCGACCAGGAGCCAACATATGAAACAATCCTGCTTGGAGCCAGCAGCAACCTGTATGTCTCTCTGGATAACATTTACCTGACCTTCCCGGTGTGGGGGAGGGATGTGGGGGATTTTCAAAAAAGCTCTATCCACCGGATTCATATAGAAGGTGATGAAATCGAGTTTGTCGCCAGTGGCGAGGTCCCTGGTATGGTGCTAAATCAATTCTCCATGGATGAGTATGGGGGCTACTTCAGGGTGGCAACCACAACCCGCGAGGGAACACCCCAGAATCACGTATACATTCTGAATATGGCCCTCAACATTACCGGCTCATTGGAAGACCTCGCTCGAGGGGAAACCATCTATTCAGCTAGGTTTATGGGTGAAAGAGGCTATCTGGTGACCTTCAAGAAGACTGACCCTCTATTCGTGATAGATTTGAAGGATCCCTATAACCCTGAGGAGCTTGGGTACTTAAAGGTAACTGGCTATTCAGATTACCTCCATCCTTACGACGAAACCCATATCATAGGCATAGGTAAGGAAACAGTGGAGGCAGAGGAGGGGGACTTTGCCTGGTGTCAAGGAGTCAAGATATCGCTCTTCGATGTCAGCGATGTCAGCAACCCGGTGGAGATAGACAAGTATGAAATAGGGGACCGGGGCACTGATTCGCCGGTCTTGCAGGACCACAAAGCATTCCTATTTGATAAGTCCAGAAACTTGCTAGTGATACCTGTTTTGGTCGCGGAGGTAGATGAGTTGGAGTATCCCGACGGAGTTCCCTCCAACGCTTACGGCAAGCCTGTCTGGCAGGGAGCTTACATATTCCATATATCCCCGGATGTAGGTCTCAGGCTGGAAGGTAGAATCACCCATATTGAGAATCTCGCTGAGCTGGAGCAAGATTATCGCTACTTTTACTCTTCCTTCTCAGTGGAGAGAGCCCTTTACATAGGCGATGTTCTCTACACTATCTCGCAGGCCAAGATAGAGATGAACAACCTTGAAAATCTGGATTACATCAATGAGGTGGAGCTTCCATACTCAACCTGGACGCCTTATGACTACGTCCCGGAGGAGCCTCGGAGCGAGGAACCGGCTCCGCCTCCAGATGCTCAACCCGGAGATGAAGAGCTTCTAAATGGACAATTTTGAACTGATGAAGAGAATGGACGTTGCGATATTCGTAGGAGGTGAATGAAATGAATAAAAAATTGATGTCCGCATTAGTCATAGTATTGCTGATGTCGGTAGCCTTGGTTCAGTTCGCTCAGACCGCGGCAGGCGAGGTACTCAAATCAGATCAAGAGCGGACAACTTCACCAGATGCCAATCCCAGTGACCGAGCATTGCTGGTTGAAGGAAACAGTGCCTTCGCCTTTGAGCTTTATCAGGCGCTTAAAGGGGAGGAAGGTAATCTTTTCTACTCCCCCTATAGCATCTCACTGGCGCTGGCCATGACATATGCCGGAGCGCGTGGCAAAACCGCTCAGCAGATGGCCGATACCCTTCACCTCCTGCTGGAACAAGGGAGGCTGCACCCGGCGTTTAACTGGCTTGATGCAGAGCTTGCCAGCAGGGGTGAAGAGGCCGAAGGTAAGGATGGGGAAGGATTCAGGCTGAACGTTGTTAACGCCATCTGGGGGCAAAAAGACTATGAGTTCCTATCTGATTTCCTTGATGTCCTGGCTGAGAATTACGGGGCCGGGCTGAGAATACTGGACTTCATAAATGAGACGGAGAAGTCTCGCCTTACCATCAATGATTGGGTCAGTGACCAGACGGAAGGGCGCATCGAAGACCTTATCCCACCAGGCGCGCTTGATGCACTGACGCGCCTTGTGCTCACCAATGCTATCTACTTCAATGCTGCCTGGGAATACCCTTTCGATGAGGATGTGACAGCAGACGGCCCGTTCTACCTGCTTGACGGCGGGCAAGCAATAGTGCCAATGATGAAGCAGACGGAGTCATTCGGCTACACTGACGGGGAAGGATATCAGGCAGTTGAGCTGCTCTACGATGGCAATGAACTTTCCATGGTTATCCTCCTGCCTGAAGCTGGCAACTTCCAGGCCTTTGAAGAAGGACTTCAGGCTCAGCAGGTCGATGCTATCATAAATGATCTCCAATCTACTCGGATCACCCTGACGATGCCTCAGTTCGAATTTGACTCGGAATTCAGCCTGAAGGACACACTCGCCGGGATGGGCATGCCAGTTGCCTTTTCGCCTGATGAAGCAGATTTCTCCGGAATGATTGGTAAGCTTGAGACGGAACGGCTGTTCATATCAGGCGTTGTGCACAAGGCATTCGTTGCCGTGGATGAAGCCGGCACCGAGGCGGCTGCTGCCACTGCAGTGATTGTAAAGCTGTTAGCAGCACCTGGACTTCCTGTAGAAGTCACCATAGACCGTCCCTTCATTTTCTTGATTCGCGACATTGAGACGGG
>JBMCVZ010000021.1:0-11975 GCA_048621695.1 Chloroflexota bacterium
ATGGTGATATGGTGGCGGTCTGGCTTAAGGAAGAGCAAGAGGTAACACTTAAGAGGTTTTTCGCTGAACCAAATCGTATCCGCCTAAAGCCAGCGAATAGTCAGATGAAACCCATTTATACTACTCCGGATAATGTCGAGATTCAGGGGAGGGTGGTGGCTGTGATACGGCGTATATCATGACTAGAAGCACTAAACACTAATATCTAAATCCTAAATATTTGGGATTCTGGATTTTGAAATTGTTTAGCGATTAGAATTTAGGATTTAACGTAGTGATATGTTGTCCCAATTCCAAGCAGTAGGGCAAGCTCTCTTTACTAGAGGATTGGTTTCTTCTCAAGGAGGCAATCTTAGCATCAAACTGGGGGAGCATCTGGTTATTACCCATCGGGGCAGCACTTTGGGCTCCATTCAGGAAGGGGATTTGGTGGAGACGGGGATAAATAAGAACAATCGGGCTACACCTCTAGCTTCAATTGAGCTGGAAGTTCATCGCTGTATCTATAAAAGCACTTCGGCATCGGCAGTGGTTCATGCTCATCCGCCTTACGCTGTTGCCCTGTCCTTCATGGAGAAGGAAATTGTGCCTTGCGATGTAGAAGGGCAGGCTTTGTTGTCTAGAGTGCCTATATTGGGTACAGGGCCGGCAGTGAAGACGGAAGAACTTGCTGGGGAGATGGCTAAGCTACTAAGTGCGTATAAGGTGGTTTTAGTGCGGGGTCACGGAAGCTTTGCTGTTGGCCAGTTGTTAGAGGAAGCCTATTGCTATACCGTTGTCTTGGAGCAGAGCTGCCGTCTCCTCTACCTGCTCAAGGCTTTAAGAGTGGATCCTTGGGTAACTCCCGTTTAAGAAATATGCCCCAATTATATCGGGTCTTTAGGGGAAACCAGGTAATACCAGTCAGAATATTTGGGATTTCTTCCCAGTATCACGCCGGCGAAGAGCTTCTGTAATTGGGCGGTTACTTTGCCAATTTCACCGGTGCCTACAGGGCGATGGTCGATTTCCAATATGGGCGCTACGTTGGCTGCTGTCCCGGTAAAGAAACACTCTTCAGCTACATAAAGTTCGCTTCTGTCAACTCGCCTCTCAATTGTATCTATGCCTAACTCGTTTTTAGCCAATTTCATGACCGTATCCCTGGTGATGCCCATGAGAATGTTGTCGGACGATGGAGGAGTTACCAGCTCCCCTCCCAAAATGAGAAATATATTCTCGCCGCTGCCCTCCGAGACATGTCCATCTTGAGTTAGCAATATTGCTTCATCAAATCCATTTTCCCAGGCCTCGGTTTTAGCCAGAGAACTGTTTACATAAATGCCACAAATCTTGCCTCGAGGTGGAATCATGGTATCATCCACGCGGCGCCACGATGAGGTGCAGCAGCGGACACCCTTTTCTGTATCAAGGTAAGAGGGGAATGTAGTCACGACAATAAAGAAATCATCCTCCATATTGTGAAGACGGATTCCTACGGTTTCGGAGCTTTTATAGGCTAAAGGACGGATGTATACGTCTTTCTGGTAGCCACTTTTTTCCAGAAGCTCCTTGGTCAGTTGGCAAAGCTCATCAGCGGAGTGCGGGACATCTATTCTTAATATGCGGCAGTTGTCAAGCATGCGCTTATAGTGGTCTTTGATTCTGAAAAGGCAGAATCTTTCCCGCTCGCTATCCCAGTTACCGCGAATGCCTTCGAAGCAAGCGGTGCCGTAGTGGAGTGCATGGGTCAAAATTCCGATTTTAGCTTCAGAGAGTGGCATAAATTGTTTGTGAAAAAAAGCATAGTCAGGCATTTTGCTCCTTTCTATTAGAGGTAATCAATTATACTTTGTATTGTGAGCCCAAAACAAGCCCCGCCGTTTCAAATCCTAAATTCGAAGCACTAAATACTAGACAAATACGAAATTAAGAATCCTGAGTTTTGCCTATTTGGTCATTTGTGCTTTGAATTTACCTAGAAAATAACCTCCAGATTTCCATAGTTTATTGGTGCTGCGGTGTACCATGACTAATTGTTTAGTTTCGTAGGGGCGGGTCTTGTACCCACCCACATCGTCCCCACTGGCAAGGCAGGGATAAAACCCGCCACTACATCTTTCTGTCATTCTGAGCGAAGCGAAGAATCTAGTTCCCCACAATGATGGGGGAGCCAAGATTGTCTCGGACCGATTAACTCGGGAAGCTGGGATGCATGTTCCCCCTCACTGTCAGTCTCTCCCGCCAGGGGAGAGATGATTGCTGCTGCCATTGGGATTTTGGGCTAGATTTGACATTTGAGTTTTGTCACTACCTAGAAAATGCCCTGCAGGTTTTCATAGTTTGTTGGTGGCGCAACGCACCATGGTTAATTGTTTGGGATTTAGAAATTAATATTTAGAGTTTTTGTTAAGTGCCTTCAGAAGAAATACCATTGCCTGTTTTTATCGCCGTTGAGCCGTATTTACTTCGAATTTTATCTATAGCTTTATCCAGGTGCTCCGGCTTTTCTGTCCCGGAATCAAACATGGGGAGTTGTTTCCCCTCACCAGCCAGGCTTGATATTCGAATGCCTATGAGGCGTATTGGTTTTCCTCGTTGCGCCAGAGCTTTGCTCAGCAACTGCTGAGCTGTGGCAAAAACAACCGGGGTAACGTCGCTAGCTTCTTGGAGAGTGACCTGGCGGGTGATTGTCTTAAAGTCCGCATACCTCAGCTTGATAGCTACGCATTTTGTTCTTTTGTTCTGGCTGCGCAGATCCTGGCAGACCTCCTGGCATAGATTGTGCAGGTTGGACTCAAGAAAATTGCAATCGAGGGTATCGCGAGCAAAAGTCAGCTCTTGGCTGATGGATTTAGCTTCGCCTGGCGCTTCTACCTCCCGGTCATCTATTCCCCTGGCATAGCTGTGAAGCACTGCTCCAGTTGCTCCGAAATGTCTTTTTATCGAGTCGAGGGGAAGGCTGGCTAATTCTCCTATTGTCGTTATTCCCATATCTTTTAATGCCTGCTCTGTTTTCTTGCCCACCCCGGGTAGTTTGGCTATGGGGAGTGGATTAAGGAAAGCCTGCTCCTCCCCCGGGGCTATCTCCAGCAGCCCATCGGGCTTACAAAGGTCGGAGGCGATCTTAGCCACTACCTTGCATGTAGCGATACCCACTGAAGCTGTGAGATTGAGTTCCTCATTTATTCTTTCTTTTATCGCCAGCGCCAGTTTCTGTAAAGAACCATAAGGTTCTTCACAGCCAGTGACGTCAAGATAAGCTTCGTCAAACCCTAAAGCTTCAATACGGGGACAAAAATCGCATAAAATTTTCATAAACTTAGCTGAAGCATCCTTATATAGAGAGAAGTGAGACCTTATGAAAATTGCCTGGGGACAAAGTTGATGTGCCTTGGCTGACGGCATGCCGGCATAGATGCCGAAAGGTCGCGCTTCATAGGAAGCAGAGGCAACTACGCCGCGGCGTTCAGGATCTCCGCCGACAATTACCGGCTTTCCCTTTAGCTCCGGGTTAAGCGCCTGCTCCACGGAAACGAAGAAGGCATCCAGATCAATATGGAAAATACAACCAGCCATGAAACAGTATATAAACTACCACACGGAGCTGATAAAGCCAACTTTTTATCTGCACAGTTGGCTGGCGCACTATTTGGGTTACGTTTCGGCTTTTTGTATTACCAAATGGCGGCATTTTATCTGCCGCCTCTTTCTTTTGTGTAATATATCCCTGATCCACGAAATTTCTTAGCGCGATTCTTTGAAGTGCGCAAGAAGACAGGGAGCAGAATAAAGGCTGGCTTGCTGGATACGATTGAACGAAAGAACCAAGCAAGCGCACTAAACTTTGTAACCTTGGAAGAATAGCTATGATTGAGGCTGGTGCGTCATCAGCAGACCGTTGCCAATAGCCATCTGAGATTGTTAGAATAGCCTGTAGCGAATTTAATTCTTTACCTCTTTAGCTCGAGGCGGTGACAAGGAGGCCCCATGAGAATAGAAAGTCCCAGATACACTGAGCGCTTCGGCGCAGTCAGGATTAACGATGTCCAGCAGGTATTGGAACTGGATTCTGGCAGGGCCAAAGAACTTCCCCCGCAAGAGAATATCGCCGTGCAAAAAATTGAGGAGGATGTTATCAAGGACTTTGAAGAAAAAATGGCTATTGTCATCCCCACTAAGAACGAAAAACTCAAGCTCTTCGAGGGCGTTGTCAGTGGAGTTCCCCATGAGTGTCTGATAATCGTAGTCTCTAACAGCCAGAGAAAGCGGATTGACCGGTTCAAGATGGAGAAAGATGCACTAAACCAGTTCTGCCACTTTACTCGCCGTGATGCTCTGATCATCCACCAGAAAGACCCTATGCTAGGCCGGGCTCTCCTTGATGCTGGCTATCATGACATCTTGGGAGAGGACGGGTTGATAAGGAACGGCAAAGCTGAAGGCATGATAGCTGCGATGCTTATTGCTATGGCTGCCAAAAAAGATTTTGTTGGCTTCATTGATGCTGATAATTATTTTCCCGGTGCCGTATGGGAGTATTCTAGATGCTATGCCACCGGCTTCAGCATGGCTAAATCGCCTTATAGCATGGTCAGAGTTTTGTGGCGCTACAAGCCTAAACTCTCGGCAGGTATGTTTTTTAGAAAATGGGGGCGAGTATCAGAGATAACTAACAGGTGCATGAACTCTCTGATCTCAAATAAAACTGGATTTGAGACTGAGATTATCAAGACAGGCAATGCGGGGGAGCATGCTATGAGCTTAAGACTGGCAGAAATACTCACTTATGCCTCAGGCTACGCTGTAGAACCGCAGGAACTCATGTCTATCTTCGAAGGCTTTGGTGGTGTCCTACCAATGGCACACCCCACTGCTGCCAAACATGGCGTTGAGATATTCCAGACCGAGACAAGGAATCCCCACCTCCATGAAGAAAAGGGTGGGTGGCATCTTCAGGTAGAAATGCTATTGCCGGGTCTGGGGTCTATCTATCACTCTCCACTGTGTGAAGAGGCGACCAGGCAGCTAATTATTGATGAGCTTCTACAACAGAATGCCATCCAGCCGGATGAAGAACCAGCAAAACCACGGCTTATAACTCCACTGAGAGCTATCAACCTGAATAAATTTACCGAAGTTATAGCGGAACATATGAAATCATATTCAGTATTAGAGGAAGAAGAATGAAAGCGGTCATTCTGGTTGGTGGTGAAGGGACGAGGCTGCGCCCACTGACCTGCAACACCCCCAAGGCGATTGTGCCTATTCTAAACCGACCTTTCCTGGAGCACTTACTAGACTACCTGAAAGGGCATGGAGTGAACGATGCAATTCTTGCCATGGGTTATCTTCCCGACCCCATCCAAAGCTGTCTCGGCGATGGTAGTCAGCTCGGAGTTCGGCTTACCTATCTGGTGGAGGAGTCGCCTCTGGGCACAGCCGGAGCAGTGAAGAATGCTGAACAATACCTGGATGGGCCATTCCTTGTTTTCAACGGAGATGTTATCACTGAGATAGACCTCACAGCTATGATGAAACGCCACAAGGAAGTTAAGCCCAAAGTTAGCATGGCACTGACACCGGTAGAAAATCCCACCATTTACGGAGTGGTGGAGACCGATGCTCGGGGCATAGTACAGGGTTTTGTTGAGAAGCCGAGCTGGGGTGAGGTCACTACTAATATGATAAACGCCGGCATATACATTCTGGAGCCTGAGGTATTAGCGCATATCCCACCATCAACCCCCTCTATGTTTGAGAACTACCTGTTTCCGCGACTTCTTGAGATGGGTGAGCCCATCCTGGGCTATCCTTCATATGCGTACTGGATTGATATTGGGACGCCGGAAAAATACCTGAATGCAAACCATGACCTCCTTTTACAGCAGGTTGGTAGGGGAATTCAAGCTGAAGGAAATAGTCAGCTCCACCCTACTGCCCGAATCGAGGGGCCGGCTTTGATTGCTGAGGGATGTATTGTTGCTGAGGGCGCCAGAGTAAAAGGGCCGGTCGTTCTGGGGCAGCATTGTGAAATTGGCAAAGGCGCAGCAGTGCAAGGAGCGGTACTGTGGCACCACTCGGGAGTAGATGAGAAAGCAATACTGAAAAATTGCGTAGTCTGCTCCCATAGCTATGTGGGACAAGGCAGCCACATTCCCGATAACTGCGTGCTGGGCGATAGTGTTACAGTCGCCTCAGGGAAAATATTGGCTGAAGGTACCAAAGTCTGGCCGGCTGGCTATGCTGAGTCCAATGCAGCTTAAGTATTTGTACCATGATTTCGTTAACTTGGCCTTAAATTTGATAGCCGGTAAACATTGCAATTTAGTAAATGCTCTGGGTTTAATCTCTTAAGCCAGAAAGGAGTTTAAGTTTGTATGTGTCCTATTTGTGGTATTGTAAGTCGGAGTGATGAAGATGTAAGCAGACAGATATCCTCTATGATGAGCACCCTGTGTAGCAATAGTTCTGCCGGGGCCTGGCTTGTTTTCCAGGGATTGTCACACAGATGGCCAGGGAATTTTCAAGCAATAAAAGGGCAGGCTCTGGGGCAGGTCCCGTTTGCCACCAGGGAGCAAGATCCAGCAAGGCCTGGCTTTAATCACAGTGGCAATTTGTCTGTACTTTATGAGGGAAATCTCTATAACGGTGAGAATCTAAGGTTGAGTCTTGCCTCGCAGCAGAAACCAGCTAGCGGAAGTACAGCCGAGATAGTAGCTTACTTGCTGGCAGAAAGATATCAAGGCAATCTAGTTGATGCATTAAAACAGGTGTCATCTATGCTCGATGGCGAATTCTGTCTGGCAGCAAGTGACGGCAAGCAAGTGGTCCTCATGAGGGATTCTGCCGGTCTCAGGCCGGCCTTCTACGCTGATAACAACAGTCTTTCTGCCTTTGCTTCAAGGAAGACGGCCTTATGGGAGATAGGACTGCACAATGTAAGACCATTACGAGCAGGAATGGTTGCCTCGTTTGGTAAAGACGGCAGTATTCTTGATGAAGCCTATCCATTGAGCAAGATGAATATTCAAGTGACCATCACCGACCTGGCTGAGGCTGTAGAAAGCTACTGCGCCCTGCTTAAAGCAGCGGTTGAGAAGAGGTTACACAATGTTAAAAGGGTGGCAGCCCTCGTTTCAGGAGGCGTAGATAGCTGCCTGATTGCTAAGCTCGTCTCGGATATATCCGCGAAGAAGGGTATTGAGGTAACCACATATACTGCTGGCGTAGAGGGGGCGGCTGATATTGAATATGCCGAGCGCTTCGCTCAAGAGCTGGGGCTCAAGCATAAGGTGAGAAGGCTGAGCCAGCATGAGATTGAGTCATACATACCACGAGTAGCTGCTGCTGTTGAGGAGAGGGACTTGGTACAAATTGAAGCAGGCATCGGAGTCTATGCCGCGGTGGAGATGGCAAGCCAGGATGGTATTAAGGTAATCTTCTCAGGTCAGGGTCCAGATGAACTATGGGGTGGATATACCTGGTATCCCCGGGTGATTGCCAAAGATGGCTATGATGGCCTTCTGAAGAATATGTGGGGTGATTTAGAGAGGGCCGACGTGGAGACCTTTGACAGAGAGAACCGGATTGCTTTAGCGCATGGAGTGGAAAAGGTGTTCCCTTACGCTGACATTGAGGTGGTTAAGCTAGCAATGAGCGTGTCGCCTCACCTCAAGGTTACCTCTGCCGATGACACAGTTGGCAAGCGTCCCCATCGGGAGGCAGCCAAAAGGCTGGGGCTACCTGCACAATATGCCGACCGAAGTAAAGACGCAGCCCAGCACGGTACGGGAATTCATGATACGCTTGACGCAATAGCACGCAAGAACGGCTTTACCCCTGAATTAGTGGACCGTGTTGGGTATGACAGTGATGAAGTGAGCCAGGAGAAATTAGCCAGTTCTATGCGCTATGGTTATCTATATGTGGAAAAGGAGCTCTGGCAGACTCCTCAGCATGTTCAGTTCTTCTTTGACTCAGTTGCGTACCGGAGTAATATGCTAAATGAGGCGGAAAGGTCCAGGATAGAGCAATTTCTAAAGAAGGCAGGTATTTGATTAAACCAGGGAAAGACGCCAGGCCACGGTTCATACACGCACGGGGCTAAGGCTAATGAAGCTGAAACCAATTATTTTCACCGACTTAGATGGCACTTTGCTTGACTTGGAAACTTACTCTTATGACCAAGCTTTGCCATCTATAGAGTATCTACGAAGCCAAGAGGTACCTATTATCTTCTGCTCGGCCAAGACCAGAGCTGAGCAAGAGATATATCGTAAAGAGTTGCAGATAAACGACCCCTTCATCGTGGAAAATGGAGGGGCGGTCTTCGTTTCTCAAGACTATTTCCCTTTTGATTTTGAGTATCACAAAGTTGAGGATGGCTATCAGGTAATTGAACTCGGTATGCCCTATCACCGAATCAGAGAAATTCTGTCCCAGATAAGGGACGACACCGGGGTCAGTTTTAAAGGGTTTGGTGATATGAGTGCAGAGGAGGTGGCATCTTTGACAAGCTTGGATATCGGCGCTGCCGCACGAGCTAAGGCTAGGGAATACGACGAGACCCTTAATCTCAAGGGAACGCCGGATGAAATCAACAGAGTGTTAGACGAGATAAAGAAAGCAGGTCTTAATTATGCATCTGGCGGCCGCTATTATGACGTAATAGGACCCAATGATAAAGGTAAGGCTACACGAATTTTAACTGACTTGTTCCATAGAAAACTAGGGCAGGTAGACACCATAGCCATAGGTGATAGCCCCAATGACCTGCCAATGCTCTCGGCAGTTGATATCCCTGTCTTGGTACAAAAGCCGGGAGGGATTTGGGAAGAGGTAGATATACCTCATCTCCACAGGGTGGAGGGGATTGGCCCTCGGGGTTGGGCAAGAGCTGTTGAGGAAATAATCAAACGGGGAATGGCTTAGTTCTCGGAGGACAGCGTTGAAAGCCGGAGTAGCTCAAATTGGCCTTTGTAATGACATAGGAACGAATATAGAAAAAATCGTGTCATACTTTAAGTCAGCGGCAAGCCTGGAATTGGACTTTTTGTGCTTCCCGGAATGCTGCATCACTGGCTACAAACGTGACTTCCGTAATATTGCTTGGGACGAGGTAGCTCAAGCAATAGACAAACTGCAGAAAGCAGTCACCGCAGAAGGCATAACCATTGCTGTCGGGACTCCCTACGTTGAGGCGGGGAAGGTTTATAATGCTGCCATTGTTATATCGGCAAGGCATAGGCTGAAATACTTCAAGAACAACTTAACTGAGTTTGATAAGCTATACTTTGCCGAAGGAAAGGATACGCTTTCCTTTGAAGTGAAGGGAGTCAAATGTGGTCTTATTATCTGTCGAGACCAGAATGACCCACAACTCGCTCAGGAATACGCAAGAGCGGGTGTCAAGATTATTTTTCTTCTAGCGGCCCATTATTATCCCCCAGCAGAGGCACGTCGTAAACTAGATAAGAACCGGGCCTTGCCAATCGCTAGGGCGGTAGAAAACGGCCTTTTTGTCGCTAAGGCCAATGCAGTTGGCTTCCAAGATGACCATGTTAGCCTTGGCCACAGTATGATTGTTGATCCTGAGGGTTCAGTGGTGTGCGAAGCGAATGAAAAGGAAGAAAGGCTGCTTTATCACGACCTCTAGAACTTGAGCTTCAGGGTTACTATTTCAAAGGGGTTCACCTCAAACCGTATTTCCCTACCCTGGCATTCAATTTCTCCCTCCTCCTCCTCTAACAGGTTCACCACTTTTACTGACACTGGTTCCTTAAATATATTTACTACTCCTTCAGTTCTTTCCCCTTTTGTTTCGAAACATCGCAGCACTATCTCGTTGGTAACTTCTGCTTTCTTTAGAGCGACTAAGATAAGATTTTCCGGTTTGAGTTCAACAAAAGACAGGCGTGAAGGAAGCGTCTTGATCCTCTTGCGCATTCCACGTGGTAGCTGGAAGCCAATGAGGTTATTGTTGAATTCGTTAGCTGGCATGAAAGAATTTGCCTTTTTCCAGTCTTCTTTGTGAGGGAAGATGGAATATTCGTATTCGTAGGTCTTAAATTCCTGGGCATCGGGCGTGGGGATAGCGGGCCCGGTTTCTCCGTCAGAGGAGAGCATTAAGACGCTGCGCAACAAGGTTAAATAGAGTTCCTTTTCTCTGACCTCATGTGCGGGCAGGCCTTTGTTAATTAGTGTCACCCCCTTTTCATCGTCGGAATAGTCAATCCAGTTTAGAGCTGGATAGATACCGCACGGTTCCTCCACCCATTGTTCCTGGGGATGAAAATGGTACTGGTTGACAGGCCGACTGACTACACCGAATTGGGTCTCAGATTGATATTCGGGGGAATCAATATCGGTGGAAAATTTAACCCTGATTCGTATTTGAGGATGATGGTTGTCAATCGTGGTTCGAAAGTCAATTCGAGGAATATCCTCATAAATAATAATTTTCTTTGCCAGAGAAAGGAATTTGTGGCGCCACAAGCGGGAGCCAAATTTTTCCACGAGCCGATAAGGCCATCGAAGGGAAAAATAATCACTCTCAATTTCAATCACTCTCCGCAGAGGAGTCTTGTTGATCTTGAAGCTCTTCATTCTGAATTTGCCGTATTTAATTCCCCTATCTCGCTCCGTTTTGAAAGACTCCTCCAGGTTCTGGCGGTGATAATAAAGGTCTCCTATTTCCTCTTCCAGGAGCAGCTCATTTCCTTTGACCACAAATCTACCATCCTGTGAAACTTCAATCAGGCCATTAGATGGGTCGACCTTAACATCAAAGAATTGATTCTTAATCCTATTCCCCTTAACCTTAATTTTGGAGGTCTTTGAGCCACGCGGATTTCTGCTCATAATCCTATATGTCCGATACCCCAGAGCAGGAACTGTGGCCACAAAGCCAATTTTGGCAGTCTGATAGGAGTCATCTGAATACCGCGTAAATTCCAGGACCTCTACCTCCACCTCCTCTTGGTCGCTTTTAAGCCCCTCCATCCTCTTAACCTTGCCTTTCTCTAGCCACAATTCTACTTCAACCCAGTTCCTTACCTCCCATGAAAGCGGATTAAATACGATGACATCTTCTCGGTCACGCAAATTTTGGGAAATGTATGACAGCAAATCCCAAAGTGTTTGGGGAAGGTGATCTTCAAGATGCGCAAAATTGTCCCTTGCCTCTTCATAGCATTCATCAATTCCGGTGCCAGGCGTTACATCATGAAAAGCCCCCCACAGGATTTTCTTCCAGTTATCGTTGAATTCATCAGAGGGGTAAGGAATTCCCAATAACCAGGCAACAGTAGCCCATTTTTCGCAGGCCAGTAGCAGATTCTCACTTTTTCTTAGATTCTGCTTTATCCAGATGCGGCTGGAACAAACGTTGGGAAACACCTCAGAATATCTACCGCAGTAAAGCTCACCATTTCTGGTCTCCAGGTTTGCACCCTCCCTCTCCATTGCTGCAAAGAAGTCACGAGACCTGGCAATTTTCATCTTTGAGTCCTCGTGCGTCCTGTTCCACTTTTTCACCGTTCTGCTTGTTTCAGGCTGCGGCAGAGTCACTCCACTTCCTGAGGGCATCAAAATATGGCGAGTGGTAGCAGCCGCCTTAAGTGTGGTGAAACTTTCATCCAGTGTAGAAAGGTCGAGACCGGCTCGATAGCCAAGAGGCATCCAATGAGACAGGATTTTGGTGCCGTCCAGTCCCTGCCACCAAAATTCAGATGGTTTGTCCCTATCTACCCCTCGCCGAAAGGCAAAGTATTTATAGCCCGATTTTACCAGAATCTGGGGTAACTGGGCGTTGTAGCCAAAACTATCCGCAGCCCACATCACCGGGACATCTATCCCAAATTTCTCTTTTACGTACCTTTTCCCGAAAAGTATCTCTCTGACAAGAGTCTCACCGTTTGGAATCATGGTGTCAGCCATCAAATATTCGCCATCGGCGATTTCAATTTTTCCTTTTTTGACCAGCTTTGTTATCT
>JBMCVZ010000022.1:0-11745 GCA_048621695.1 Chloroflexota bacterium
TAGAAGTCACCATAGACCGTCCCTTCATTTTCTTGATTCGCGACATTGAGACGGGCGCCATTCTCTTCGTCGGGCGTGTCCTGAATCCCGGTGCGTAAGTAAATGCCGCCTGTGTTGCAGGAAGGCTTGAATTGTTACTCTAGATTTAAAGAATAGGGTCGAGAAATTAACCTCGACCCTATTTTCTTTCAGGTCTACTTCTACTAGACTTAACTACCATGTGGTGCCAAGCCAAAGGTTGTCTCCGAAGCCCCGATCTCCGAAAAGGGATTGCATTTTTGTGACTATTGTGCAATCCCTCCGCAATCATGAAACCTCAATTAGTACTGTTTGGCCCGCCCTTTTCTCTGGCGGCTCCCGACCTTGTCTGTTTCTCAAAGCAATAAATGCAACCTTTTTAGGAATCGCGGGTTACACTATAGGGGTATTGCGTCATTAATTAGGCAGCAGGAAGTGGATTTAGAGCGGGAAAAAGAATTAGTCGAAAGAGCTAAGAGCAATACCGAGGCTTTCGCTGAGCTCTATGACCATTATTACCCCCAGCTTTTTGGCTATGTTCTAAGAAGGACAGCCAGCATCGAAATCGCCCAGGATGTAACTTCAGAGGTAGTTTTCAAGGCTCTGAAGAATCTGCGACAATTCCACTGGCGGGGTGTTCCTCTCTCCTCGTGGCTTTACCGCATCGCTACCCATGAGATTGCCAACTACTTCAGCAAGAATAAACCGGGGCATTTTTATCTGGAAGAAGTCTCCGACTCGATCAGCATCAGCAATTCGTCGGCTGAGTCCGAGTTCCTTGAGGCTGAGGCGGATTTGAGAAGGCATGAGGAATACCTTGCTTTACACGCAAACATATCTAAGCTCCCGATTAAATACCAGGAAGTTGTTACGCTTAGATTCTTTGAAAATAAACAGGTCAAAGAAATTGCAGAAATCCTGGGAAAGCGGGAGGGGACGGTGAAATCTTTACTGCACCGGGCCTTAAAAAAACTAGGGAATTTGATGGAATAAAATGCAACCTTTTTGGCGAAAGCGGGGTTATAGTAATTAGAGGGGAGTTATGAAGGAAGAAGAGTTAATCAAAAAGCTAGAAAAGGTCGAGCTTCCCCGGACTGAGCTTGAAAGCCATCGACAGCGGCTGAGAATGGCGGTGCTCAATGCTGGTCACCTTCTTAACGAACAACCAAGGGTTACTACTTTGGCTCTGGCTAAATCCAAGGTAAGCAGAGGCATGGACACGATAAGGAGAGGTTTGGTTTCGCGACAGCCGGTGTGGAAGACTTCCCTGGTCTATATATTAACGATAGCGTCAATTGCCGGGCTAGCAGTAGCATTACCATTGCTTATCGGGCAATCGCCTGAAGCATTGGCTGCATCCATTGTCCGTAAGAGCCCTGAAGTTCGGGCTGCTCTTGTGGTGAAGCCCATAGAGGCGGGGCAAGTAGAGGTGCACTCAGTAGCGGTGGGGCTAGTAGGAGTGGAATTAATAGATGAAGACGGGGACAATGTAAGGGTGCTAGTTAGGGGAGAATGGGGAAGGTATGCCGTAGCTGATGTGAACTTGGGAGTCAAGGAAGTGACTGGTGTTTATAAATTCCCCGAATTTAGCGATGAGGAGAAAGCTAGAGCCATAGAAATAGTCCGGGCAGACCCCAAGGTTCAGGAGCTTCTTGATAAAGGAGGCACGATTTATAAGGTAATTCCACTCGCTATAGGTGATGCCGACGGTGCGATAAGTTTCAAGCTAGACGACGAGGAGGGGGAAATAACGGTAGAGAATGGCAGCATATTACCCGCGGCAGTGATAGTGGAGGATAATCAAACGTGGCTGGTTTTCGTTGACATTGATGAAGGCGAGGTTGTTAGGATACTGGATCCCAAATTGGCAGCAGGAGTTGTTGCATCCATAGAGACGGGACTGAAGGGAATGAAAGCCGAAACCCTTCTGAACTGAGTCTACTATATAGACAAAGGAGGTGAGCTGGTAGTATTAAGAATGAACTGGACGCAAGAAGTCTTAAAGAAAAAACAAGGAGGTGAAAATCATATAAAGATGGAAATGCAGGTGATAGGTTGCTAAATATGAAAGAAAGGAGGATTACAATGTCAAAGAAACTTATATGTCTGTTAGTAGGGTTAGCCTTAGTATTGACCCCAGTCTTGGTGTTGGCAGAACAACCAGATATGGGGGGGCCATCGAGGGGGACTCCTGTACCCCCGCCAGCGGACGCTCCAGAGCCCCAAATGCCTGAGTATATTTACCAGACAGGGACACCAGATCTCGAGCGTGTGAAGAGCTTCTATGAGAGTCAGGAGGAGGTTCTTGGGCAGCGTGTTGTGGAGTTGTTAGACTATGTAGATTCTTCTGGAGGACCTACTACTGTTGGAGCTGGCTACGGGGCAGATGGTTACTATTCTGTTTTATTAGATAGCTGGAATGATAATTGGGATGTCATTGATAGAACAGTAGAACGACTGCAGGAGCTTGGAGGAAAAGATTTCCCGATAGCATTCTGGGTCGGAACCGTTTCCTGTTGTGTTAAGACTCTTGATGCCGAGGAAGTTGAGACTGCTGGCGCATTTTGACAGGGAGCAAATCCCGGCTTAAAGGAAAGAAACGAGAGGTGAACATCATGAAGCGTCGTTTTATAATTGTGGGGGTGGTTCTGGTGGCGGTGGGTCTGGCGTTAGGCGGTGTAGTGCTCACTGGAGAGGATGAGAAAAGTCCTGATCAAAGTGAACCACTAGATGCAGCTTTTGTCGAAAAAGTCAGAACAGCATATTTCATCTTGTCGGTAAAAGTCCCTGAAGAAGTCAAAGCTGGGGAAGAGTTTAGGTTGGAGGGGATGTTGAAGTATATAGGAGAGGAAGAAATACGATTGTTCCATGGGGTCCCTCTTATTCGATTTATGATATTTGACGAGGATGGGAAATTTGTAGATGACCTGAGAGACCACCCCAGAGTCTACCTTGGTATAGGGGTGATAACACCACTTGAACCCGGACAAAAAATGAAGGTGGAAGACACGTGGAAAATAGATTATCCGGGTCAATATGAATTAACTGTTAAAACGACTATACTTGCCAATAAAGACCCTTGGGAAGAATTATTTGAAGGTAAGAATTATGAACGCTTCATACGTGATGATATGAGCGAACGAGTAAAAGAATTAACAAAGAGCAAGATAGCTACTGAGCCTATAGAAATCACTGTTATTAATGGTTAGGAAGAGATTAAGGTCACAAGTGAGAAAAGGACTAATCCTCGAAAGGGATTGAAACAGGATATACCTCCTTGGGGTAGTTACCCCTGTCTTCTTTGTCGGAAAGAACCTAATCCCCGAAAGGAGATTGCATTTTTATGACTATTGTGCAATGCTGTGTTCATCCAAGCAGATAGTCTATCTGCAAGAATAGCGTATAAGGAGGGTCACATTTATGAGAATAGCAATCGTCGGAGCAAGCGGACAGATTGGGGCATTCATTCGCGACGAAGCACTGGCGCGGGGGCATCAGGTAACTGCGATTGTGCGCCATCCTGAGAAGATAACCGTGCAGAACCCAAGTCTTACCATTGTGCAAGCGGACATTCTCAAAGACAAGGTCAATGAACTGGTGAAAGGTCATGATGCCGTCATAAGTGCCTACAATCCCGGCTGGAGCAATTCCGACATCTATAATGAACAAATCGAGGGTTATAAGGCGATTATCAGTGGGGTCAAGAAGTCGGGAATCAAAAGGCTGCTGGTTGTCGGTGGGGCGGGAACTCTTGAAGTCGCCCCTGGCGTGCAGCTTCTGGATACGGCGAGTTTCCCGGAGCAGATTAAAGGGGGAGTCCTGGCGACCAAGGAAACACTTAACATGCTAAGAAAAGAAAATGAACTTGAATGGACATTCTTGAGTCCACCAGCCTCAATTGCCCCCGGAGAGCGGACGGGGCATTACCGGGTTGGGAAAGACCAGCTTCTCAAAGACAAGCAAGGCGAAAGCAAAATCTCCACGCAGGACTACGCAGTGGCCATGCTCGATGAACTTGAGCATCCGCAGCACATTCGCGAACGATTCACGGTCGCCTATTAAGAAGGCTTTCAACCTCCATAAACTACAGATGCCTGGAATAGGAGTAAACAATGGCTTCAGTGAAGGATGTGCTGGACAAACTCCATAACAAGGCTCATCCAGAGCAGTTAGAAGGAATGGCCAAATATGGGATATCAGTGGAGGGAAGATTATGCGTCTCAGTTCCTGATATTAGAAAACTGGCTAAAGAGATAGGAAGAGACCACAAGCTGGCACTGGACTTATGGAAAACTGGAATAGGTGAAGCAAGGATTTTAGCTGCTATGGTTGATGAGCCTGATAAGCTAACGGAGGAACAGATGGAGGACTGGGTGAAAGGCGTCAATTCGTGGGATGTCTGCGACCAGGTATGCATGAATCTTTTTGAAAGGAACCAGTTAGCCTGGAAGAAAATCGTGGACTGGTCTCAGCGGGAAGAAGAGTTCGTCAAAAGGACTGCCTTTTCTCTGATAGCGTGCCTGGCATGGCACGATAAGAAGGCAAGCGATGAGAAATTCATCGAATTATTTCCCGTGATAATACGAGGAGCTACGGACGAGCGTAACTTCGTCAGGAAAGCAGTGAACTGGGCTCTCAGAAACATCGGGAAAAGGAACCTCAATTTGAACGAAGCCGCAATAAATACTGCCAAGGATATCCAGCGACTCGACTCGAAAGCTGCCCGCTGGATTGCTGCCGATGCTATCAGGGAGCTAGAGAGTGATGCCATCCAAAGCAAGCTCAGGAGATGAACATTAGTCCACAATATTTGATTGAAATTACCGCATTGCTAAGGACTTCTTTTACATGAGGTAAACCTGCTGCTCTCTCAGCAAAAGACCGAAAAGAGGCAACGAGTCACCAGGGAAGCAAATTAAGTAGGACTATGAGACCAGTGCTCTGGGCTTTGCTGGCCGTCATTGTGGTGGCCGCTGGAATTATTCTGGGTATATCAGGTTATGCTGCCTCCTCGTTGACCCAGTTTGAACGAACACCCATTGAGTGTAGCCCCGCTGATTTCGGGTTAGAATATATGGGCGTTTCTTTCCCCAGCAGAGATGGTCTAATGCTGCGAGGCTGGTGGCTGGAAGCAGATGATGATAACCCGGTTATTGTGTTGGTTCACGGCTCAGGAGATAATCGAGCCCACCCAGCGGAAAGAATGCTGGGAATCGCCAAAGATCTGGTGAGTTATGGCTATAATGTCCTCATGTTTGATATGAGAGGGCATGGAGAATCAGAGGGGAAACATACCTCGGCAGGTTATTATGAAAGAAATGATTTATTGGGCGCCATTGACTATATCAGGCAACGTGGCGTTGAGAAAAAAATAGGTGTCCTTGGTTTCTCAATGGGAGCTGCTACTTCCTTAATGGCTGCTGCTGAATCTGAGGAAATCGATGCAGTGGTAGCTGATTCCGCTTACGCTGATATCGTTAGCATTATCGACTCTGAATTTGCAGCGCGAAGTAACTTGCCTAAATTCTTCATGCCAATCATCTTATTTATGACCAGGAATATATACGACATCGACTTCGCTGCAATCAAACCGGAGGAAGCGGTGAAGGGGATTTCTGCACCCGTACTCATTATCCATGGAGAGCAGGACGATATGATTCCTGTCCAACATGCGTATCGGCTGAAAGAAGCCAGCCAAAACCCTGATAGCGAGTTATGGATAGTGCCAGAAGCACAGCATGCGAACTCATATCTTGTGAGGCCAGCAGAGTACAGGGAATGGGTCACATCCTTCTTCGACGAAGTCCTTGACTGAATCAGGTAGTAGAGAGGGGGAGGCGACTCAGAGCTAGCCAGCCGCATGGAGACCAATATTGAACACTCGCTTGAAATGTTACTTAGTGCATAACGAGAAATGTTGCTCCTTACCTCCACAGTATGTCTTGGATACAGCAACATATTGACACTTCATTCGCCAGTGATACAATAACACTTCGAGGCTCATGTACGTGGAAAGACTTAGCATCTTTTTGACTACGGTAGCATTAATGGTAGCGATGGCAGGGTGTACTCCTCCTCCTACTACTATTGAAATACGGGATTGGTATGATTTACATGCCATTAGAAATGACCTAGGCGGCGATTATATCCTGATGAATGACCTCGATTCTAGTACGGCAGGTTACAACGAACTGGCGAGCAAGACAGCCAATGGGGGGAAGGGCTGGGAGCCAATTGGAGACCCCGATGAAACCTCTGATAAACAGTTTACTGGGAGTTTCAACGGTCAGGGATATGAGATAAGAGACTTGTTTATCAACCGCCCTGACGAGAACTATGTGGGGATTTTCACTCACATTTCCTGGATACGCTATATCGATAATGTCGGGGTCGTCGAGAATGTCGGGGTAGTCAACGCCGACGTGACTGGCTCTGCACAGGTTGGTAGTCTGGTAGGACATAATGAGGGCCTGGTAAACAATTCATATTCCAGCGGCAGCGTAACTGGCGACTCGCGTGTCGGCGGTCTGGTGGGATGGAATCAGGCTACTCTGAGCAACTCCTATTCCAGCTGCAGCGTGACTGGCGATTCCCGTGTTGGTGGTCTGGTGGGAGATAATTGGTACTATAGGGGCATTCTGAGCAACTCCTATGCCACTGGCAGCGTGACTGGCTCTACGCAGGTTGGCGGTCTGGTGGGGGTGAATTTTTATGGCAACCTGGCCAACTGCTATTCTACCGGCAGCGTGACTGGCTCTACGCAGGTTGGCGGTCTGGTGGGATACAACAAGGGCACCGTGAGCAACTCCTTCTGGGACCGTTTAACTTCCAGGATGGAAAAAAGCGACGGGGGGACGGGGAAGGCCACGGCGCAAATGACGGATATCACCACCTTCACAGACACAGAAACGAAAGGGCTCGACCAGCCGTGGGATATAACCGCTGTCGCTCCTGGCGAAACTAACGATGCCTACACCTGGAATATCATTGCCGGACAGACCTATCCCTTCCTGAGCTGGCAGTCCGCTGTTTAATATAAAATGATGTCTATGAATCATTTTACCATCTATTTCCTTTAAGGCTAGTAAATACTAGAATATGAAACTACCCGGAGGATGTCAGGACGTGCAGAATGCAATTTGCTTAAGCTGCCATGATCAGCGACCGCACTATCGAACCTAAAAGAAGAGAAACTAGTTTCACCCTTGATAAAACGATAATTTGGGATTTGTTCACCAGGAATTAGATGTACATGGGTTTGCCCCTTTAGCCTTCCGGTTATAATTCGCTCCAGGCTCTCTTCCTAGTTGTGGCGACTTGATTCCACTGGTGGTCAGTCGGAATACACGGCTAGAGACACATTGTTTTTGCCTTGTACCAGATATCCAGCTAACAGGAGCCGGTGAGCGGGTTAGACCTAAAGTAATGGAGCGTACCGTACAAATAGGTTATTGACACCTTCCAGAACATGAGCCATAGTGTATTAGCAGTATATTGTGGCATAGTTGAGTAGTTTCAGGAGAAGAAGATATGTCCGTTATTACTGATTACGAGATGCACTACAATACAAGTGGACTAGACTACTACGAAGTCCTCGGTATTGCACCAAGCGCCAGCACAGAGGAAATAAGAAAGGCGTACCACAAGCTAGCTTTTCAATACCACCCAGACAGGAATCGGAAAACTGAAGACGCTCATGACAAAATGAGAGAGCTAAACGAGGCTTATGCTATTCTGTCTGACCCGATTAAACGAAGGGAATATGACCTTCCCCGGGGTTATGGTAACAGAGTGCCGAAGTTCAAGAAAGGCAGCAAAGTGAAAATCAGTGTCAATTATCCTTCACCATACAGCGGTTATACCGGAACCGTAGATAAAGAACCTATTAAGGATACTTTTCGCTTCTGGTATATAGTCAGAATAGACTCCAGGGGCTTGACGGCGGTCAACCGCTTCGCTGAAGAACAACTTGAGCAACCAGACGATTAGCAGCTGGACCGACCAGTCAGCGTTCGGAACAGGTAGCTATCACCTATGTGCGCCTTAGTTAGGTCACATTAGCCTGCATTGTCACTTCAGAGTCGAAAATAGTATCGAGTTTAACTCCTTGACCCTTTTTCGATTCGAGGAATATTTACGCCATACTTAATTAGTATAGCATTATGTTGCATAACCGAAGATTGCGTATGAAATGCCAAAAAGTAGACAGAAGCTGGAGTAAGAAGTAAAATCTAGCTTCTGTGCCAGCGTAGCTCAGGGGTAGAGCAGCGGTTTCGTAAACCGCCGGTCGTCGGTTCGAATCCGACCGCTGGCTGGGGGTGATATGAGCAAACTTGTAGATAAATTGCAGAGTCTTTCTAAGTCTTCAACCACGCCCATAGGTTTTCACCCGTCTGTCTCTGCACTGAAAAGTCCAGCAATGTTACTTATTGCTGGGCTATCGGGGACACACGTAAAAGAAGTCAAAATCATGGCTGATGCCGATGCTGGGTTGATGTTGAGCGAAGATCTAACCATCAAGATTGTTAAGCAAATGGTCGAAGCTGCGGGCGACGTCCCTCTAGGTATAGTTGTGAAGGGCGAGAACAAACAGAAAATTAACGAGCTTTCGAGCTTGGGGTGCGACTTCGTGGTTTTTGACATTAGAATACCTGCCGCAATATTACACAAGGAAGAGGTAGGCAAATTTTTAATAATAGAACCTTCATTAGACCAGGGTTTTGCCAAGGCTATTAATAGACTTGAAATAGATGGTGTATTCATCAGTAGTAGAGGAGAAGACTCTTTTGTTGCTGTGGAGCATCTGCTTGTTTGTCGAAGATTCGTCGAGCTGTTAGAGAAACCGGTTATTATGACCTTACCTACTCTGGTCACAAAAGCTGAGCTAACCAGTTTATGGCAAGTTGGGGTGGACGGCGTAGTTGCTCCTTCAACACAATCGGCTGAGGCATTGACCGATCTGAAGAAGATGATTGGCGATTTGCCCGGAGGAGCCAGGGGTCGCCGAGCCAAAGCAGATGTAAAACTCCCTCATTATGGTGGGTTTGTGACTGGGGAGGAGGATGACGAACAAGAGGAAATTTAGCCCAACCCTGTTTTCACCCAAAGTAAGTCATGGAGTCAAGCCTAGGGCTATTCTTATTGTCGGCAGCGGGAATTTCACTTACTGGCGTTATGCTACCCGGACCAATGACTGCAGCTACCATAGCCAAGGGTTACAGCGACAAACACGCCGGTGCCTGGATTGCAGCAGGGCATGCTGTCATTGAAGTACCAATTATAGCTGTAATCTATGCTGTAATTTATTTTGGGTTCGAACATTCCATTGACTCCCCCCAGGTGAAAATGGGTATATACCTTGCTGGTGGCTTGATGCTGCTCTACCTGGGTTTCCGAATGTTTCGAGCTACTGGTGCGGCGACTGAGGGGGTAGTAGGTTTGCCAGCTAGCTCTTTAGTCACAGGCATTGTAATTACAGGAACTAACCCAGCCTTTTACATATGGTGGATCACTGTGGGTACGGCCCTGGTAACCAGTGCAGCCGTGTTCGGGCTTACCGGTGTTATCTTATTTAGCATAGTGCACCTGCCTTGCGATTTTGCCTGGAGTGAATTTCTCTCAGTTAGTACATACGAGTCAAGACGGTGGTGGACACAGAGGGTGCGAAGGATTGTATTTAGCGTTTGTGCTTCGGTTTTAGCTGGCTTCGGTGTCTGGTTTTGCCTTTCGGCCTTTCCATAAATTCAAGGAAGGTTCTGAATTGCTTGCAGGTATTTCCCTTCGGTCTTTATAGATGGTGCAATAATCATTTTAACTTTGTGCATTTCTTTGATGCTTCGAGCGCTACATACTCCCATGCTAGTGCGTAGGGCGCCGACTAGGTTTTGAGTGCCGTTGGTAACGGAAGTAGGACCGAAGAGAATTTGCTCCAATAAGGCAGTAGTACCAAGTTTAACACGTGTCCCTCTCGGCAATGTTGGGTGGGAATGGGACATGCCCCAGTGATAGCCCCTCCCTGGCGCTTCTGTAGCTTGAGCGAAAGGTGAGCCAATCATTACAGCGTCAGCGCCAGCAGCAAATGCTTTGCATAAATCGCCGCCAGTGCGAATACCTCCGTCTGTTATCACTGCCACATATTTGCCACTTTCTTTGAGATAGGTTTCTCTAGCAGCAGCACAACCCAGAGTAGCAGTTATTTGTGGGACTCCAACCCCGATGACCTCCCGGGTTGTACAGGCAGCCCCAGGCCCCACTCCAACTAAGACGCCATCGATTCCTGTCCTCATTAGCTCTAATGCCGCACTATAGGTGCAACAATTGCCCACTATTATAGGCAGGGACATTTGCTGGCATAGCTCAGGCAGGATAAGTCCCCGATAGCTCTTAGAAATGTGCCTGGCTGTGGTGACGGTAGATTGCACCACGAGTATATCCATCCCAGCATCCTTGGCTATAGGAGCCAGTCGCTTGGTGTTGGCTGGAGTTGTAGATGCAGCACAGATGGCACCAGCTTGTTTTATTGCTCCAACGCGTTGGCTAATGAGCTTTTCCTTGATAGGTTCGGAGTAAACCTTTTGCAGCAGGGAAGTAACCTCTTCCTCAGGAGTTTGGGCAATTTGAGTTAACACTTCATCGGGATTTTCGTACCTTGTCTGTATACCTTCTAGATTAAGGACAGCTAGCCCGCCGAGTTTGTTGAATTTAATAGCAAAGGTAGGGTTAACAATAGCATCCATAGCTGAGGCTAGAATGGGGATGGACAAGGTATAATTTTTTACGGTAAAGTCTATGTTGGTTTGATCAGGATTAATGGTTACATCTCCGGGGACAAGTGCAACTTCATCAAATCCATAGGCGCGTTCTATCTCTTTGAATTTAAGGCGAGGCATTTTTCTTTATCTGATAAAAGTTGCCAGAAACTATACAAGTATGGCGGGCTAAAGTCAAGAAAATTTGTAGATAAAATTATAGCTATTAAGTATAATTTGAGGTCATGCCCGTTCTTTATGTCATTGCTACTCCTATTGGCAATCTGGAGGATATTTCCCTGCGTGCCTTACGCCTTTTCCAGGAGGTGAAACTTATTGCCGCTGAGGATACACGTACTACGCGCCACTTGCTTAATGCCCATAATATAAAAACCCCATTGACTAGTTATCATGAGCATAGTAAAAGAGCTAAACTCGATTATTTATTGAATTATCTAGATAAAGAAGACATTGCTCTAGTTTCGGAAGCTGGTATGCCAGGGCTAAGTGACCCCGGCTATGAACTCATCGTTGCTGCCATTGAGCGGGGGATTTCTGTAGTACCGATTCCTGGTGCTTCAGCAGTAATTACCGCCTTGGTGGTTTCCGGGTTGCCGACTGATCAATTCCTCTACCTCGGTTTTTTGCCTCGACGGAAAGGGCAAAGGCAGCGTCTTCTCAACTCGATAGTCGATGAACCAAGAACTATAGTGGCCTTCGAGACACCCCATCGCCTTAGGGAGGCATTGAGTGATATTGAAGAAATTCTAGGAAATAGAAGATTATCCGTATGCCGTGAGCTTACCAAAGTTCACGAAGAGATTTTCCGGGGTAGAGTGAGCCAGGCTAGGGAGTACTTCGCTGAACCAAGAGGGGAGTTCAGTTTAGTTATTGAAGGCAAGACTCGAGCCTGGTTGAGATTTCAGGAAAGGTAACATGAAAGCATAGTGCACCTCCAGGCTACAATGGAGCTAAAAGG
>JBMCVZ010000023.1:0-11087 GCA_048621695.1 Chloroflexota bacterium
TTTCGACGTGATTGAGCTTAATGAAGCTTTTGCTGCTCAGACACTGGGTTGCATGGAAGAGCTTGGCTGGGATTTCGACCACATTAACCTTCATGGTAGCGGCATATCTATGGGTCATCCTATCGGCTGCACCGGAGCGAGAATAGCAGTTACTATCATTTACGATATGATGCATAGAAATCTGCATCGTGGCCTGGAAACCATGTGTATTGGTGGTGGGCAGGGGATGGCGGCTGTATGGGAGAGGCCCTGACATTTCACGAGAAGTCCGGTGTCGATATTACCGCCCATTGTTAAAGCTCTTCTCGAGTCCCAAGCCTATCCTCACAAACCACAGAAAATAGAACTGGTACAGACCCAGATGTCCTATATTTTCCTTACCGGTGAATATGTATACAAGGTCAAAAAGCCGGTCAATCTGGGTTATCTGGATTACACTACTTTAGAGAAACGCCATTTCTTCTGCCATCAAGAGCTGAACTTAAACAAGCGGCTTTGCCCTGATGCTTATTTGGCCGTGGTGCCGATAACAATGTCATTGCGAGGAGCGAAGCGACGAGGCAATCTGATTCGCATCGAAGGACGTTGCGAGGCGATAGAGTACGCTGTCAAAATGAAGCAATTGCCCCGGGACCGCATGATGGATGTGCTTCTGCTCCAGGGTCAGGTTACTCTGGAAATGGTGGCGAGAGTGGCTGAAAAGTTGGTGGACTTTCACGAAAGAGCCGAAACAAATCAAGAGATTGCCGCCTTCGGTAGCTTGGATATTGTTCGCCAGAACACCGATGAGAACTTCTCTCAAACTGAGAAATATATCGGGATTTCAATTACCGCCGAGCAATATCAGCACATTATGAATTACACTAATGACTTCGTTGCCAGTAATGCAAGTCTGTTCGAAAAAAGAGTAAGAGAGGGGAGAATAAGGGATTGCCATGGCGATCTTCACACCGCTCATGTGTGCTTCACTGCCCCCGATTTAATCGGGGGTATCTGCATTTATGACTGCATTGAATTTAACGACAGGTTCCGATATTCCGACGTGGCCTCTGAAATTGCCTTTCTAGCTATGGACTTGGACTGCTATAAGCAGGTTGGTCTTTCCCGACATCTGGTAAATACCTATGTAGGGCTGAGTCACGACGAAGGCCTCTTGAAATTGCTCAACTTCTACAAATGCTACCGGGCTTACGTCAGGGGCAAGGTGGAAAGCTTTAAGCTCGACGACCCCTACATTCCCGAAGTAGAGAAGGCTAACGTGTTAACTGCCGCCCAGAGCTATTTCCAACTTGCCGTATCGTATGCACAAGTTAGTGTAGACCCCCCTCCTTCGACGGGTGAGGGTGAAAGCTAACGGGCGATTTCATCCTCAGCTATGTTCCGGACCTCGGCCTCGCCGCCTAGCCACCCATAACGCCACTGCCACCGAAACGAGCACCAAGAAGCCTGCTATCGCTACCTTCTGTGCCACAGTAGTGTTAACAGTTACGGCGCTTATGGCCACAGCGGGTACTAGTCCAGCCCTCACTATTGGCTTCAGGCTGGGGTGCTCGGTTACGAACTTAGCCATCGGTGGGCTAACAGTGTAGTAAAGATTTGCCAAAGCTTCTCCCCATGGGCTGGTGAGCATGCATTCATCTCTGAACTCGCGCAAAATCTGTATTTCCCTGGCAGTTGGGCTGCCGCAGGATGCCGTGGCGACGCAACACCCCGAACCAGCCCCTCTGAAATTGGCTGTAACAGAGTAAGAGTTGTCCATGATGATGGAAGTGGAGGCAGCGTTGATATCTTCAATGGCCTCGACATGGCCTGACCAGCTGGTAAACTGATAGCCACTCTTTGCCTCAGCCACAAGGCTGACCTCAGTTCCGAGAGGACACGAAAATATGCCTTCGCCAGGGTTGGTTACCGAGCCGCCTTCGGTACTGGATACCACCAATAGTGCCACTGGTTCGGGACGCCATGACTCGAAATTGGCAGTAATGGAATAGGACTCTTGCATGGTGATGGTGGTTCTATCGGCATTGATATCGGCGATGGTATCCACATCACCAGTCCACTTCATAAACTGGTAACCTTCGTCCGGTTGAGCAACAAGGTTGACTACTGCATTGGCAGGGTGGATAGAAGTCCCCTCGCCGGGGTCAATTACCGAACCACCTTCAGTGCTGGAGATGGTGAGGCTATGCCAACCCTCTTCCAGTTCGAAGTTGGCAGTGATGGAGTAGGAGTCGTTCATGGTAATATTAGTTGAGGCGGCGTAGACATCGCCGACGGTACTCACATCGCCGGTCCATTCCACAAACCGGTAATGTTCGGCAGCTTCAGCAACCAGTTCAACTTCTGTGTTAGCTTCATAGATATTGGTTCCCTCTCCGGGACTGGTTATCAAACCACCCTGAGTGCTCGAGATAGTAAGGCTATGCCAAATTGGCTCTAGTTGAAAGTTGGCAGTGACGGAGTAGGAATCTCTCATGGTGATGTTGGTTGAGGCGGAGTGGACATCGCCGATGGTACTAATATCACCAGTCCATTCCACAAACCGGTAATGCTCAGCAGCCTCCGCAACCAGTTCAACCACTGTCTCAGCATCATAGATAAACAACCCCTCGCCGGGGGTGGGCACCGAACCGCCGGGGGTGCTGGAGATGGTGAGGCTATACTGGCCCGCCGGAGGCTCAGAAGATATACCAAGTCCCTCAATAATGTGCTGTGCCTTGCTGATGACGGCACAAGTTTCAGAACCCGCAAAAACCAGCCCCACAAACTCTCCATCCTTATCCACCACGGAGCCTGAATCACCTGGCGCTATGAAAGACCAATTCTCTTGAGTTACTACAATCTGGTCTACAAATAAGGCTGATTGGTCGCCATACCAAACTAAAACAGAGGCATTGGTATGAATCACCTCGCCGGTGGTTACTCCGGTTGTTCGGCCTGATTTTCGTACGATATCTCCCTCAGATACCTCGGTCCAGCCTTCTACCCAGTAATTACCTTCTTCGTAAAATTGCTCACCGGGAGATGCATCAACACCACCATCAATACTGCTTATAGCAGCATCGGCGTAATTTTCCACGTCAGGACTAAAGTCGATAGGAATGTATGCCTCGAGTTCCCCCACCTGGTTAACCAACCTTCCACCGTCGCGAGTTCCGGGCTGGATGACGGGCGTTCCGATGTCGAGAAACTCACCCGTACCCGTCTCCATGGCAATTACGTGGGCATTAGACAGAATCTTGTCGTCATAGGTGACCATGCCCATGGTTCCCGCATATACATATACTAGTGGCCCTTTCGTAACGTAGGCTGATAGACTTGTCCCACCGACCAGAGGTCTGACGTAGCCTTGCCTATTCTCGCTAACATCGGTTATAGGCTCCGCTAACTGAGCAGGAAGTGTTTGTATTCTCCCCGTAATCTCGGTTCGTACTGTGTAGTTTTCAAAGGAGCTCGGCACTCTTTGCTTCGTCTGTTCATCCTCGACAAAGACGATGACTTCGTCCTCGACTTCTGAATGGGTGATGCCAACGAAGCCATCTCCGATGAGAGCCAAAAGTTCTTGTTGCAGAGCTTTTGTGGCCTCCGACAGTGAATTTCTGAGATGGGGGTTTCCACCGTGCGAAGCAGGGACAGCTATGAAAATCAATGCACCGACAAGCAACAGTGCTAAGAACAACAACAGCCTTTTATCTCTCTTCATCTATTCTCATCCGATAATTCATTCATTGATCCTACAGACAGCGGCATACAGCATCGTACCATGCGAACGGGTTTCGTTCGAAATCGTGCAGAAGATTATAGTTGATATTGTATCACCCCGCTGTTAAGCATTTCTTCGAGCTTTTTGTCGAGAATTTTATGCCTGCTTTCCTGATGAGGCTTTTGACTAATTATTTTAACCTGTCTATTTTATCATCTGTTGCCAAGATAGGGCTAGAAACGAAATCTCTGCAACAATTGTGGGGATGCGAGGAGGTTCTAGTTTAATTGACATAATATACTAATATTTAGCTAACATCGCGGTATAGGAATGAGGGAATTCTTTTTAGCGTGAAAAATTTGTGAACATATGGAAGAGAAGGTGATAATGGAATGTAAGGGATATGCTCGTACCCTGGGGGATTAAGCAAAGTAAGGGGTAGAGCGATAATCCGGTACATTTTACGGGTAAACAGCCAGAGCTTCCAGCCCTGTGGTCTCGGGCAGGTTGAACATGAGATTCATATTTTGCACCGCTTGCCCGGCCCCTCCCTTGACGAGGTTGTCCAGACAGCTAATAACTATGAGCCTGGCTGTCTTCGAATCAACAGTGGGATAAATAAGGCAAAGGTTGGTTCCACAGGCATACTTGGTATGTGGAGGCTTGGTAGTTATTTGAACGAAGGGGGCATGCTTGTAAAATTCTCGGTATAGCTGTTCCAGGTTGTCAGCTGATAGTTTGCTGCTATCAGTCAATTTGGCGTAGCAGGTGCTCAATATGCCTCTGGTCATTGGCACCAAGTGAGGAACGAAGGTTATTGAAATAATAGAAGATGAAGGATTAAGTATTTTCAGTTCCTGTTCTATTTCAGGCAAATGGCGATGTCCTTCAAGTGAGTAGGCCAGGACATTCTCGTCGGCCTCAGAGTAATGAGTAGTCAAACTCAGGGTTCTGCCGGCGCCCGAGACGCCTGATTTGCTATCCACTACTATGTCGGGCTCGATAAGCCCTTCTTTGACTATGGGTGCCAGGGCCAAGATAGCACTGGTGCTGTAGCACCCCGGATTCGCTACCAGCGAGGCCGATACGATTTCGTCCCGATGCAGTTCTGGTAGGCCAAAAACCGCCTCTCTCAATAGTTCGGATGACGGATGATTATATCCATACCATTTGGGGTATTCGCCCGCGTTCTTTAGCCTGAAATCAGCGCTGGCGTCGACAACCCTGATTCCTTGTTTTAGCAAGGATGGTACTACATCTATACTGCTTTTGTGAGGCATTGCTGAGAAAGCGATGTCGATTTTGCTATCAAGCTCGGATTTTATTATGTAGTTAGTTCCCGCGAAGTTGGGAAAAACATCACCCAATTTTTGTCCGGTTGAGCTTCTCCCGGTGACAGTAACAAGCTCTACCTGGGGATGTGGGTAGAGTAAGCGGGCCAGTTCGGCACCAACATACCCGGTAACATTTATTATACCTGCTTTTATTTGTGGCACAAGATGTTCCACGCATTATACAACATAATGGGCGATGTCAGGAAAACAATAAACGGTCTTGCCTCCCATCTCCATTCCTATATTTTCTCTACCTGAAGTCATATTGCTTTTCCAGGCATATCATCGTAGAGAATACGCTTATTAGACCAGTCCCTTAGATTGTGTATTGATGTATAATATATTCAAAATACTACGTGAAGCGGAAGTTTGGCAGACGTGAGGTTTGAGAGCAGCATCGACATCAATGCCCCTACTGAGAAAGTCTGGACGCTCATAGACGAGCTTGAAGAGTGGCCTCAATGGATGCCGTCCATCAAGAAGATTGAAAGAGTCTCTGGGGGGCCTTTGGCAGTAGGCTCACAGCTATCCGTCACAGCTAAGGTAAGCGGGCTTACGGTCAAGTTATTGATGACGGTCATCAAGTTTGTCCCGGAGCGAGATGTGGTTATGGAAGGGAAAGTCTTGGGCACAAAGTTGACACGCTTCTACACCCTGGAACCTATGGATGGTAAGACGAGGGTGACCATTGGCGGCGATGTTTCGGGGGCTCTAGCCTGGCTGGCCTGCCGGGGTGGTCAGGCGGTCTCAGACGAGATTGTCCGGGCAGTGAAAGCAAGGATCGAGGGCTTGGAATGACAGGTCAAAGTAAAATCTTTATGGGAATAGATATAGGCTCGGTCAGCTTAAACATAGCTGTGATTGATGAGAAACTTCGACTGCTCGAAAGTATCTATGAGAGGACAAGGGGGCAACCTATTCCAGTATTAATCGGTGTTTTTGAGAGTCTCGACAAAGATTTTCCTGAACTATGTGGGGCTGTATGTACAGGCAGCGGACGTAACCTTATAGCTGATGTTATGGGTGTAGATAAAGAAAATGAAATTATTAGTCAGGCAAAGGCTATAGCATATTTCCATCCTGAAGTCAGGACAATTATAGAGATTGGAGGGCAGGACTCAAAGCTGATTTTCCTGGAGGGAGATGAAAAAAGTGGAAGAACAGTCATAGTTGACCATGCCCTTAACGAGATATGCGCTGCGGGCACTGGCTCTTTCCTTGATCAACAGGCATATCGTCTGGGGATTTCTATAGATGAGTTCAGCAGTTTAGCCACGAGAGCTGAAAAGCCGGCTACCATTGCGGGCAGGTGCAGTGTCTTTGCCAAATCTGACATGGTCCATTTACAGCAAGAGGGGATATCGCAGGAGGAAATAATAGCCGGGCTTTGTTACGCCTTGGCTAGAAATTACATAGGCAATTTAGGTAAAGGGAGGAAATTCGTAAAGCCGGTAGCCTTTCAAGGTGGCGTAGCTGCCAATAAAGGAGTGGTTAAGGCTTTTGAAGAACTGCTAGAACTCAAGCCTGGGGAATTGATTATTCCCGAGTATTTTAAGGTCATGGGAGCCTTTGGAGCGGCAATAACGGCCTCGGAGAGACAGGGTGACACACCTATCAGACTTCAAGCGGCAACAGAGCTTCTGAGACGCTATTTATCAAAAAAGGCCAATGAAGCTGAGGTAGGGCATTTAAAAAGATTATTTTATGAGGGGGATGGTTCTGCTCCCCTGGATGAATGTCCTATTTCGGGAAAGCAACAAAAGAAGAAAGTATATATGGGGGTTGATGTTGGCGCTGTGAGTACAAATATCGTTGTTCTTGATGAAAACAAGAGGCTGCTAGCGATGAAGTATCTTATGACCGGGGGTAATCCCATTGAGTCAGTTAGGAAAGGATTAAAAGACATAGGTCATGAAATAAAGGACCTTATTGAGATCCAGGCTGTGGCGACAACCGGCAGTGCGCGTTATCTTACAGGGGACTTTATCGGTGCCGATTTCGTAATTAATGAAATTACTGCTCAAGCTAAGGCTACACTGGATATAGATAAGACGGTAGACACTATATTTGAAATAGGGGGGCAGGATTCAAAATATATCCGCCTGAAGAATGGTGCGGTGGTAGATTTTGAGATGAACAAGGTTTGTGCTGCGGGTACTGGCTCCTTCCTCCAAGAACAGGCTGATAGACTGGATGTAAATATTGACGGAGAGTTTAGCAAGCTTGCCTTTAGCTCAAAAGCTCCTGTTGATTTGGGGACTCGGTGCACTGTTTTTATGGAATCTGATTTGATACACCACCAGCAGGTGGGTTCACCAAAAGTCGATCTCTTAGCGGGGCTTTCCTACTCTATTGCCAATAATTACATTGAAAAGGTGGTAGGGAATAAGAAAATTGGCGACAGGATATATTTTCAGGGAGGCGTTGCCGGAAATAAGAGTGTAGTGGCCGCCTTCGAAAATATTTTGGAGAAGAACGTCGCGGTTCCGCAGAACTACAGTGTAACTGGTGCTATAGGCGCAGCGTTGATTGCCATGGAGAGGAGAGATGGGGATGGTGAAAGCAATTTTGCCGGCTTTGACCTCATAGACCGCGAATATGAGGTTAAATCCTTTGAATGTCAGCATTGCTCCAACCACTGCCACATAAAGAAAATATCCATCGGAGGCGAGTTTAAGTCCTTCTACGGTGGTATTTGTGACCGATATGAAGTGAAGGGGGAAAAAACGGCTGACCAGGTTCTTCCCGACCTCTTCAAAGAGCGAGAGGAAATGCTTATGAGCTATCATAAGGAGGATGAATTTGCCCCCGATTCTCCGGTAGTAGGCATTCCCCGGGTACTTATGTTCTTTGAGCAGTTTCCATTGTGGGCTGTGTTTTTCAGGGAGTTGGGAATTAAAGTGGTGCTCTCCGATAAAACTAATAGGAAACTCATTAATAAGGGACTTGAAGAGGTTTTAGCTGAGACCTGCTATCCGGTGAAAGTTGCCTATGGGCATGTGGCAAATCTTATTGAAAAAGGTATTGACCGTATATTCCTGCCCAGCATTATTGACCTGGAGAAGGAGAATGATGATGTAACCAGGAGCTACAACTGCCCCCTGATTCAGGGTATCCCTTTCATGCTTAGACCCGCTTTTAAAGATAAAGCAAGAATCATAAGCCCGAGCATATTTATGGCTAGGGAAAAAGAGAATCTCAAGGGGCAGATGGAGAAGATAGGCAGAGAATTTGGAAAAGAAACGGGGGTAATTGCTTCAGCCATAACGGCTGGGCTTGATGGTCAAGAAGAATTCGAAAGGATGCGTAGAGAGAGAGGTCGAGAGATACTTAGAACTCTTAAGAGGGATAATGAAGCCGTAGTGGTAATAGGAAAGCCTTACAATATTCATGATTTGGCGTTGAATCTAAATATCGCCAAGAAGTTGCGACATCTAGGAGTGCTAGCCATCCCCTTTGACCTGTTGCCGCTGGACAGGATTGAATTGCCGCCTCATTACTCCAACTTGGTTTGGAAGAATGAACAAAACCTTCTGAGGGCAGCGATACTGGCTAAGAATAATCCCAGCTTGAATCCTATAATGATAACAAATTATGGCTGCGGTCCTGATGCTTTCTTCTGGAAGTATCTTGAGGAGACTATGGAAGAGGATCCTTACCTACTTCTGGAGGTAGATGAGCACAGCGGTGATGCTGGGATGATCACCAGGGTTGAAGCCTTTCTCGATACTCTTAGCAGACCGAAAACGTGGGTAAAGGAGGAAAGGCAAGAGGACCTAAGTTTGATTAGACCCTCTGGTAGGATGAGTATCTTCAAACCAACAAAGAAGATTAGGGAACTCGATAAAACCTTTTATCTCGTGCATGTTTCCGGGCACTCCGTTATTTGGGCTGCTGCTCTTAATTCCGTGGGGCTAGATGCCCGAGTTTTGCCCGAGCCTGATGAACTATCGGAAGAAATAGGAAGAAGATACGTATCCGGCAAGGAATGTCATCCCTATCTACTCACCACAGGGGATTTAGTCAGAATGACCCAACTTGAAGATTTTAACCCAGATAGGGCAGCATTTATGATGCTTAACTTCGATGGTTCCTGCAGGTTGAGCCAATATGCCTTGTCTCAGAAATTGGTTCTCAAGAGGTTAGGTCTGGGTCATATCCCTATAGTTGCCCCGATTGCCTCTATCCGCCATGATGGATGTACCGAATTATTTGGATTAAAGTGGGCGGAGGCTATCTGGAAGGGTTGGCTAGCTACGGATGTCCTATTAAAGAAATTACTTCATATTCGCCCTTATGAAGTAAACAAAGGAGAGAGTGACAAGGTTTATGAACAAGCCATAGAGAGGATAGCCTCTGGAATTGTCAAGGGTAATTTTCGGCAGGCTTTAAACAGTTCAGTAGCAGCCATGGACGAGATCCCGATTAAGAATGAAGATAGACCAATTATAGGTATAGTGGGAGAGTTCTATACCTGTATGAACTCCTGGTCTAACAACGATATAATCAGAGAATTTGAGTCACTGGGCGCTGAAGTGAGATTTGGGCCAACTACTACAGATTATTTGGTATATTTTAATGAGGTATATCCGCAGACTCACTTTTCTAGAAGAAAATATCTCTCTGCCCTTTATTATTATCTTAGAAAAGTTCCCTTTATGTACTGGAAGGGAAAGATTGAGGGAATGATGAAAGACGAGCTTCGAGATTGCAGGATTCCCAGGGTTGAGGATATAGTTACGCTTGCCGCTCCTTATGTAAGTGATGATATAGACCCGGTGGTAACTGTAAATGTGGCTAAAGCGAAAAATTATGCTGTTCAGGGCTGCAGTGGTATAGCTAATCTAATCATTTTAAATTGCCTTTTTGGGACTGTATCCACTGCTATTTATAGAGGAATACAAAAGGAGCATAACCGTATTCCTGTGCTCAACATGATATACGATGGGCTAAAGCAAACCAACGCAAAGACAAGGATAGAGGCCTTTATACATCAGGCGAAGTTATACCACCAAAGATACGGTGGAGTTTAGTTAATCAGCACTTTTCAGAAGCTGACATTCCGAATTTGTACGAAGTTCACCGCGTCATGGTGGGCAATGTTTATAATGAAAATATCTAAGGAACTACCACTTTGAACTGGGCTTTTTGATTTGTTTAAGATTTCGTGCTTGGGATTTGAGATTTAGAGAGAACCACCCATTCGATTTGGTCACCGTTTTTCAAGACAGACACGATTTGGTTCTTATACCTTAATTGCTCCACCAGAAAAAATTGCCCTTTATAGTCCAAAGCAATGTGATTCTCATCGGGGACTGAGATTATCCGACAGGTCTTTAACCCACTTATACCAATCCCGATGACCTTCAGAATTGCTTCCTTTGCTGTCCAATAACGAAAAAATGTATCCCAGGACCTTTCCTTCAGCTCCCATTCCTTGTCACTCGCCACATGAGCAAAAAGCAATTCATCGCGGGTTTTTATTTCTTCAATATCGATCCCGACCCTATTTTTGCTAACCACTGCCGCCACATACTCAGGTTTATGGGAGAGAGACCAGTAAATGCCAGCAACTGGACATGGTACACCTTTTTCATCCTTTAGTAGTTCCCCAAGCTTAACCTGACTTTTTTCAGCACTCAGTTTTAACGCCTCTCGAGCAATTCGGCTTAGATGAGCTACTTTTTCTTGGCCTTGGCGTTTATGTCCAGCTTCGATAACTGGCATGACTACAGGAAATAAAGTCATTTGTTTATTAAAATTTAGTTGCCTTCTTAATGATATCTTTATCAAAGTAGTTGATTGACATTCCAGCATCCACAACAATGCCCTGAGCATTAATGCCGCTGGACCGTTCGCTCAATAAAAACGCCACTGTATTGGCTACTTCACTGGTAATCAGAGCTTTTTTGCGTAAGGTTAATTGCTCTGCAAATAGATAATAGTCTAAATATCCTGGTATCCCCGCGGATGACGATGTTTTCAATAATCCGGGGTTCACGGAATTAAATCGGATTTGGGAAAAAGAACTGAAGGATTTAGCCAGGAAA
>JBMCVZ010000024.1:0-11017 GCA_048621695.1 Chloroflexota bacterium
ACAATTGTTTTCGTGGTGATTTGAATTGCCGTAAAAAACAAAGACAGGCGGTTTTGCATTGGGCTTATGATAGTAGAAAGATATAAAGCAGTTTATGCCCGATAAATGTGGTAACTACAAATCAAGCTTCACCATCATATAATTTCTTACCTGGTTAGCACTCGAGGCTTCGCTTGCGAAAGCAGGTTAGCTAATAAATCGCTATCCTCTGGTTGAAGAAATCTTGATTCCCCTGACCGCCTCCGAGCACTCTACACTAATCGGCTGTTTTGCCGCTGTAGTGCCAGCCGCAAAAATATTGAAAAGCTGGCGTTTATGACATATAATAGCATGCTGGGCAGCGGTAACCACTTTTGCATAGTGTTCTGTGTCATTTCAGGTAAGAATCCCTCTTTGAAGGGGATGGGAATTATAAAGAGCCCTGCGATTAATTGTAATCATGAATAAGCTTTATCATAGCTGATATGTCTGACCTAGGTTTGAGCAAGCCCGAAGAACTAATTAGGAAAATGGAAATAGATGCCAAATTGTTACAAGCAAGGCCAGCAAAATCCCAAAATAGTCAAAAATTTGGAAGGAGGACCGTTATCCATGGGCACGACTAAGGAGTTAATCGAGGAATACAAACGAAAGAGGGCCAAAATATTGCAGATGGCCCCCCCTGAGGCTATTGAAAAACGCCATAAAGGGGGACAATGGACAGCCAGGGAAAGAATAGAGTATCTTTTTGACCCCGACACCTTTACGGAAATAGGCTTGTTCGTTAAACACAGAACCGTCCATTTTGGCATGGATAAAAGGGAGGTGCCGGCTGAAGGGGTGGTTACCGGTTACGGTCTGGTTAACGGCAGGCCGGTTGTTGCCTTTGCTGAGGACTACATGGCTATGGCTGGAACCTTTGGCGAATATCACGGCTTGAAGGAAATCCGAGCTATTAACTTTGCCAAGGAGATGGGCTGGCCATTTATAGGTATGAATGACTCTGGAGGTGCTCGGCTACAAGAGGGGATGGATACTCTGGAAGCCTATGGATGGATTTTTAGAGCTCAAATACTTGCATCTGGGATAATACCACAGATAGCCCTGCTTCTGGGACCTTGTTTAGGGGGACAGGCATATCATCCTATAATGCAAGATTTCCTCATTCAAACCAGGCACACGGGATTTATGGGTATTGCTGGTCCTGCTTTTGTCAAAACGCAGACTGGGGAAGAAATCACCTTGGAGGAACTCTCGGGTTGGAAAGCGCATGCTGTTAAGTCAGGACAGACCCATGTAGTAGCGGAGGACGACAAAGATGCTATAGACAAGGCTAAAGAGCTCCTGTCCTTTTTGCCGTCTAACAACTGGGACATGCCACTCTGCCTGGAATCCCGAGATGATGCACATCGGACATGCCCTGAACTCGATACTATAATCCCCGACAGCCCGACTCAACCCTATGACATGTACAAGGTAATAGAAGCCATAGTGGATGATGGCTATTTCTTTGAGATACTGAAGGAACATGCTAGAAGTGTTATCACCGGATTTGCCCGGTTCAATGGGCGTCCAGTGGGTATCTGGGCAAACCAACCAAAGTGGGCATCAGGCATTATTGATGTTGATGCCTCGGATAAAGGAGCTAGATTCGTTAGATTCTGCGACCTATTTAACATACCTGTGGTCACTCTGCAGGACTGCCCCGGTTACATGATAGGCTCTGAACAAGACTGGAAGGGTATCCTGCGACATGGCGCCAAATTGCTTTTCGCCTGGGCTGACGCTACTGTACCCCTTATTTCAATTATCATACGCAAGTCTTACGCTGGCGCTCATTACGGTATGCTGGATAAGGGTATCGGCGCGGACTTAGTCTTTGCCTGGCCTACAGCCAGAGTGACCATCGTTGGTGCGGAAACTGCAGCTAGCGTCATTTTCGCCAGGGAAATAAGGGAGGCAAAAAATCCGGAAGAAATGCGAGCTACAAGAATTAGGGAATACTCAGAAAATTATGAGAATCCCTACCGAGGCGCCGAGCGGGGTTATATTGACGACATAATAACGCCTAGCGATACCAGAAAGGTCATAAACAGATCGCTGGATATTTTGGTTAATAAGAACAAGGGCAACAAGGCATTTTTCGCCAGGCCATGGAGGAAGTATTCTAATATCAATCTCTAAGAAAGGAGGGAGAAAGTGGATTTCGGCTTCACAGAGGAGCAGAATAAGTTTAGACAAGAGGTTCGCAGTTTTTTAGAGGAGGAGATAAAGAAAGGGTATTGGGAGCCTACCTGTGATGCTTGGATACAAGGCTTCGATCCTGAATTCAGCAAAAGGGTGGCACAGAAGGGCTGGATAGGCTTGACCTGGCCCAGAGAATATGGTGGGCAGGGGCTCAGTTATATAGCCCGACTTATATTAACAGAGGAAATGCTGAGGTTAGGGGCACCGGCAGCTTGCCACTGGTTTGCTGACCGCCAAATAGGTGGCTCCATCGTCACCTATGGCACTGATGAGCAAAAGAGGGAGTTACTACCCAAGATTGTAGCGGGAGAGGCATATATCGGTCTGGGAATGAGTGAGACGGAGGCTGGTTGCGACTTAGCCTCACTTCAAACCAGAGCTATCGAGGATGGTGATGACTACATAATTAATGGACAAAAGACGTGGACCAGTGGTGGCTCATTTGTAAATTATTTCTACCTGTTAGCCAGAACTGATCCGGATGTCCCCAAGCACAGAGGTATTAGCGAATTTATTATTCCGGCGGATTTGCCCGGGATTAGTCGCATCCCTATGATAGATATTACCGGTACTGAGGCCTGGAACGACGTCTTCTTTGACGAAGTGCGCGTCCCCAAGAAATGTTTAATAGGAGAGAAAAACCGTGGTTTCCTCCAAGCCCTTCAACAGCTTGATTACGAGAGAAGTGGGATGGAACGACTCATGGGCAATTATCCCCTTTTTGATGCCATTGTACAATTTACCAAAGAAAATAAATTGTCTCACGAACCAATAGTTCGCAATAAGCTAGCTCAGCTCCGGATTGAATTTGAAATCGGGCGGCTACTTGTTTATAGGGTAGCTTTGGTTATGGACGGAGGACGGGCTCCCAACCGGGAAGCAGCCATGTCCAAGGCATACTCCACCGCATTTGAACAAAGACTAGCCAAAGCAGCTATGGAAATACTGGGACCTTATGGGCAATTGCTGAGTGACTCCAAATTAGCTCCTATTCGGGGACTGGCAGTGCATTCCTATCTGGCTTCCAAAGGTTATAGTCTCCAGGCAGGCACATCAGAGATACTAAAGAATGTCCTGGCGACCAGAGGACTGGGGCTGCCAAGCTCATAACATCACCTTGAATGACGCAAAAGGTGCAATGACTCAAAGCCCCTTAGCCAACAGCGGAGCATGGCGCTTGAAATGTTTGATACAGGAGGATAGCAATGAAGTTAGCTCTTACTGAAGAACAAGAAATGCTGAAAAAAGCAGCCCGCGACTTCCTGGCTGATAAGTGCCCAAAAACATTCATCAAAGAGATGGAAGAGAGCGAGGCAGGCTATTCCAAGGAACTCTGGAAGGAGATGGCTGAGCTAGGGTGGATGGGCTTAGCCTTGCCCGAGAAATATGGCGGTGGCAATATGAACTTCCTTGATCTGGGAGTGCTACTGGAAGAAATGGGACGTGCTTGTTTGCCTGGACCCTTTTTCTCCACAGTGGTTCTTGGGGGCTTATCCATCCTAGATCTCGGAAACGAAGAACAAAAACAAGAATATTTGCCCAAGCTAATCAGTGGAGAGAAAATCTTCACCCTAGCCCTAACCGAACCTGGCTATCAAAATTACGATGCCGGTTCAATCACAGTTGAGGCTGCTCCCAATGATGGCAACTATATCATCAACGGTACAAAACTGTTTGTCCCTGATGCTCATATTGCTGACTACCTGCTATGTGTAGCCAGAGCTAAGCCTGAAAACGGAATCACCATATTCCTGGTCGACTCCAAGAATCCCAATATAAATTGCACCGTCCTAAAGACGGTCGCAGGTGATAAGCTATGCGAGGTGGCTTTTGACCAAATGCCAGTACCTAAAGCTAACATTTTAGGACAACTGAACCATGATTGGAGTTCGATACAAAGAATAATCGAGCTGGCAGCAGTTGGGAAGTGCTGTGAGATGATTGGCAATATTCAGCAAGTGTTGGAGATGACGGTGGATTACGCCAAGGAAAGAAAACAATTTGACCGTCCCATTGGCAGCTTCCAAATTATCCAGCATTACTGTGCCGATATGGCAACCGATATTGATGGCGCCAGGTTTAGCACTTATCAAGCAGCCTGGATGTTAAGTGAGGGACTTCCCTGCACCAAAGAAGTAGCTATAGCCAAGGCCTGGATAGGCGAGGCTTCCCAACGCGTCGTTGCTTTGGCTCATCAAATTCACGGAGCTATTGGCGTTACCATGGAGCACGACCTACATTTCTATACCAGACGGGCCAAAGCCGCAGAGCTTGCCTTTGGCGATGCTGATTTCTATCGAGAAATAGTAGCCAAAGAGATGGGATTATGACCGTTAAGGCTACGTTTAGCATGAAGCGAAGGGCTTGGGTTGATATGACCGATAGCATGTAAAGAGGATCAGCTTAGGTCATTAAGCTTCGTTTCTAATTTCTTTTGCCTCAGGGCTACTGTTAAGTCTCCCCGAGTCCTTTCTACAATGCCTCGTATAGCATCGGTAGTTCGCCTCAAGCCATGAGATAGCAGTTCCGGGAAATCCATGGTTATTAATATTCCGTAGATTTCATCCATTACGTTAAGCAGTTCCTCGCAGCGGGAAAAGTCCTCTCTCCTCAAACTATCTAATATATACCTCCGCAACTCACCCACAGACTCGCCCAAGCCATCAAGGTAGGCGGCATTGCTCACGCCCAATGCCTCCGGTCTCGGCAATTCTTCTCCGGCAATCAAAATTAAGGTTACATATCCTTCGACGAACTCCTTTTGAGCGTCATGAACGAAACCTGAATGAAGTAGCCTTCCATATTTGGCCAGGTCATGGTTTAGTTCCAGGATCGATTCCTGTGCTGAATTGAGGCGTTCCCTTGCCTTATCGTGCTCTTGGCGATGCACCGCACGTATGGCGTCAGCACTATAGCGGATTACCTGACGGCAAATACGCAAGGCTTTCTCCCGAGCTTCATCCTCATCCGCAAAGTAAGGGCGAAGCTCTGTAGCTATAGCCTTTAAATCTTCTAGTGGTCCTGACATTCTCCTGTTGCTGATTCCATTTCTGCCATCAATTTCTGCACAGCTCCCTTAATATCTTTCTCGCCTAAGACAGCGCTAATCACAGCTACAGCGTCGGCACCAGCAGATAGTACTTCACCGATATTATTTTGGTTTATGCCGCCAATAGCTACTAGAGGGGTGGATACTGCTCGCTTGATCTCTTGCAGCCTATCAACTCCTACTACAGTAGCGCCATCTTTCGTCGCCGTAGGAAATATAGAGCCTACGGCAATATAATCCGCTCCTTCAGCCTGGGCTTCTGTTGCTTGTGATAGCGTCGTGACGGAGCAGCCAACTATCTTGTCTACGGGCAATTCCCTGCGGATTACATGCAGAGGCAGGTCTTCTTGACCAAGGTGTAGTCCATCAGCGTCAACAGCTAGAGCTAAGTCGAGGTAATCGTTAATTACAAATAGAACATCCGCTTGACTACAGAGCTCCCTGAGCCTTTGTGCTACAAGTAGCAGTTCCCCTTTTCTGTCCCGATAGAATCGGGACTTGTCGCGGAGCTGAATTATCCGGGCGCCTCCTTCAATAATTTGCTCAGCAACGTCCAGTTCATTCTTGCCTATTACAAATTGCCTGTCGAGAATAACGTAAAGCCCTCCAACTCTCTCCGTTTTACTCCGGCGAGATATTCTGGAAATTAAATCTCGCTCTAAGGTATAAAGGGCAAATCTTGCCTGCCCAAATCTGGCTGAATTCAACATTGAACTTAAATCTGGCAATTTAGCTAGCTCCTCTACTACGCGAAGAGACTCTTCCACCCTTTTAGCATTGGCTGTAACTAAATCCATCAATCCCTGCAGAGGGGTGCTTTCCATAGTGAGTTCCCTCTCCGCCGAAGAGAGAGGGCGACCAACATCATGTTCGGAATCTCTCTGAGATAAGAGCCTTACACTGAGTGATTTAGTCTCCTCGGCTAAGTCATGACGTAGAGTTCTTAACCGCTGGCGCAGTTCAACATCGTTGAAAAGAAAGCGAGCGATATCTTCCAGGACCCGCAACCCTTCACTGGAGCGGTTTAGATTGGCATCAATTATACGCAGCGGCTGGTGAGACAATGTAATAATCCTGGCCGGGGTCTATTGTAGGTCCGCCGCTCTCCTCCCATACTATCTTCAAAGGCTTATGATAGGCCAAGACAGAAATGACACGGTATAATTTGGTATTGCTACAGGTTGTCTTTATACCTTTTGAAACTCGTAACCGACCCTGCCACCGGCCAATTTTGCCGGAACTACCTTCACCTCCATTCCTGGTTCAATATCACTCTCCTTAAGACTCTTGCTTAACCGACCAAAGACCCTCATCCCATCGAAGTCAGCTATGGCTAGAGAGTATGGGGCATCCTCCTCGAATCCGGCTGGACCATAATTTACCACCGTATAGGTGACCAGCTTACCATTTCCCTTAATCTCAAACCACTCTATGTCACTGCCTATACATTTTGGGCAATCCATCCTCGGGGGAAAGTAATTAGTACCGCACCTCCGACACCTAGTAGCCATTACCTTACCCTTCTCCAAGTAACTTAGAAAACCAGATGCCTTTGTTTCAGTGGTGAAGCTAACAACGCCAAAATTCTCAAAGCTCACGGATTACCTCCTTAGAATTGTCACATTACCATATTGTCCGACGCCCCCTATATTATGCACCAAGCCTATTTCCGCTCCCTCAACTTGGATTTGACCAGCCTTTCCTCTAAGCTGGTTTACAATTGTTCTAATCTGTGAGCCGCCAGTAGCACCAATAGGGTGCCCTTTGGATAACAACCCACCATCAACGTTCACTGGTTTCTTTCCATCCACATATGTTTCCCTCCCGTCAATCAGTTCAGTCCCTTCACCAGGTTTGGCAAAGCCCAAGTCTTCATAAGCCATAAGTTCAGCTATAGTAAAACAATCGTGAACCTCGGCGACATCAATATCCCCCGGTCCTACTCCAGCCATTTCGTATGCCTGTCTGGCTGCCTCCTGAGCACACCTCAGACCAGTGAGCGATTCTCTTCCTGACATTGTCATTGTATCTGTAGCAGCGCCGAGACCAATTATCCAGATTGGAATATTAGTTACTCTTTTGGCTACGTCGCCACTGGCTATTAAGATGCAGGAGGCACCATCAGCATTAGCGCAGCAATCAAACTTCTTCAGCGGGCTAGTTATTACCTCCGAGCCTAAGATTTCATCTAAGCTCAGCTCTTTACGATAAGTAGCCTTAGGATTTATCGCACCATAGCGTGAATTTTTTACTCGCACCTTGGCCAGTTGTTCTTCAGTAGTTCCATACTTAGCCATATGAGCCCGGGCATACATAGCATAACCAGCAGGCATGGTTATGCCAAAGGGTGATTCCCATATTATGTCCCCTCCCCGACTCATCCTCTCCGCAGCCTCACGAGAGGTCAAATCCGACATTTTCTGGAAGCCTACCACTGCTACCACTCTGTGAAGACCCGACTTTATTAATGACCAACCTACTCTCAGTCCCGTGCTACTAGAAGAACACACAGTCTCGACATAGAAACTCGGCTTGGGTGTTAGCCTCAAGTACTCTGAGATTAAACCGGCTGGCGTGCGCTGCTTATCATATTCTGGCGCAGAACAAATAATGGAGGCATCTATATCACTGTTGGCAATATCCAGACCCTCCATTGCCTCGGTATAGGCTTCAAAACACAATTCCCCGATAGATACACCACACTTGCGCGTAAAAACGCTCTGACCTACGCCAATAATAGCCACGTCTTGCATAAGGCAACCTCCTCTAATCGCAAGAGTTTAGTTTTCCAGAATTCCAGTATGCTATATCACCTGCCCTTGCACTGTCAAGCGGTTTCCGAGGTTTTCTTCATCTCAAAATGAGAGCAGCGCAAATACATCACTTTACCGAAGCAGCGAACTCCTGGCTGAAGTATATGGAAGTTTTCTAAGACGAACGCGATTCTGTATGGGTTACTCCAGGTATAATATCTTACTACAGCTAGTGCATTGGATTAAATCACCCGCTTTGGCTTTCTGCCATTGACTGGTAGGCACGGTGATATGGCATCCCTGGCATTTTCCCCTCTCCACTTTGACTACAGCCTGTCCGCTTGTTAGCCTGATTCGCTCATAAATGTTGACAATTTCAGGATCAATTTGCTGCTCTAATATACTACGGTCCCTCCCGAGCTTAGCAAGTACGGTTTCGATTTCGCTTTTCCTTTGCCCCAAAGTTACTTGCCTCTGTTCCCATTCTTGCTTCAATCGCTCAATCTCTTCGCCAGTAATTCTTACCTTAGCCTCTATCTCTTCCACCTCGCTCATTAATACCAAAAGGGCATCTTCCTTCGGCTTAATCTGACTTTTAAGGCTTTTAACTTCCTTTTCAAGGTTAACCAGTTCCTTAGAATCCTTAGTTGTGCCACTGTAAAGTTTGCTATCAATTTTCCTGACTTTCTCTTGAAGGTCTTCTAGTTCCCATTCAGAGTCCTTCTGCTTTTTCCGCGCATCTTCTAGCTGCTTCTTTTGTGTGGCAACTTCGGATTCAGCGGCAACCAATGCCTTATCGTCACGCAACTGATTTTCAACCTCAACTAGCTCTTGTTGCTTTCTTTGAAGCTCTAAGTCAACCTGTTGCAGCTTATAAAGTTGCTCTGCCAAACTCATACTAGGGTTTATTGTAGAAATGAACAGTGATATTGTCAAAAAGTAGAGGCAGGTTTGTGGGGAAACGAGCAAGTCAAAGTTGCAGAATTCTGGGCTTCACACGGCGTTTTTCAGCAGCGACAATGGCGTCTATCTGGGATACAACTTCATCAAGCTTGTTTTGTCGGCTTGTTATCACATAATCAAAAAGCTGCAGCCTTTTCATTTCCCCTTTAGCCCTTTCCAATCTCAGGGCTAAATCTGCTGAAGACTCGCTGTGCCGCTTCCTCAACCTCTTTTCTAGTTCTTCCACTGAAGGAGGCATGAGGAAAATAAGTACTGCGTCGGGCAGGATTTCCTTGATACTAGCAGCACCTTGAACATCTACCCTGACTATTGCATCTACCCCTTTGGATAAAGCAGAGGTTATTTCATCTTTTGGCACACCATAGTAGTTGCCATAGACATTGGCCCACTCAACGAAATTGTGTTTATCTATCATTTGTTGAAATTCTTGGAGGGAAAGGAAGTGATAATCTACTCCATCCTTCTCACTTGCGCGCTTAGGACGTGTGGTAGCGGTAACGACATAGTGAAATGGATGTCCCAACTTTCTCATTCTGGCAAGCACTGCATCCTTGCCTACTGCCGAAGGTCCGGAAAGAACAACGAGCAGTGGTCGAGAACTCCTATCGCCTTCTCGTTTCATTCGAAGCTTCGACTTAAGACTTCTGTCAGGCACTTCACAGCTCAACTTTTTCTTCAGACGGTATAGAAGCAGTGGCCGGCCTGTGAGCAATGGTTTCCGCTGTCACGGCAGCCAACATTATGTGACCAGTGTCAAAAAGAATAGCGGTCTTGGCTTTCCTGCCGTGAGTGGCGTCAATTAGAAGTCCCTTTTCTCTTACTTCCCGAAGGAGTCTCTTGATTGGTTGCTGGTTTATAGAAAGAAAAGCAATTACCCTGTTTACAGCAATAACACTACCAAAACCGACATGAATTAATTCTGTAGCCATGCTGACCCTCCTAACTTAAATCTTAAAACTCATTTTGTTGTAACTACACAGCCTCCTATATTGTCTAGCATTGAGGATTCTGTGTTCAGGATTTGTCAGTATTTGATACCTGTTGCAAAGCCTGCCAGAAGGCAGGATAGGATACCCGTGCTACTTGGGCATGCTTGATAGTCGTTTTCCCTTTGCCTACCAAACCAGCTACTGCCAAGCTCATCGCCAATCGGTGGTCAAAATGGCTGTCAACCTCTGCGCCCGACAAAGGTCTACCGCCATAGATGACCATGCCGTCCGGCAGAGGCTCAATTTTAGCACCCAGGCGGGAAAGCTCCACTACCACAGTAGCAATTCTATCTGATTCCTTCACCCTTAACTCCCTGGCATCCCTGATCACAGTTTTTCCTCTGGCGATACAGCCAGCTACGGCTAATACTGGAATCTCGTCAATAAGGCGAGGGACAATATCGCCACCAACCTCTATCCCCTTTAGCTCACTAGATTCTACCACAATATCAGCTAAACGTTCACTAGCTTCCCGACGCTCATTATCTATTTTTAACCTGGCCCCCATAGCCAGAAGAGTGTCTATAATTCCCGTTCGTGTCGGATTAATTCCACAATCCCTTATTACTATTCTGGAGTTAGGGTGAATAGCTCCGGCAACTAGAAAGTAAGCTGCTGAGCTGATATCACCCGGCACGCGAAGGCTAACGGGAACTAAAGGTTTGCTCAGAGGCAGTAAGTAAATCGAATTCTCCTGGCTTTCCAGACTTGCTCCCATCAATTCGAACATCCTTTCCGTGTGGTCGCGGCAGGGGATTACCTGGTGTATGATGGTATTACCGTGGGCAAAAAGACCGGCTAATAGAATGGCTGATTTGATTTGGCCACTGGGGATAGGCAAGGTGAAATCTATGCCTCGCAACTTTCCTCCCTTAATGACCAGAGGAGCAAAGGAGTCTTGCCCCCTTCCCCATATCTCAGCACCCATTAACCTCAGTGGCTCAATCAATCTGCCCATAGGGCGATTACGCAGAGAGGCATCGCCGGTAATAACAGACAGGAAAGGCTGGCTGGAAAGAAGCCCCCCAATAAGGCGC
>JBMCVZ010000025.1:0-10256 GCA_048621695.1 Chloroflexota bacterium
GGCGGTCAAAGTGGTCGTATATGCGGCTCTTGATTTCATGCCTGATTAATGAGTATATATTCTCTTCGCTAAATAGCCTCTGAATTTCATCTTGGACCATTGATATTATGTTTGCCTTAAGGTCGGCGCCGCTGAGGATTTTTCTCCTTTCGTCATAAATCACCTCGCGGTGCTTGTTGATGACATCGTCATATTCTACAAGGTGCTTACGAACATTGAAATGGTAACCTTCGGTCTGTACCTGAGAATTGGTCAGAGCCTTGGTGGCAATAGGATGCTGAATAGGGCTATTTTCATCCATACCCGCCCACTGCATAATTCCCTTAACACGTTCGCCGCCAAAGCGGCGCATAATTTCATCTTCTAAGGAAGCATAAAAACGGGAACTACCCGGGTCGCCTTGCCTTCCTGCCCTCCCCCGAAGCTGGTTATCAATGCGCCTGGATTCGTGGTGTTCCGTACCCACAATATGAAGTCCACCAAGCTCAACCACCTTATTATGCTCTTCCTGCCATTCTGCTTCACTACTCTCCTCGGGGTTACCACCGAGTATAATATCCACGCCCCGTCCGGCCATGTTTGTAGCCACAGTTACCGCTCCGAGACGCCCAGCTTGAGCGATTATAGCTGCCTCCTTTTCATGATGCTTGGCATTTAACACTTGATGGGGTATGCCATTCCTCCTCAGGAGGTCGGATAAATACTCAGATTTTTCAATGGAGGTTGTGCCGATGAGAACAGGTCTTTTCTGGTCATGCAATTGCTTGATTTCCCTGGCTACAGCGGCAAACTTGGCTTTCTCGTCTTTATAAATCTGGTCGGGGTGTTCGGTACGAATCAACGGCTTGTTTGTTGGTATGATTACAACTTCCAGCTGGTAAATCTTATGAAACTCCTCGGCTTCAGTGATAGCCGTGCCGGTCATGCCCGCCAGTTTGTTATACATGCGGAAGTAGTTCTGGAAGGTGATGGTAGCTAAAGTAACTGATTCTCGCTGTATCTTAACGCGCTCTTTGGCCTCGATGGCTTGGTGCAATCCCTCAGAATACCTCCTGCCGAACATCAATCTGCCAGTGAATTCATCTACGATGATGACCTGTCCATCCTTAACCACATAGTCACGGTCCCTCTTGAACAAGACGTGAGCTTTAAGGGCGCTGTCCAGATATTGAGTGAGAGAGTAATTAGAGGGGTCATAAAGGTCAGGGGCTTTGAGTAAGCCCTCCCGCTTCAGCATCTTCTCCATCTTGGTCATCCCAATCTCGGTGGGGTGGACACTGCGCTTACGCTCGTCAATCGTGTAATCTGCGTCTTTGCTAAGGCGGGAAACTAACTGGGCGAATGTGTAATACATCTTGGTTGCTTCCTCGGCAGCACCGCTGATAATCAGTGGTGTACGGGCTTCGTCGATAAGGATGTTATCAACCTCATCAACAATGGCATAGTTCAAGTTACGCTGCACGCATTGGGACAGGTCCAGAACCATATTATCTCTGAGGTAATCAAAACCGAACTCATTATTGGTGCCATAAGTTATATCCGCCTCATAGGCTTGGCGGCGGGTGGCAGAGCGGAGGAATTTCCATTTCTGGTCTTCCGACTCATAGCCGGGGTCATAGATATAGGAAGGGGCAGTTTGGCCGACTGTTTGCTGAGCATTGATGCAGGCTACGCTTACACCCAGGGCGTGATAAATAGGGCCCATCCAGTGACAGTCCCGCTTGGCCAGATAATCATTGACGGTAACCAGATGGCAGCCCTGCCCGGTGAGGGAATTGAGGTAGAGGGGCAAGGTAGCGACCAGGGTTTTCCCTTCACCGGTTTTCATCTCGGCTATCTTCCCCTGGTGAAGGACGATTCCCCCCATTAACTGAACATCAAAATGCCGCTGTCTCAAGGTTCGTTTGGCTGCTTCTCTAACAGCAGCATAGGCCTCCGGTAGAAGCTCATCCAGGCTTTCACCATCGGCTAGCCGAGCCTTAAACTCATCCGTTTTCGCCCGAAGTTCAGCGTCGGTGAGCTTTTCAAACTCAGGCTCCAATGAGTTTATTTGGTCAACCACAGGTTGAAGACGCTTCAGTTCTTTCTCGTTGGAATCAATCAGATTGCTAAGCCACTTAAACATTTATCAATAGAATCCTAATTTCCAAGCTGTAAACAAATATCCATAAAATGCAAAATGTAAAAATAAAAAGGCAAAATGCCTGCCCGCCGGACAAGTTCTTTGGCAGGCGGGACAGAGCAAAAATCAAAAATCCTTACATTTTAATTTGTCATTTTGATTCTTGACCTTTGATTTGTAACTTTCTACGGTTCTCAGGATTTCCTAACCCCTCTATTATCACTGAAACATTGCGCCCACTGATAAGCCGGTGTGAATGCGATGAATGGCTTCGCCGATAAGCGAAGCAGTAGACAGGACGGTGATCTTGTCCCGTTTCTTTTCACCACTAACAGGTATGGTATCGGTAACGACTACCTCTTTCACCGGGCTGGCGGCTATCCTCTGGATAGCGGAACCGGAGAAAACAGGGTGAGTACAGCAAGCATAAACCTCGGTAACGCCGTGTTCTAAAAGGGCATCCATTACCCCGACCAGAGAACCAGCGGTATCAATTTCGTCGTCGACCGTCAGGGCACGCATTCCCTCAACCTCTCCAATTATGTTGAGGGTTTCAGTGGCATCAGCATTTCCCAGGCGCCTTTTTTCAATGATAGCCAGGGGGGCTCCAAGTTTAGCAGCCATATCACGGGCTACCTTGGAAATACCAATATCAGTAGCAACCACTACCAGGTTATCCAGTGCCTTTTCATTAAAATACTGGGCTATGATGGGCCGAGCGGTAAGCTCATCCACAGGTATGGTGAAGAATCCTTGAATTTGAGGGGCGTGGAGGTCTACGGTGAGCAATCTGTTAGCTCCGGCGGTAGTAATCAGGTCGGCAATCAAGCGTGCAGTGATGGGAACCCTGGGTTGGTCTTTTTTGTCAGTGCGGCTATAGCCATAATAGGGAACGACAGCGGTAATTCGCCCTGCTGAAGCTCGCCTGAAGGCATCGAGCATGATAAGCAACTCGACCAAGTTTTTGTTGACTGGAGAGCAGATAGGTTGAATGACAAAAACGTCTCGCTCCCGAACATTCTCCAGGATGCGCACAAAAATGTTCTCATTGCTAAACTCGAAGACCTCGACCTCCCCCAGTGGTATGCCTAAATAATCACAAACAGCCCCTGCTAAGGCAGGGTGAGCAGTGCCGCTGAACACTTTTAGTTCGTCCATCACCATTTTTTAGCTATCTTAATACTAACTCGATTATAACATGAAATCATCGCCGTTTCCTAAGGATGGTTAGCGAAGACAAGTAGAGATTTGCGAAACTCTAAATCCTAAATTCAAATGCCAGAACGTTCTATTTCGGATTTTGGGCGTTTGGTATTACCTAGAAAATAACCTCCATTCAATTGATGGACAGGGGTTCCAAGGTGTAGGGGCGGGTCTTGTACCCGCCCGCATCGTTCCCACTAGTGAGGCGGGGATAAATCCCGCCACTACATCAATATGCGTTGCACCTGGTCACCATAATTGGATACCGTAGGGGCGGGTCTCGTGCCCGCCCGAGTTGATGGCACCACCAATGTCAAACGACCTTTTGCAATAGAGATAACCTGCATAAGGATAACACAAGATTTTCATCGTTTCTTGGTGGTACGACGTACCATGGCTAATTGTTTGGTATTTCTAATTTAGTGCTCAGGATTTCTCTTGATGCCCCCCTCACTAGGGTAGAAGAATTGTACAAAGCCACGCGGAAGACTATGATTCCAGGGACAAGTCGTTCATACCAGCCCGGGAATGGGGAACTGTTGGCAAATCTCTCGTACCTCTTGATGGACTTGTTCCTGTATACGCTTATCCCCCGAAGCAGAAAGGACTTTGACAATGAAAGAAGCGATGCGCTTCATTTCCTCTATGCCGAAACCTCTCGTGGTCACTGCGGGGGTACCCAGCCTGATGCCGCTGGTAATCCTTGGTGGCTTGGGGTCGAAAGGAATGGCGTTTCTATTCACCGAGATGCCCGCTGCTCCTAAGGCTTCCTCAGCATCCTTGCCGCTTATCCCCTGAGGAGAAAGGTCAATGGAGACAATATGGTTATCTGTGCCGCCGGCAACAATGCGCATCCCATATCTCTGGAGTTCGGAAGCCAGAACGCGGGCGTTCTCCAGCACCGACTTCTGGTAATCAACAAACTCGGGTTGCATAGCTTCAAAGAAGGATATAGCTTTGGCGGCGATGATGTGCATGTAAGGACCACCCTGCATGCCGGGGAAAACAGCACCATCAATAGCTGAGGCCATCCCTTTGTCACATAAAATAAAGCCGCCCCTGGGTCCCCGCAGAGTCTTCTGCGTGGTGGCAGTAATAACTTGAGCGTGGGGCACAGGTGAGGGATGAAGTCCAGCGGCTATTATCCCCGCTATGTGAGCCATGTCAACCAGCAGTGTGGCACCCGCCCTATCAGCTATGCTGCGAAGTCTCTCAAAATCAATAATACGAGAGTAATTACTGGCGCCGCCTACTATTAACTTAGGTTTATGCTCCAGAGCTAACCTTTCGATTTCGTCGTAGTTGAGCATCTCGGTTTCACGATCGACTCCGTAAGGGATGAAGTGATACCATTTCCCGGAGAAATTGACCTCAGAGCCATGAGTGAGATGCCCGCCATGACTGAGGCTCATCCCCATAACAGTGTCTCCGTGTTCCAGTAGAATTGAATAAGCTGCCATGTTGGCTTGACTGCCACTATGAGCCTGGACATTAGCATGCTCCGCCCTAAAGAGTTTCTTGGCCCTTTCGATCGCCAGACTTTCGACTTCGTCTATGTAGACACAACCGCCATAGTAACGCCGCCCGGGGTATCCCTCAGCATATTTGTCATTCAGTACCGAGCTTTGGGCCTCTAGCACTGCCCGGCTGGCATGATTTTCAGAGGCAATAAGGTTTATGGTGCTTGCTTGCCTCTCTGCTTCCAGGTTTAGGATTTGGGCTACCTTGCTATCACATTGTGCCAAGGAAGATGCCTTTGTGGTTTTCACATTTGTGTTATAATGGTACTTGATATTTCATTCTCGGTCAATAAGGAAAAACCCGTCAAGTGGGTTCCTGCAGCATCATTGACAGAACGTGTTTACGGTGATAAATTAATCTATTTAGCAATTAAAGGGGGAGACTGCTAAATGGCTGTAAGAGAGAGAAGGGAAACCGTTCTCAGGATGATAATTGAAGATTATATCAATGGAGCAGTACCGGTAGCCTCGGGTACTATTGCAGAAAAGTTCGGCTTGCAGGTAAGCCCAGCTACCATCCGCAATGATACAGCATACTTAGAACGAGAAGGGTATGTTATTCACCCTCACCGTTCGGCGGGAAGCGTACCTACTGATAAGGCTTACCGCTACTATGTGGCATTGATAGGGGAGGAGATTGACCCGCCCCTTGTTGACCAGTATCTAATTCATCAGATATCTCAGGAAGCAAAAGAGGAGCTAGAACGATGGCTAAAGACGGTGGCAGCGCTTTTGGCGCGCCTTGTTCACAATCTGGTAGTAATAACCACTCCCAAAGCGGTTCGCTGTCGTTTTAAGTATCTCGATTTGGTAGCCTTGCAGGATTTCATGGCTTTGATGGTCGTGGTTTTGTATGAAGCGAAAGTTAGACGGCAGGTCTTATCTTTGAGTAGAAGGATTAACCAGGATGAGCTAACAAAGCTGGCTAACAAACTCACTTCTATTTACGCCGGGATGACCAGCAGCGAGATCTCAGCCAAAAAAGAGGGACTTTCTTCTGAAGAAAGACAGATATCTGAATGGTTGGCAGAAATAGTAGCTGCCGAAGACAAGCTAGAATACGGTGAACCTTATCTTGAAGGGCTATATTTATTGCTGAGTCAACCAGAGTTTACAAACAGCCCTAGAATGCTCAGGATTTTAGAAGTACTGGAGGGAGAGGATTGGCTTAGGAATATATTTTGTCAGGAATTTAGTAAGGGAGGGGTAAAGGTAGTCATTGGGGAAGAAAATCCAGAACCAGCATTGCAGGACTTGAGCTTAGTAACTAGCCAGTATGGAATACCTGATAGAGCCAGTGGTATTGTGGGAGTGATTGGTCCCAAACGAATGGACTATGCGAAGACTATTTCTTCGCTTAACTGGCTCTCAACATTGCTAAGCAATTCGGTGGCAGAATATATCTGAAGGAGGGCTAACGTTGGCTGAGCATGACGAGGTAGTTGAAGAAGAAATTGAGCAAGCTAATGACAGAGAGTCCTTACAGCAAGCTCTAGCTGAGGAGAAGGAAAAGTCAGAAAGATATTTGGCCAATTGGCAAAGATGTCAGGCGGATTTTGATAATTATAGGAAACGTAGTGAGCAGGAAAGAGCGGAGGTCATCGAGTTTGCTAGTCGCGCGCTAATTTCTAACCTACTGCCTGTTATGGATGACCTGGAGAGAGCCTTAGCTTTAGTTCCTGCTGAGCTCGAGGAATCAAATTGGACTGAAGGTATCAGGCTCATTTATAATAAGTTTAGGGCAACCCTGGAGGCACAAGGCTTAGCCGAGATTAAAGCTAAAGGAGAACCATTTGATCCTCGCCTGCACGAAGCTGTAATGCAGCAGGAGGGGGAGGAGGGGATGGTTATTGAGGAAACCCAAAAGGGCTATAAGTTTAGAGAAAAAGTGATTCGTCCTAGCTTGGTGATAGTTGGTAAGGCGAAAGGAAAGGAAGAACAGAGCAAACAACGCAGAAGGAGGACTAGAAATGGGTAGAACTATAGGAATTGATTTAGGTACTACATTGAGCGCAGCAGCGGTGATAGAGGGAGGCGATCCTAAGATTATACCCAGTGCTGAAGGCGGTAATCTTGTTCCATCAATGGTAGCCATAGGTAAGACTGGGGAGAGATTAGTAGGCGAGTTAGCCAAGCGCCAGTCAATAGTTAATCCTGAAAATACTATATTCAGCATAAAGCGCCTAATTGGGCGTAAGTATAAGGATTCCACTGTTCAAGAAGATATAAAGCGCTTACCATATAAAATTACTGAAGCGTCCAATGGCGACTGTCGGGTTGTGATGGGGGGCAAGGAGTATAGTCCCCCGGAAATATCAGCCATGATATTGCAAAAGTTGAAGGCTGACGCTGAGGCTTATCTTGGGGATAAGGTTACCGATGCTGTAATCACGGTACCAGCCTATTTCAATGATAGCCAGCGAAATGCGACTAAAGATGCTGGCACCATAGCCGGCCTTAACGTTTTGCGTATTATTAACGAGCCTACAGCATCATCACTAGCTTACGGAATGGACAAGAAACAAGATCAAACCATTGCCGTCTATGACCTCGGTGGTGGAACCTTCGATATTTCTATACTGGATATAGGGGAGGGTACCTTCCAGGTTAAGTCCACCAATGGTGATACTCACCTTGGTGGTGATGACATCGACCAGAGGATCATGGACTGGGTATGTGATGAATTTAAGAAGGAGCAAGGCATTGATTTGAAGCAGGACAAGATGGCATTACAGAGATTGAAAGACGTTGCTGAAAAGGCGAAGAAGGAACTATCTACAGTGGCTCAAACAGAGATAAGCCTTCCCTTTATTACTGCCGATGCCAGCGGTCCCAAGCATCTTAGCATGACGTTAACCCGGGCCAAGTTAGAACAACTGTCCGCTGATTTGATAGAAAAGAGTATCGGGCCTTGCCGACAAGCCCTAAGTGACGCCGGGCTCACAGCGAGCCAGATCAACAATGTTATTCTTGTCGGTGGTCAGACAAGGATGCCCAAAGTCCAGGAAACCTTAAAGCAATTCTTTGGCCGGGAACCGGTCAAGGGAATTAATCCCGACGAGGCAGTAGCTTTGGGGGCTGCCATTCAAGCTGGGGTGCTTAAAGGCGAAGTCGGTGAAGTTCTTCTTCTTGATGTCACCCCACTCACTCTGGGGATAGAAACGCTCGGAGGAGTAGCGACACCGCTTATTCCCCGAAACACCACGATACCCACTAAAAAGAGCCAGATTTTCAGCACCGCTAGTGATAATCAACCAAGCGTTGAAATACACGTTCTTCAAGGGGAACGTCCTATGGCTGCTGATAATAGGACGTTGGGACGCTTTATGCTTGATGGTATTCTACCGGCGCCACGGGGTGTGCCCCAGATTGAGGTGACTTTTGATATAGACGCCAATGGCATCCTTAATGTTAGCGCTCTTGATAAGGGCACAGGAAAAGAACAGAAAATTACTATTACCGCCTCTAGTGGATTGAGCAAAGAGGAAGTGGAGAAAATGAGCCGCGAGGCTGAGCAACATGCTGCTGAGGATGCTAAACGTAAAGAAGAGGTGGAGGTGCGTAATTCTGCTGATACCCTGGCTTACACCGCAGAGAAAACTCTCCGTGAACAGGGAGATAAAGTACCCGTCGATGTAAAACAGGAAATAGATGCTAAGATAGCCAGTGTGAAGTCGGCTCTTCAAGGCAAAGACGTAGACGCCATTCGTAATGCTATGCAAGAGCTATCGCAGGCTATGCAAAAAATTGGAACAGCGGCTTACCAGCAACCAGGGCAGCCGCCGCCTGGTGGAGAGGGAGCCGGTGAAGGAGGTGAAGGAGGAGAAGGAGGAGAAGGGGGAGAAGAAGGCACGGTGGAAGGGGAGTTCCGCGAGGTCTAACCGATCCTGACAAAGTCGGGATTACACCTAATTCCCGGGAATTAGGAACTTAAAGTCGCATTTCCCCAAGGAGCATGATGACAATGTTTGAGCAGATACAATTTGTTACAGCTGCCGACAGAATCTGGCAAAAGGCACGGGAACAAAACCGGTTGACTCATAACCCATCTGACGAAGAATTGAGAGGGCTCGTGGGAAAACAGCCGGGAGTTAGAAAAACGATGTATGGAAACTTTGTCGCCCAAAGTGAGCCTACTTCCAGGTCAGCAATGTTCACCAAAAAGAGCGTTGACCATCCCTTTGGCGAGGACGAACTAAGGCTGCTAGACCAGTGTGAAAAGGCTTTGGGCAAGGAAAGATTGATTTCCATAGACAGAATTGTGGGCAATGAAAATAGTAAGACCACTGTCAGGTTAATTGTTCCTGAACGATTTGCGCATGTCGCTTACGGGGGCAAGAACCTTTTTATGTCCCCAAAGGAGGAAGTCAAGAAGCCAAACTACCATATCTTATTCTTCGCTGACGAGGCTTTTGAAACCAACCAGTCAAAGCCGCTCACAGAAAAAGATATCACTATCAGATTGTCTATGTTGGATGATGGCAGGTTTGTCAAGATAATTAGGAATAGTAACTACATAGGTGAATATAAGAAGGGGGTTTTCGCTGCTGAGGATTGGGTAACTAAGACAAGAAGAGGAGGCATCTTCCTGCATGCTGGCTGTAGAGAGGATTACCTGCAATCGGCGCACGGGGATTATCGGATGTCGAGGACGTTACTCGTGGCCTTAAGTGCCAATGGAAAAACAACCACAACCTGCAGAATCCTGGCTAGAAAAGAGAAAGAGAAATCCTGGCTTGTCCAGGATGATGGGGGGGCTCTTATGCCCGATGGTTCCTTCCACGGCTTTGAATTAGGGGGAATATTTGTAAAGACAGAGGGTGTGAACCCCGGGGAGCAAATCGAAATATACTATGGACTACTAAAACCGCAAACTGTCTGCGAGAATGTTTACGTAACTGAAGACGGAGATTTTGACCTTTACAATTTTGAAAGGACATCCAATGGCAGAGCAGTGGTATTAAGAAGGGATTTTATGCATGCCAGTCCCTATATCGACGTGGATAGGATTGACAATCTGATTCTTATCACCAGGGGGCCACTGATTCCGGCAATATCAAAGCTAAGCAGGGAGCAGGCAGCAGCCTTGATGGTTCTGGGACAGGCAATGGAATCCTCGGCCGGTGACCCGACACTAGCAGGGACAATTAGAAGCGAGTTTTTCTACGACCCCTTTGTTGCTGGAAACTGTGCTGGGCATGCTAATATATTTTATGAGATAATAAAAGGTATTCCCCACCTAAATTACTATTTAATAAATACTGGAGGAATAGGGGAAGGGGAACGATACAAAGACATAAGATTGGAATTTACTATGGCAATACTCGATTCTCTATTAAGGGGAGGTTTAGAAGACTGGGTAGATTCCCCCACGGGCTTTCAGGTGCCTAAGGCGATAAGATATGTGGATG
>JBMCVZ010000026.1:0-10062 GCA_048621695.1 Chloroflexota bacterium
TATTACTCTGGGCAACAGACACTGCCTCTTCAACCAGCATGTCAGGTGGAACTGTGATTACATTCCTTTTCATAATTTCACTTACCGTAGTGCTTTCTAATAGGTGGCTAAGTCCCCAAATAGTAATGTTGTCAGCTTTAGCCGGAGAAACCTGCTCCAACCCACGTACAGTTACTATGCCCACTAGCCTTCCTCTATCCACTACTGGCAAACGCTGAATTTTGTGAGCTGCCATAGTCCTTCTGGCATCGACTACGCTGGTGTTACTCGGTATAGTAACCGGGTTTGTTGTCATAATATCGCGAACATACATTTCCTACCTCCTTTTTGAAACTAAGCCTCTCGACGGGCACGTTCTTCTCATAACGGCCTACCCTCTCCAGAATCTAGCTGTATTTTATCAGTCAAGCAAGTGCAATTCCTACAAAGCTTTCTATTAACTTTTCTATACAGTAGCACACAAGGCTATCTAAAAGCAATCTGGAGCAGGATTCTTACTAGCTTAATCCACTCAAAGCTGTTTCGCTTAACTTGCCGTTGGGGAAATTGATCCGCCTGTCCCATGTCTCATTGTACTATGAGAATGATAAATGTAAGGCCCTATCCTACTAGTAGCCAGTCGGAATGCCCTCGCTTAGCATCATGTGTCCAAGCAACACGAGCCACTGAACAAACCAGGACTAAAGTAACAGGGCAACCGGTACAAATCGGTGATTGACAGTCTCCAACGTACGAGTCATAGTATATAAAGAGTATAGTATGGCATGGTTGAGTGGTTTTAGGAGAGGAAAACATGCCCGTTGTTATTAATGATCAGACATATTACAGGACAGCCGAGGTTTGCCGGATAATCGGCATCAGTAGAAATACACTCTTCAGGTGGCTAAAAGGAGGTATATTTTCCGAGGTTGAGTACCGCGACTGGCGGGGCTGGAGACTATTCACCCCGGCTCAGTTGGACACCATTAGAATGAAGACCAGCCATGTCACAGCAATAAGTCGGGAGCACTAAGCGAGAGTATACATGAAATTAGCGGTCGAAGTAACGGGAACAGAAAACTTATTCGAGACTCTAGCCAACAAATCGCCAGTTGGCCTTTACATCGTACAGGATGGAAGGTTTTACTATACCAACCCCACCTTCCAGACTAACACCGGCTACAGAGAAGATGAACTGCTGGGCAGGGATTCTCTAGAGCTTGTCGTTCCCGAAGATAGAGAGAGGGTCAGAGAAAATGCCATAAATATGCTGAAGGGGGAACTCACCCTGCCGTACCAATTCAGGGTGACCAATAAAGACGGCAGCATTAAGTGGGTACTGGAGTCAGTTGTGTCCATCCAGTACCGTGGGAGACCGGCAACTCTGGGTACCTTCATAGACATCACCGAGCGCAAGCGAGCAGAGGAGACGCTTCAAGCCGAGAAGAATAAGCTACAGTCACTAGTAGATGCCTTAGAATATGGCCTGACCATACAGGATAAAGACTGTAACATTATTTATCAAAATACGGCGCTGAGGAGAATTTTCGGTGACTACCTGGGGAAGAAGTGCTACCGAGTTTACGAAGGTAAAGACAAGCTGTGTGGTGGGTGCCCAGTAAAAAAGGCGTTTGAGGACGGCAAGCCACACACCTCTGAGAGGAGGGTAGTAATACCTTCTGGGGAGGTTACCTTCTGGGAGAATACGGCTAATCCCATCAAAGACGCCGGGGGAAGGATTGTTTCCTGTCTTGAGGTTACCAGAGACATCACCGAGCGCAAGCGGATGGAGGAGGCGCTGCGGGATTCGGAAGAAAAGTTACGGAAAATGTTTGACTCAATCAGCGAAGGTATATCAGTTATTGATTTGAAGGGTAGCATCACCGAGGTGAACCAAAGAACGGTGGAGATGCATGGATTCAATTCCAAGGATGAGCTTCGAGGGAAAAGTGCCCTTGAACTTGTTGCCCCGTGCGACCACGAGAGAGTAGCAGCCGACATAAAAAAAATTATGAAACAGGAAGCAACTAGACAGATCGAATGCACTCTGCGCAGGGCAGATGGTTCTGAGTTTCCCGGTGAGTTAAGTACCAATGTACTAAAGGATGCTTCGGGCAATCTGGTTGGCCACATCACCATTGCCAGAGATATCACCGAGCCCAAGAAGCAGGAGCAGGCACTGGCTGATGAGTTGACCCGGCGCCGTCTCCTCATCGACCAGTCCCTGGACGGAATAGTCGTCCTCGGTGTCGACGCTAAGGTAGTAGAGGCCAACCAGCGCTTTGCCGAAATGCTGGGCTATACCCTGGAGGAAGTCCAGGAACTCCATACCTGGGACTGGGATAAACAATTTCCCCCTGAGAAACTATTGGAAATGGGGCGGGGGATTGACGAGAAGGGTCTCCGCCTGGAGACAAGACATACTCGCAAGGATGGCTCCCTCATCGACGTGGATATCAGTATCAGCACAGCTATGCTCGGAGGTCAAAAACTAATCTTCTGCGTCTGCCGGGACATCACCGAGCGCAAGAAGCAGGAGCAGGCACTAAGAGACAGCGAAGAGAGGTACAGGGAACTCGCCGACAGCATCACCGACGTCTTTTTCGCCATGGACGAGCATCTGAGATATACCTACTGGAACAAGGCATCGGAAGCTCTAACAGGAATTCTAGCAGAGGACGCGATCGGGAAATCCCTCTTGGAAGTTTTCCCGGATACACCTGAAACTAGAAAGGCAGAAAAGGTGTACCGCAAGGTGCTGAGAACGCAGCAATCCCAGACCTTTCTGAACGAATTTGATATTGACGGTAGGCACTACACCTTTGAGATCAGCGCTTATCCCTCCAGAGTTGGCATCTCGATTTTCGTCAGAGATATAACCGAGCGCAAGAAAATGGAAGAATCACTCAAGCAGGCAGCCGAAGAATGGAGAAAGACCTTTGATTCCATAAATGATGGTGTCTCTATTCACGACAGGGACTTCCGTATTCAGCGGGCAAACAGGGCATTTGCCGACATTTTTGACATGAAGCCCAGTCAAATCATCGGCAGATACTGCTACGAGCTACACAAAGGGCAAAACCCCCGTTCGGGCTGTCCTCACGAGCAGTCGCTGGCTACTGGGAAACCTGCGGCGGCAGAGTTCTACGAATCCCACCTGGGAAAACACCTCCATGAGTCAACATCACCAATTTTCGATGAGAAAGGCGATGTCGTCGCCACTGTACATGTTACCAGAGACATTACTGAGCAAAAGCAACAAAATGAGCGGCTTATGATGACAGACCGGCTGGCTTCTATTGGCGAACTGGCATCCGGCGCTGCCCACGAACTTAATAACCCGCTCACGAGTATTATCGGGTTTTCCCAGCTGCTTATGGAGAAGGAGGTTCCCGAGGACATCCGTGAAGATTTGAAGCTTATCAACAACGAGGCCCAGCGTGCTGCTGCTGTGACTAATAATCTCCTTGCCTTCGCCCGAAAGCGCGCACCCACCAAGCAGCTTAACCAAATAAATAACATTATTGAAGATGTGCTGCAATTACGTGCTCATGAACACAAAGTAAACCATATCGATGTCGATAGACATCTTGCCCCAAACCTCCCCGAAATCAAGGTTGACTATTTCCAGATGCAGCAGGTTTTCATGAACATAATTATCAACGCTGAATATTTTATGATTAAAGCACACAACGGAGGAACTCTGACCATCACCACCAAAAAACAGAACAGCAACGTAAGGATTTCAATAGCTGACGATGGCCCGGGTATCCCCCCGGAAAATCTGGGGCGCGTATTCGACCCCTTCTTCACTACCAAAGAAGCAGGCAAAGGGACCGGACTTGGTTTGAGCATCTGCCACGGTATAGTGACGGAGCACGGCGGGCAGATACACGCTACTAGCCAATTAGGTAAGGGAACTACCATTATTATCGATATACCCATTAAAAATCCCACCCATTTCAAGAGTTTACTGTAAAACAAGCTAAGCCAACGAAAAAAGCAGTCTAATGGTTATAGATGAAAAGAAGCCAAAAACAATAGCCAAAAATGTCTTGGCAGATAAGGAGTGACGGTATGCCTGACCAGCAAGTAACATTACTTATCGTCGATGATGAAGCTGCAATCAGGAACCTCCTACGTCAGAAATTATCAAGAGAAGGCTACCAGTGCGAGGAAGCGGGTACTGCTGAGCAAACGCTGAACACGCTGGCAACCAGTCCGATTGCTCTGGTTATTCTGGATATAAAGATGCCCGGTAAATCAGGAATCGAACTCCTCTCTGAAATAAAGTCAGGCTACCCCGACACAGCAGTTATTATGGCTACAGCTGTTACTGATATTAATGTTGCCATTCAGTGCCTGAAGCAGGGGGCTGATGACTACCTTTGCAAGCCTTTCTACCTGGAGGAGGTTTCTCTGGCTGTCCAAAGAGCTCTCGAGAAAAGGCGTTTAAGGCTCGAGGTCAGGGGATACCAGCAATTTCTGGAGGAAAGAGTTGAGGAGCAGACAGGAGAGATTAGAAAACTTTTCCTTGGCGCCATTGAGGCACTGGTATCCGCCCTCGAAGCTAAGGACAGGTATACTGGTGGACATTCCCGCCGGGTGAGCAAGATAGCATTAGCTTTAGGTGACCAACTTGGTCTATCTGCAAGAGATATGGAGGACTTACGCTGGGCAAGTTTACTCCACGATATCGGGAAGATTGCGATTCACGAGGCTATCGCGAATAAGCTCGGCAGGTTGACACCTGAAGAGTATGAACAAATTATGACTCACGCTCATATCGGCGCACTCATTGTGCAGCCGGTGGTTAATGGTAAAATAAGCGAAATGATTGAGTACCACCATGACCATTATGACGGCAGCGGACTTCATCAGGTTATGGCGGGCAGAGACATACCATTCGGAGCCAGAATCATAGCAGTAGCCGATGCCTTTGATGCTATGATATCCGACCGACCATATCGGTCAGCAATGTCCATCACGGAAGCTATAGACGAAATTGGACGCGGTGCTGGCACTCAGTTCGACCCGGCTGTCGTCAATGCATTCCTTAAAACAGCCAAAATGGTAGCGACACAAGTTCAAAGCTTGTAGAGCGATGTGCCCGACGCTCATCCCCGGGATAGAGAGGCTCCAACACACAATTACACATACCCTGTCATTGAGAGCCGAAGGTGTAGGTAAGGCACCGGACGAAGACAATACCTTGACACATAAGCTGCCTCGTGGTGATAATTGTGATGTTATGGCAGGCAACTTCGATGAAGATGTAGAGAAATTAAGACAAAGCCTTAATGATTTACCTCAACCCCAAGTAGAACCGCCGCTTATAGTGGTCAGTGGCTTGCCGGGCACGGGTAAGTCCTTTTTCTGCCACAAACTGGCTGAAAGGTTGTCTTTTCCCATCCTGGCAAGCGATAGCTTACGAAAAATCCTGTTCCCCTCCCCTCAGTATAAGGAAAGTGAAAATAAGCGACTTTTCTCTGCTTGCCATGCTCTCATCGAAGAGCTTTTAGGTAAGGGAATACCTGTTATTTTTGACGCCACAAACCTGTTGGAGCACCATCGGGAATATTACTGCCGTGCTGCGGAAAGAGCAGGGGCCAAGCTCATCCTAGTCCAGGTCGAAGCTCCCACCGAAGTGGTGCAGCAACGCCTTCTGGCCCGGGAAAAAGCAGCTATGCCTCAGTATGACTCGGAAGCCGGTTGGGAAGAGTATAATAAAATGAAGCCTCGAAGGCAAAGAATTTCTCGCAATCATCTTGTTGTTGATACCTCGCAGGATATTACTGGCGCAATAGATAAGATTGTGCGAGCAACAAAGAAATAAGAGCAAAATTTCCTTTATTAACCTCTTCAATTATCCATCCAAATAAAGTAAAATAAATGTTCTAAAATTTACATATTTTAGGGAGATGAAGCTTGGAGATTAAAGTTATAGTTGGAGACATAGCTCAAATCGAAGCCGATGCCATTGTGGTAAATATTTTTGAAGGTGTGGAACAACCAAGCGGCGCTACTGCTGCTGTAGACAGAGCTTTGGACGGAGCTATCAGTTCTCTCATTAGTCGAGGTGAGATTAAAGGTAAGTTTGGAGAAGTTAACATAGTCCATACGTTTGGGAGATTACCCGCAAGGATGGTAGCTATTGCCGGGTTGGGTAAGCGACAGGACTTCAACGTGGATAAGATTCGCGGAGTAGCCGGAGAATTTTGCCGGGCATTGCGCAAAGTGAACTGTCGAAAGATAGCTACAATACTACATGGTGCTGGTTCAGGCAGTATGGAGCTTGAATCTTCAGCGGAGGCAATAGCGGAAGGCGCCATTCTCGGGCTTTATGGCTTCGCCAAATACAAGAAACCTGAATATGACGATATTGAGGAAATACTGATAGCAGTAAGAGAAGAGGAAAAAGTCCCAATCCTCGAACTAGCTATTGGCAAGGGGAAACTGGTAGCTGATGTTACCAACTTGGCTCGGGATATGGGTAACGAACCCGCTAACTATATGACACCTAGCCGGATGGCTGAAGCAGCCGAAGAATTGGCCAGGAAGTACGATTTAAAGATCAAGGTCTTAGACCGACAGGACATGGAGGAGATGGGCATGGGAGCACTGTTGGGAGTGGCGAAGGGAAGCGAGCAGCCCGCTAAACTGATCATCCTGAGCTACCAGGGAGATGAACATCCTAAAAAAGCCCTTGGCTTTTTGGGCAAGGGCATAACCTTCGACTCCGGCGGTATCTCCATTAAATCCTCCGAGGGGATGTGGGAAATGAAGGATGACATGGCTGGTGCTGCGGCAGTGATAACCGCACTCGGGGCTATTGCTAAGTTGAAACTGAAGATTAATGTCACGGCCATTGTTCCCGCTACCGAAAATTTGCCCAGTGGCACAGCCTTAAAGCCAGGTGATGTACTGAAGGCTATGAATGGCAAGACCATCGAAGTAATAAGCACTGATGCTGAAGGAAGGCTTATTCTGGCTGATGCCTTGAGTTATGCCCAGAAGCTGGGTTTGTCTCCCCTGATAGATTTGGCTACTTTGACGGGAGCTTGTCGGGTCGCCTTAGGCATGCTTTATAGTGGTCTCTTTGGCAATGACAGCGATTGGGTAAACAAAGTCCTTGGAGCTGCGGAAAGAACTGGCGAGAGAATGTGGCACATGCCCATGCCCGAGGAGTATAAGGAACAAATCAAGAGCGAAATCGCCGATGTCAAGAACACCGGGAACAGGTATGGAGGGGCTATCACCGCTGCTCTCTTCCTGGCTGAATTTGTTGGTAATACGCCTTGGGTTCATATCGATATAGCTGGTCCCCGTCTCTCCACCAAGGAGAGCGGATACATAGTGAAGGGCGCTACTGGGTTTGGCGTTAGAACCTTAATCGAGCTAGCCTTGAGTGAGGCTCGAACTTAGGAGGTCACATGAAAGTTAAGTGGTTAGGTCATTCTTGCTTCTTGGTCACCTCAAGGGAGGGGCTACGAATAATTACCGACCCCTACGCTGTGACTGGCGGTATTAATTATTCTCCTATCGAAGAAACTGCCGATATTGTTGCGGTAAGCCATGGGCATGATGACCACAGTAATATCTCGGCAGTACAAGGCAAACCTGAAGTAGTTAGAGGTGACGGCACAAACACTGCAAAAGGCATTCAGTTCAGAGGTATCGCCACTTATCATGATGCCTCTCAAGGTACACAAAGAGGGCCTAACACTGTCTTTTGTTTCGCCGCAGATGATATGAAGCTTTGTCACCTGGGTGATTTGGGACATGTGCTTACTCCGGGGCAGGTTAATGAAATCGGTACAGTAGATATACTATTTATTCCTGTGGGGGGCTTATTTACAATTGATGCATGTATAGCTAGCCGAATATGCGACCAGTTAAAACCAAAAGTAGTTATCCCCATGCATTTTAAAACGCCTAAGTGTGCCTATCCTATAGCTGGTGTCGAGGATTTCCTTAAGGGCAAGAAAAATGTGAGACGGGTAGGGGGTAGCGAAGTGGAATTCGAGAGAGAAAAGCTTCCGGGTACTACTGAAATCGTGCTATTGCAACCGGCTTTGTAGTTATTGAAATTTGGCCGCTTATACGAAGTCAATGATTGTCAAAGATTCTGATTTTGTGTTTACTCCTCCCCCGCAACTTTCCTGGGCAAGACGAGTTCTAATCAAACCCTGTGCTGGTTATCCCTTGCCATACCCTGTAACTACAGGTCCAAAACTATTGAATACCATTATCAGAGGTATCAGAAAAGTTAGCAATGCAGATATTCTTATTGCCGATGGCACTCCTAGCGGTGAATCGATTTACCCAATATATCAAGCTTTAGGATATAACTTTCACCACGTTCTCATGCTGGATATCAGGGATTCCATTTTCATAGAGGTGCAGAATCCCCTTTCTCAATTCTATGCTGTGGAGAGTTTCTGGGTGCCCAATGTGGTGTTACGAAGCGACTTCTTGATCAGCGTCACCCCATTCAAGGTTAGCGGTAGCTCTGGCCACTTCAGTGTAGCAAACCTTCTAAGTCTGCTACCGGTGAGCAAGTATCAAAAGGGCAAATCGGGGGGTTGGGGGACTCTGTATGAATTAGGCCTGGAAAAGGTCCTTGCTGACCTCTACTTCACCTTGCCTTTTGATATGGGCATTATTGAAGCCCGTCAAAAGTTCTTCTACACTGATGACCCCACAAAAGGAGAAGTGGATGATTATGGGAAAATACTGGCTGGCGAACCCCATGAAATTGACCTTAAGGCTTCTCAAATAGCCGGAGTTGACTGTGAGCACTTAAGGCTGATTAGTGAGGGTAGGGTTCAACTTGAGGACTAAGTAAATCACGTCACCAATCTAAATTCCAAATTCTAATTCCAAAACTCAATACCCCGTTGTTTCGATCATGGGAATTTTGAATTTTGATATTACCTGGAAAATAACGTCCAGATTTTCATACTTTGTTGGTGGTGCGATGCACCATGACTAATTGTTTAGGATTTGGGATTTCGTGCTTAGGATTTCTGTTTAATATCTTATACTGAAGTCACTGAATTGCCCCGAATAGTCTGCCCACTCTACTTCCACCCCCTCAACCCGAGCTCCTGGTGGGCCTAGTTTAAGCTGTCCCAGTAGTTTATTCAACTGTCGCCTCTCACCTTCAGCTTGAACTTCCACAGCATCACCGCTGGCAAGGTTGCGAACATAGCCTTCTAAACCCAACTCCCTGGCTTTATTTTGGACGAAGTAGCGAAACAAAACACCTTGCACACGACCATAAACTGTGGCGGAAAGACGTGCCACATCCGCCATTTTGTTATTCTGAGCTGTCTCGGTCATTCTGAGCTACTTTATTATTATGCTGTATGAACCCGAAGAATACCTATGGGATGGGCCTTATCCAGTCGATTTAGCCCTGATTCCCGAGCTAAGGATAATGCTTCACGGAATTCTGTGGATGATATTCGCCGACCTAAACCTGGAATTTCAGAGGCCTTGTAGCAGGGATGGTATTGATCCATGATATTGACATAGGTGCGGCGGGAAATTTCTTTACTGAGAAAATTCACTATGCCTTTTGTTCCTGCTAACCCGTGAGGTAAAACTAAATGACGAACCAGTAATCCTCGTTGAGCCACTCCCTCCTCATTTATCTCCAGGTCACCTGTTTGCCGATGCATTTCCTTGATTGCTGCTTTGTTTATCTCAGGATAGTTCTCAATGCCAGACAATTCTCTGGCAGTCTCCTCATTGTCATACTTCATGTCAGGCATATAAATATCGACAATGCCGTCGAGTATCCTTAAGGTCTCCACCGAGTCATAGCCGCCGCTGTTGTATACCAGGGGGAGACGCAAGCCTGACTCCACTGCTGGCTCCAATGCTTCCAGAATTTGAGGAACCACGTGGGTTGGCGATACTAGGTTTATGTTGTGGCATCCTTTAGCTTGAAGAGAAAGCATCATATCAGCCAGCTCTTCTTTGCTCACTTTCTGGCCTTCGCCTAGCTGGCTAATAAAATGATTCTGGCAAAACAGACATCTAAGGTTGCAGTTAGTGAAAAATATAGTACCCGAA
>JBMCVZ010000027.1:0-8986 GCA_048621695.1 Chloroflexota bacterium
TTATATGCGCTTAAACCATGGATAACAGAGCCGCCAGGCGAAGAGATAAGGATGATGAAATCTTTTGTCCCCTGCTTCATTCTCTGGTCGACGGCACTCATCAGAGCATTGACAGTGGCATCAATCACCGGAGCGAAGAATCTAATTACAACTGGTTTCATAGTCATGTTTTTTCCTCCTCTTTTGAGCTTGTATTCTATTTTATTGCTGTAAATCTGCCTTGATTATAACAAATATCGCAGAATTAGGAGGTGGCTTAATAACCCCTTATGCTTATTCAGGGCCCTTGGCTATCACTCAGAGTGACAATAGGAACACAGCAACATTAGTAATTTCGATACAGTTGAGAATAAAATTGAGGCCGAGAAGCTTTGCTGTGCTATACTTACACACAGGAATCAGCTATGAAAGATAGGGGTAAAGTAAATCTTAGAGGCCAGCTGGAATCTCTGGCTAAGGACATGGGGGCAACTTACTTTGGCATAGCTGACCTTAGTCCTGACCGACAGCGTATTTCCGAACAGGGCGGAGAATTTCTCACCCAGTTTCCACGAGCTGTTTCTCATGGCTTCGTTCTTACAGATGGTATCATAAATACGTTGGTCCATCATAAAAATATTGCTGCCTTAAATAATTATTGGTATTACATGTATCAAATTGTAAATCCTCGTATAGACTCGATTTCTGCGATGTTAGCCCAATCCTTGGATAAAGCCGGTTTTCAAGCTTTCATTGTCCCGTCGTCTCAAGTAGTGGATAGAACTAAACTTATTGGTGTGTTCTCTCACAAATTAGCAGCTCATTTGGCTGGGATGGGATGGATTGGCAAGAGTGCCTTGCTCATTACACCGGAACACGGTCCCCGCGTGAGGTGGGGCACGGTGCTCACAGATGCTCCATTAGAAGCGGGAATACCTATGGATGAGCTGTGCCACGACTGCTCTGCATGCGTTAAGGGTTGTCCCGCGCATGCCTTTACCGGGCAGGCTTTCGATAAGCCCAGACCGAGGAGCGAGATATTCGCTGCTGAAGCATGTCACGACTATCTAAACAAGCGAGAGCAAACTCGGCACAAGAGTTGCGGCATGTGCGTTTATATCTGCCCGTTCGGGAGAAACTAGTGAGCAAAAACTTTCCGTGGTAGTCTCCGTAGTTTGCTTTTCACATCTACATTTGATAAGCGGCATCTCTGCACACCCGTTTTAGCTATGGTATATTATAATTGATGGAGCCTTATGGGGGACATAAATAAGGACAAGAAGAGGATAGAAAAACTGCGGGAGGTAATTAATCACCATAATTACCGCTACTACGTGCTGGACAGCCCTGAGATCAGCGATGCCGAGTATGATGAGTTGATGAGGGAGCTCAGGCAGCTTGAGGCTGAGCATCCTGAGCTTGTCACCCCTGACTCGCCGACGCAAAGGATCGGAGCACCTCCTGTAGAAGCGTTCGGGGGCGTCGAACATCCCCAGCCCTTGTTAAGCCTGACCAATGCTTTCTCCTACGAAGAACTGGCAGCCTGGCATAAAAGAGCAAGCAACCTTTTAGGCGGGCGTCAGTTTGACCTTGTTTGTGAGCCCAAAATTGATGGACTGGCAGTAGCCTTGACTTACGTTGATGGCTTGCTTGTCACAGGAGCAACCAGGGGGGATGGCTACCGAGGTGAGGACATCACCCAAAACTTGAGAACTATTAGGAGTATTCCACTTTCCGTGCCCAGAGAGGCACCGCCCAGATTTGAAGTTCGAGGCGAAGTTTATCTTCCTAAAGCTGGTTTTAAAAAGCTTAACGAAGAGAGGGCTAAACAAGGGCTGCCGCTTTTCGCTAATCCCAGGAACGCTGCTGCTGGCTCCGTAAGGCAGCTTGATTCCAGCATTACCGCTCGACGTCCTCTCGACATATTCGTTTATGGATTGGGTTGGGCTGAAGGCAAAACGGTGCCCGACACCCACTGGGAAATCATGCAATACCTCAAGTCCCTGGGCTTCAAGACAAATCCCGATATCGTTCTGTGCCACTCCCTTGATGAAGTGGAGAAATATTATGAGAGCTGGGGACAAAGCCGGGAGAAAGTCCCCTATGAAGCCGATGGCATAGTGGCAAAGGTTAATTCTATTGCCCTTCAGCAAGAGTTGGGCACTGTGGCTCACGAGCCAAGATGGGCTATTGCTTACAAATTTCCGGCTATTCAGGGTACCACCCGTCTTATTGACATTGGTATAAACGTGGGGAGGACGGGAAGCCTTAACCCCTACGCTATTTTGGAGCCAATTCGAGTGGGTGGTGTCGTTATCAGCCAGGCAGCGCTGCATAATGAAGAAGATATTCATCGTAAGGATATCCGCATTGGAGACTGGGTCGTGGTACAGCGGGCTGGCGAAGTGATACCCGAAGTCGTCGGGCCTGTGGTCAGCCGCCGCACTGGCAAGGAGAAAATCTTCCACATACCCAGTCTTTGCCCCGTCTGTGGAAGCGAGGTGATAAAACCCGAAGGTGAGGCTATGCACCGCTGCACCAACGCTGCCTGCCCCTCTCAAGCCCTGGAGAGAATCAAGCACTTCGTCAGCCGCGGGGCCATGGATATAGATGGCGTAGGTGAAAAGCTGTGTCGGGCTCTGTCCGAGGCTGGCTTGATTAAGGATGCTGCCGATTTATATTACATCACCAGGGAACAACTCCTCGGTCTGGAAAGAATGGCGGACAAAAGCGTCTCCAATATGCTCAATTCCATCGAAAAAAGCAAAGATAGACCCTTAGCGCGGGTTATTTTCGCCCTGGGAATCCTGCACGTCGGTGACCAATATGCTGAAATGCTGGCAGGGCAATTCCACAGCATCGACCAACTGGCCGAGGCCAGCCTGGAGGAACTTTCAGCCCTGCCCTCCATCGGCCCTAAGATAGCCGAAAGCATAGTTGCGTTTTTCAGACAGGAAAGAAACAGGCAAATTATCGAGAAGCTGAGAAAAGCCGGTGTGAGGCTAGAAAGGGAGGAGGCCGAGAAAGTAGGGGAGGGGCTTGCCCCCTCCCTACCCTTAGCCGGACTGGAATTTGTTTTAACCGGGAAGCTGGATTCATTCTCCCGCTCAGAAGCAGAAGAGAAAATAAAGGCTCTCGGTGGCAAGGCTGGCTCGGATGTTACCAAAAAGACCTCTTACGTAGTGGTGGGCGCCGACCCCGGCTCCAAGCTGGCTAAAGCCGAGAAGTTGGGGACAAAGACGCTCAGCGAAGCTGAGTTCCTAGACTTGCTGGATAAGGCTGTAAGCAAATCAAGGAGGTTGTGATGAATTACGAAGATTTCCTGCGACTCGTCAAGAAGAGGAGGAGCTTCCGTAGGTTTAAACCCGACCCAGTACCGAAGGAAATTGTGGAGAAGGTACTTGAAGCAGCTAGGCATTCGCCTTCTGCCGGAAACTCGCAGCCATGGGAGTTTGTGGTAGTTCAAGATGCGGTGACAAAGAGGAACATAACCCAAAGTATTACCTCGGGATATAAAAAAATACGAGAAGCCGACCCAAATTGGTATCGGGCGGTAGCAGTCCAACCCTATTTATCCACTGCGCCAGTCCTTATTGTAGTCTGCGGTGATCGACGCTTGCAAAAGACATACCCTGGTCACCTCCCAGGAGAAATTCTCTTACATCAGAGTTTGGCTATTTCCATTTACGCTCTGCAATTAGCGGCAGCAAGCCTCGGCTTGGCTACAGCTTGGGCTACAATGCAGACTGAGTTACGGGAAACACAAATCAGGGAGTTATTAGGGATTCCTGACGTATATACCGTTGACCATATTATACCGCTGGGGTACCCCGATGAGGAAAAGGAAAAAAGTGAGAAGGCACTTCGTCCAGTAAGAGAGCGGGCTTCCTTCCGCAGAGAACTGGCCGAAATTGTCCATTATGAACACTATGATATGGGGAAATTCAGATCGGATGAAAAGGTCGAGGAGTTCATCTGGAGCAAAACTGTAACCCGGATTCCCCGTGTTAAGTAACGCTTTTGATGTGTCAGGGGCATGGGGTCAATACATATTATGTGGTGGTGGGCGCCGACCCTGGCTCCAAGTTAGCTAAAGCAGAGAAGCTTGGGACAAAGACACTCAGCGAAGCTGAGTTCCTGGAGCTGCTGGATAAAGCTTCAGGCGAATTACAGAAACTCTCTTAGCTCTAAGTTTATCAGACCGGTTTGCCCATGCTAGGGGTCAGTGAAGTTTCAGAATGACTTAAGGCTTTATCGGACAATTGAGCAACTTTTGAGAGGGGATTTCGCTTCCGTCATAAGCGTAACAGAACGTCATCTTGTTAAACATATATGACTCCTATGTGGTATAATGAACAACTTAGAGCATAAAGCCACTAATTAGGTAGCCAATTAGAGTTATGAGTCAAATTTACCGCATATAAGTCTTTGTGGTACAATTGCATTAACAATTGCTGGAGGGGTCAACGGAGATGCAGAATTTAAATATGATATCTACTAGCGTAGTTTTCTTATTACGACAACACCTCGCAACAATCGAACTGCAAAAAGAGAAGGTGGAACAACTTTTGACTCCAGAGCTTAACGTGGGTCAAGCTACTGATGGGCGAATTGTGCTTGGCAGCATGACAGACCAAATGGAAGTAATAGCAGGAGTTAATCGTATTGATGTTCGGGACCGAAGTTCCAAAGACCTTAGAGCAAGAAAAGTTTCACATGTGGCCAAGGGTATCTTGGAGGCTCTCAAAGGTAATGCTAGAGCATATGGTATAAACTACGAGTTTGAAACTGACACTCCAAATGACACATCGGGGGCCTTTTTGCTAAAGACTTTTATTAAAGACGACACTAGAAATGCTATTAAAGATCTAAAGGGCGCCGCACTAACCCTTTTCTTTAATATGGAGGGCCGGCAGGCAAGGATTGTAATAGAACCCAGACGGGGCAGGCCGGAGGCGGATAAGATATTCTTCAACGTAAATTTCCACATGGACTTGGGAGCGAATGAGCCAGCCCCATTAGAGGAGCAACTTAGGACAGAGATAGAAGGTTATTTTAAAAGTGTCAAGGAAATTCTTTCCAAGGTAATGAAATAAAGAGGAAACATGCGAAGAGTAACCGGGGTTATCCCGAATAATGAGGAGGTAGAGTCAGAGACCAACGTGCCTTCTTACGGATACGAAATTCCAACCTTGGGTATGCCTGGCATTACCACAAGAGATATTGTCTATACCCCACAGCGAGGTGAAGCTATCAGAGCATATTTATCGCCGGCCGTAGGGATAATTTCTGTCAATGTCGGAGCCGGAAGCCCATTACCTTTTAAGATCGTTGGTGATGAGCCTGTTCTTTATGTAGGAACATGTGGCGCACGGTTAGAGATTGGGGCAGTCGACACAAATGATGTGCCCATAGAATGGATATCATTCAGAGCTTCAACAGGAGATACCAGTGATGATACGACCGAGCAGCATGTCGCTTTCGAAGACATTTGGAACAAGGTGCTCGGGCCAAATATAATATATGCTTCGAAGCCCAGCTTCGAAGCATATATTGAGCGGATTAATAAACCAGGCTATCGGTCTGAACCGGTAGTGAAGGGAAAGGGCATCCCCGTATGGGCGATAGCAGCCTATGTTCTAGACTTAGATTTGTCTTACGAAGAGGTAGTGTCAGACTGGGAAGGAGAAATCTCTGTGGATGAAGTCAGTGCCGCGATGGAGTATTATCGGGCACATCCTGAAGAAATCGAAGAGAAGCGCAGGTGGGTTTCACCTCGATAGGACAAATGGCCCCCAAATTCTATTTGGACGAATGCGTGCCGCCCGGGACTGTTACTGCCCTCCGTAAGAAGGGGTTTGATGCTGTGTGGGTAGGAGATGTGTCTCACCGCGGTTGGGACGATCCTGATCATTTAGTTTACGCATTTGAAAATGGCTACACCATTATTACTGAAAATAGGAATGATTATAAACTGCTTCATCGGTTGTGGACCCTCCTTTTACAGAAGCACTATATCAGTGTGTCTCACTTAGGCATTCTCACTGCTACAAAGCACATACGACCGCCGTCCTGGGTAACATTTGTCCAGCAACTGATATCTGCCGAGGAAACTCTTACTAGCGCTTTTTTCGTTTGGGACGACGATACCCAGGTTTGGAAAAAGTTCTAGGTTATACTGCGACCACCTATTAGCTCTATTGACTTGCACAACTAGCCAAAATATCTCTTTAAGCAGGTTTGTTAGCCAACTCATTAAGTATAGTATATATCCTAATCCTGATTATACCACTTGTTAGCTCGCTGAAGTTCGAGTATACTCGAAGCAATGGCTAGCTTCCGCAATTGCTATTCCCTTGCTATCTAGGTGCTAATATATATCTGATATGAAAACGCTACCCTCAGTCTATTTCACAGTGTTAATATCATGGTTTAGGAAAGCCATGAACTTTACCGAAGACTTGTTCCTGTCATTAAGACACGTACTGTCCCGGTTAGTTACACAGAAGACATCCAGAGTGAAGGAATGGTTCGGAAAGAACAAGCAGATTCTAGCTGCCACAATTTTTGTGATAGCTATTATATATTTTATTCCCTATACGTTTATGCTGGGAGACAGATGGAAAACCATCGTTGGAATAATACTTCAGATTCTCGCTGGGGCAATCCTAGTTTTCGAGCAGATTTTAGCCAACGACAGAATTAAAAACCAAACAACTAAAATAATACGGCAACCACCTGTGTTTGCTTTGCTAATGACGTTTATATCCTTTCCTTTTGCTATTTCTATCTTAACTGCTTTGGGTAAGGTTCCTCCTAATAAGTGGTTAGCCGCTCGGGAAATCACAGTCGGCACTGCCGTAATGTTTGGGGCGTTTCTAACATCCATTATGTTATTACAAAGAATAAAACGGCTAGGACGTAAAGATCACGTTCCAAGCACAAAAGATAAATTGGATATTTCTGACCTATCCCCTCGTAATGTGGGGATACTATTCGGTGCATCGGTGTTGATAATGATTTTCCTAATCTGTTTATCGCGTTTGCTTATCTCGCACAAAGAACTATGGATTCAAATGCTGTGGGTATTTCTTTTTTTCGTATATGGTTTTACGCTTCTCCCTCTACTGATAATAGCACCATTGTATTTTCTAGCATTTGGGTTCATCAGATTCACCAATTACATTCACACCAAGAAGAGTCTTGAAGTCTGGTTTTGGATATTCTTGTTTGTTCTATGGGCATGGGGTTGGTTGTTGCTGTTACTAGCAGAGTTTACTTGAATAGATACCTGAAAATAGGAGCATAACGATAAAAACAAAATGATTCTCCGCTTTAATTCTCATTTCGGGTTCTGTTGCGTTGGGCTGTGGGGCGGTAGTATTTCGTAGGAGCGTGATATAATTTGATAAGTGAAGAACAAAGACAAAGAAATATTTCCCATAGGGCTTTCAGAGGGAAGAAAAACCAAGACCAATTACAACCTTGTAGGTCTGATTATAGCTGGTCTGGTCATCGCTTTCTTAGGCTGTTTATGGTTTTCCAGCCTATTAACACATATATTGGCCACGTTATTTGCTATTACTATTATCACTTGCTTTCTTTGGGTTCCTTATATGATGAAGCGGATCCCAGCAAGCGAAGAATACAAGATAGGCATAGCCGAATTGGGTTATGCCGAAATGGACGGAAAATTGGTGCCGATAGAGAATCAGCATGGGACAATAGCTCAGAATCCACCTCTGCTGCCACCAGCATCGCCAAAGACCAAGAAAAGGCGAAAAAAGGATACGACGAAGCAATGAACATTTACGTCATTACCTATGAACGGCCACTTGGCTTACTAAGGAACAACGAGCAGTTCCTTAATGCAATACGGACTATAGGGCCACATTCGGCAAGGATAATGGAACGAACCTGGCTGGTGGGAACTAATAGAAGCCCAGATGATATTGAAAGAGCTCTACAACCATTTTTAGAGCAACCAAATGATAGACTTTTAATCAATCAATTGACATATTATCAGGGATGGTTGCCCCAAGAATTTTGGGATTGGGTCAATCGAGTTTCGCAAGAATACTTACCCTAAATACTCAAACAGTCCGATACAACAGAACCCATTTTCTGGGATTGTTTAAGTTAGTGTGGTTTATGCAGCCTTTCTTAAATAGGATTCAGTAAAGTGTTAAGGCTAAACACTGGTGAATATAAGTCATTTCGCCAAGCAAGCTTGCTGTTCAGGTTAAGTAGCATTTGCTTAGCATCGATGGAATCAGCGATAATATCTAGAGTCTGAATTTCCATAAACTGATGTTGCAAGATGGATATTAACGACATTAAAGAGAGGGTCAGGAATAGCAGATATGAAATCTCCTTCACCCAATCCTAGCTGCCATTCTGAGGAGCTCGCTTCTTGTCATTCTGAGCCCTTCGCTTTGTGTCATTCTGAGGGAGCGAAGCGACCGAAGAATCTCGCTCAGGATAAACTCCGCGAAGAATCTAGAGACCCTTCACTTCGTTCAGGGTGACATCTAAACACCCCGAGTAATAGACCATTGCATATAGTGTGTGGCATAATCGAAGGAGAATTGCTTGTTATTACGGCATATGAACCTAGCCTTGAGGAGTGGAAACCTGATTGGAAGACCAAGAGATAGTTAGATGGTCCAAAAGCGTTTCTCTTGTAAGGGTAAGGTAGTTCAACAAAGGTTAACGTAGATTTCCACTGGGGAAAGGATTTGGTAGTTATTGAAGATGTCCCTGCAATGGTGTGTCGCCAGTGCGGTGAGAAATATTTTGATGCCGAAGTCTACAAGGAGATGGAAAAACTGGCGAAAGGCAGAATAAAGCCATTCAAACGTCTGACCATTGACGTTATCAAGTTTAAGCACCCTGTGCCGGCTTGATGCATGATAAAATTATCCGTAAGGAAGCGAAGGCCACACTGAAGTAAAAGGAGGATTGAAGTGAAGTTTACTCGCATTACTGTTGAACCTGATAAGATGGG
>JBMCVZ010000028.1:0-8915 GCA_048621695.1 Chloroflexota bacterium
TGCCGCAATTACCAGAACCAGCAGAGCAAGCTCAGGCATGCTTCAATACTATACCTTCAAGAACATTGGCGACATCTTCTCCCCGGTCGGTGGCGTTTTCCAGGTGATCATAGATTTCACGCCACTTGATTACCTCGCATGCATCAAGATGGCAGACTTCGAACAGTTCGGCCAGAGCAGCATGCTGCACATCGTCAGCCTCGTTTTCCAGAGTATTGATCTCCACACACTGTTTCAGAATCCAGGGGAACTGGTCACGGTGGCGCAAGCGAGATACTACCTCGTTCAACTTATAAGCCATCGTAACAACGATTCGGGCTAACTCTCGAGCCCTCTCAGTGGGTTGAGCAATATGATAAAGGAAGGCTGTTCTGCCCGCAGCCTCAATAAAGTCCATTACGTCATCCAGACTATGGATCAGTAGAGTAATATCTTCTCTGTCCATGGGTGTCACAAAGGTGCGATGCAGTCGGGCCATTATTTCATGCGTTATGACATCACCTTGGTGTTCCAACTCCTTAAGCTCTTTTGCTTTTGCTTCCACATCTTCGTAGTTGTCAAAGAGGTCAACCAGCTTTTCTGCAGCAGTGACCAGATTACCCGTTGCTTGTTCGAAAAAGTCGTAGAATTCCATATCCTTAGGGGTCAGGGAGAATTTAACCAAAATGCACCTCCTTTCCCCCACCAGATAAGGGGATAGAAAAACGAGAGCATTTCTCCAGCACTCTTTTGCCGGGGAAAAACGATGTCAGCAGAAGCAATCTATTCGTAATAGCAACAATATGGGAAACAATGCCGGAATGCAAAACCACACCCCTCCCATTTCCACACTGGTCAATATACACTTCCCGTCCCAAAGTTCTCTTCAGCTATGTGCCGTATTATAGCACACTATAATAAATTTCTAATATGCCTTCTATCCGCTAATGTGATCTTTGTGTTTTGGTCTCAAAACCCTTACCGGAATCTTCTCACCTGAAAACGATAGAGCTTAATCGGCTCGCCGGCTGGTATTCCCGCCTTATACGCCCGGATAAGTTAGCGTTTCTGTTCCCCCCACCACTTCCTAAGCCTGTCAGCAACCTCTTTTTCATAGCCCTGGTTACCGGGGACATAATAGTGTTTTCCCTGAAGAGAAGGCGGCAAGTTCTGTTGCTTGACAAAATGGTCGGGATAATCGTGGGCATATTTATAACCACGCCCGTACCCCGTCTCACGCATCAGCCCAGTTACCGGGTTACGCAAATGGAGTGGGACGGGCTCATTTCGACCATGCTGTATGTCCTTTTGAACCCGGGAGTAGGCCTGGTACAAGGAGTTGCTTTTGGGTGCGGCTGCCAGGTAGACCACTGCTTGTGCCAAAGCCAGATTGCCCTCGGGTAATCCCACGAAATGTACTGCTTGCTGGGCAGCTACCGCTATTACCAGTGCTTGAGGGTCAGCTATACCGACATCCTCGGAGGCGAAGCGCACCAGGCGACGGGCGATATACAGAGGGTCTTCTCCGGCTTCTATCATCCGCCCCAACCAGTACAGGGCAGCATCGGGGTCGGAGCCGCGTAACGATTTATGCAGTGCCGAAATCAAGTCATAATGCTGGTCACCACTCTTATCGTAGAGCAAAGCACGGTGTTGCAATGCTTCCTCAATAGCAGACAAGCCTATGGACCGCGAGCCGTCACTGTCAGGCACAGTGGCAAATGCCGCCATCTCTAAAGCATTCAGAGCCACTCGAGCATCTCCGTTAGATATGGTCACCAGGTGGCTTAAAGCTTCATCACTTATGGTAATCTGGAGCTTTCCCAGCCCTCTTTCTGCATCCTTGATGGCTCGCTCCGCAATGAGCCTGATCTCGTTATCGTTCAGCAAATTCAATCGAAAGACTCGGCAACGGGAAAGAAGCGGGGCGATGACTTCAAAGGATGGATTTTCCGTAGTTGCGCCGATAAAAGTCACTGTGCCATTTTCCACGAAAGGCAATACAGCATCCTGTTGTGCCTTATTAAAACGGTGAATCTCATCAATGAAGAGAATGGTTCTCTGTCCCGATGATTTTAGTCTGTCCTTGGCTTCCCCAATAACACGCCGCAAATCGACCACTCCAGCACTCACGGCACTCAAAGGACTGAATTGCGCTCTGGTCACATTGGCGATAATATGAGCCAGAGTTGTTTTTCCGCTGCCTGGCGGTCCCCAGAACACCATGGATGGTAGCTGGTCTGCTTCGATGCATTTCCGGAGCACCCGCCCATCGGCAACTAAATGCTCCTGCCCGACAAACTCAGCAAATGTCTGTGGTCGCATCCTCGCCGCCAGGGGCGTACTCTGAGCCAAATCGCTTTCCTTTTCCTCCGGCAGGTCGAAAAGGGGCATACTATCCATTACTGGTAATCACAATAAATTACTGGAATCTTCTCACCTGAAAACGATAGAGCTTAATCGGCTCGCCGCCCTGTATTCCCGCCTTGAGCCGACAAATGGCAATTTGCTCCTCAACGCTATCTACACCTTCCAAATCAGGCAGTAAAAGTCCCTTCTTCCAACCACTCTCCACGATAACACCATATTTCTTGTGGTCAAGTTGGTTCATATCTGTGACTGGCTCAGGCTTAGTAAGTATATCCACGCTATATTCCAGGTCATCGAGTTCAGCCACAGTCACCGGGGGAAAGCGAGGGTCTGCGGTAGATGAGCTAATAGCATTGGCAATGATTTCTTCAGCCACATTTTTCTCCTTTGGCTCAAAGGTGCCAATACATCCTCTCAATTGCCCATGCTTGTGAAGAGAAACAAACACGCCCGCTTGCTCCCTCATCTCTGGAGTTAATTTACCTGGCTTGGGCGTCTTCCCCTCCCGGATATAGCTTTCCACAGTCTCCTTAGCCAGTCTTACCACAGGATGAAGTCCCCTCGCCATAAAACACCTCCTTCCACACCCCCTTCCCTCTCTATAGATGGGAGATGATCAAGGTGAGTGTGACAATCTCCGCAATTGCCCTGATTGCATTGAGGCTGCTCAATAAATTGAGCAACTACAATAGCCTCTCCGCCAGCGGGTTGTTTTGAACATACTCTCGAATCTTTGCTAGTGATTTATCACCTCTAATTACATGCTCATAGTAATTGGGTTGCCATAGATCAAATCCAACTTGCTTCGTGGTTACCGCTTTCAACCTTCTAACAATTTCAGATAGCCTAAGTTGACACTCTTCCAAAACCAATATTATATGAATATGAGAGGGCATTATCTGGTAGTAATCTGCTTTTACTCCACTTATCTTACAGGGTAATTGTTCAATAGATTGAGCAACTATTTCCTTACTTCTGCCCGTCAGATAAGGCTTTCGATAATTAGTGCAAATTGTTATGAAATAAAAGCCGTCTGAAGAATAATCGTAGTCTTTTAAACGTATACTCTTAATCGCTCTCATCTTCTAGTCCACCATCATTCTTATACATTCTATACAATCTGTAGTTGCCTGATTTATCAGGCTACTCCCCTGCCCAATAAATTGGGCAACTACATTTTTAGCCCTCCATTGTTCCAGTATTCCCGTAATTGCCTGATTTATCAGGCCTACCTCATGTCCGGAAATTAAGTTCAGCTCCGCAGAATTTACACTTCGAGCCAACTAGCCCTATTACCTGAGTGTCATAGCCAATGCGACGAACGACTGTTTTACCACAAGAATAACACACGGTATTTTCGTAATCGTGCCCCGGCACATTGCCCAGATAGACAAACTTCAGCCCCGCTTCTTTACCAATCCTATATGCCCTCTCTAAAGTGGATATGGGGGTAGCCGATAGGTGGTTAAATTCGCGCAGGGGATGGAAACGAGTTACATGCCAGGGAGTAAGCTCCCCCAGGTTATCTTGAATCCAGGTAGCAATGTTCCTGAGTTGCTCCTCGTCGTCGTTCATCGTAGGAATGATGTTGGTCACCACTTCAACATGCATATTCCATTTCTCTTTAGCCTGCCGGGCGACATCCAGAATTCCCTGCCACCGAGGAATCTTAGCCAGCTGCCGATAGAACCCGTCGGTGAAGCCCTTTACATCCACCCTCCAGGCATCAAGCCAGGGTCCTATGGCATCCAGAGCCTCAGGCGTGGCATAGCCATTGGTCACATAGACAGTGTATAGATTATTTTCTTTCGCCAGCCTGGCCGAGTCCACGGTGTATTCAAACCAAATTGTCGGCTCATTGTAAGTCCAGGCAATACCCCGGCAATTATACCTCTTGGTTAGTTCTATCTCTCTTTCCGGGAGCAATTGCTGAGAACCCTGTGGAATATCCACACAGGAAATCTCCCAGTTCTGGCATCCCTTACAGTGGAAATTGCATCCCCAGGTGCCTAATGAAAACGCATAGGTACCGGGGAAAAAATGAAATAGAGGTTTCTTCTCAATATGGTCGGCCGCCATCGAGGATACTTCGGCATAATTCATGCTATACATCTTACCATCCCGATTGATGCGCATACGGCAGACGCCGAGCTTACCGGGATTAATAAGGCACCTCCACTGGCAAACATGACACCTTACCCTGCCGCCAGGAAGTGTCTCATAGAGTATCGCCTCCCTTTCCATCCCTTACCATTATACCACCACAGTCTACCCCAATATAGCTCCAAGACTGTCTACCCCCGGCGTGATAAGGGGCAAACTCAGACCATACGGTAGTGAAAAATCTTAAATCCCAACCCCTCAATGGGAAACTCTGAATACTAATTTCCAAATCCTAATCAATACCGAAGCACAAAATATGAATAACCAAAATAGTCGCTAAGTCATTACAAGGCATTCGCCCCTTTTTTGTCATTGCGAGGCTGACCAAATCAGCCGAAGCAAGCTCGTGGTGGGGCATAAGATTGCCACGCTTCGCTCGCAATGACACAAGTGCAGCAAAGCCCAAAACAGTTCATAAATTTGGATTTGCTGAAGACTTGATGCTTTGGAATTTAGCCCTTGTCTATATACACCTTGCTAAGATCGGGAATACCCATCGGACTTAGTTCGTAGCCTTTGACATAAGGCTCCACCAGGATGTAGTTGGTGCCATGGAACAGAGGAAGGCAAGGAGCTTCATCAACTACCAGTTGCTCAGCTTGCTGGTACATAGCCAGGCGGACAGTCTCATCCTGTTCTATGGCTGCCTGGTCAAGCAAAGCATCGAGGGTGGGGTTGCTGTATTCGGAGATATTAACTTCGCTTCCGGTATCGAAGAGGATGTCCAGGAAATTATGCGGGTCGGGGTAGTCAGCTATCCAGCCCATTACAAACATCTCATCTTTCTCTTGCTTCAGGTTATAAATTAAATCCTCTGGTTCCAGTTGCCTCACCGAGATTTCCACGCCGAGGTTTTGCTGCCATTCCTGGATGATGGCGCCCAGATAACTGGGAATGTTATTCCCGTAGCCCTCAACAGTCAGAGTGATAGGTGGCAAGTTTGAGGCATCTCCGTATCTCGAGTCGGCGATTAGTTCTATCGCCTTTTCCACATCATAGTGCAGTCCCTCGAGATCTTCGTTATAGCCAGGCATGCCCGGCGGTAAAATACCATCAGCTTCATTTACCGTGTCCCTCAATATCACCCTCGCGATACTCTCCTTATCCACAGCATGGCAGAAGGCAAGGCGGATGTTAACATCGTCAAAAGGAGGTTGAGCAGTGTTGAAGCCAATATAATAGAGGCTGAGCTCGGGTGTTATGGCTAACTCGGGATAAAACGGGCCAGTCTCATCACGCACTCGGTCGATATAAGCCGAGTGAACAGAAACGACATCAATCTTCTTTGTCTCGTACAGAGTCATGGGCACACCAGAGAGAAAATAGACGACCTGTTCCAGTTGAGCCGGTTCGCTGTAGTAAATCTGGCTGCGCTCCAAAATCAACCACTGTCCTCTCCTCCATTCCTTCAACTTAAATGGCCCTGTCCCATCTGGCTGGCGCCACCAGTCGCCCCCGGATTCCACATTGCTCCTATCAACCACAAAGGCAGTGGGATAAGCTAGCTTGTTCAAGAAGTAAGCCTTGGGAGCATCAATAGTAACCTGAAGAGTATAGTCATCAAGGACTTTAACCCCCGAGATTTCCTCCGCTTCTCCCGCCATCATATCCTTAGCACCAACGATGTCGCCCAGATACGTAGCTGCTGTGCCGGAGCCAGTATTGGGGTCACAAGCTCGCTCCCAGGAATATTTGAAATCGTCGGCTTTGACCTCCCCTCCACTATGAAATTTCACCCCCTGGCGCAGGTGGAAGGTATATGTTTTGCCATCGGTGTTTTTCTCCCAGCTCTCAGCAATATCGGGCACCATATTCAATTCATGGTCAAGACGAACTAAACCAGAGAAGATTTGCATAACGTAAGTATGCGAAGACATATCGGCAGAAATTGCCGGGTCAAGCGTTATGGGAGCGATATTCCAGAGACGAAGGACGCCTTCACCACCCCACCGAGAAAAACAGCTGACCGAAGGCAAAACTAATAAAGCCACCAAAAGCAGAAATAATAATGCAAGCTGCCAAATTCTTTTCACTGGTCACCTTCCGCAAAAAGAAGCTGTAATGCTGCAAACAATTGAGAAGGCCCTTGACAACTTTTTGCCAGCTTCTCGAAAGGACATAAGTCTGTGCCATCATAGTTAGAGATATAAGGAACTGTGCTCTTACTACTAATGATAACCCCTTGCCTTTTCAGCATATCAAGCGCTCCCTGGCTTAATATGCCAGCATATACGGAGCTTATCCGAGCGTAAAGGCAAAGCATAGCTACTGCTGAGCCCACGATGCTGTCAGCTACAGCAGCATTATGTAAACTTGCCCCCATACTCTGAACAGCCTGGAAAAATGGTCTTACTCCCCTCTCTCTGGAACTGTACAAAACTTTGCCTCCCTTCACTATAACGAGATTCCATTTCTCTCCCTCCAAAAGAGCGCGAGCCAGGTTAACATCTTCCATGTTACTCTATAGAGCGTGGTAAATAGGAATTAAATCCTAAGAAAGATTAAAATTCAAAAAGCGAGAATACATCTTTCCTTCTACCCAATTTCCAATATCTAAGCTCTAAATCCGAAACAAATCCAAATGTCTGAATTCAAATACCAAAATCGTTCTGGTCATTCGGATTTTGGTTATTTGATATTATTCTGGATTTAGGATTTCGTGCTTAGGATTTCTCATATTTGCTCCGTCATTTTGCATTCTTATTTTTGCTCTTTAAGCTCATATTCCATGTTGCCCAGGTCAAGTTCCTGCGCAGCTCTTACTTGAATCAGACTGTCCGTGCCATTGATCTTACCCAATATATCGGGAGAGCCAATGTTGGCAAACTCCCCTATAGGCTTGCTCTGGGCAATCAAGTCCAACGATGCCTTATCAACGGCTACTACATCTGTAGAAGCGAGGATGCCAATATCAGGAACTACTGGCAAACCTGATGGCGCGACGCAGTCACATAAAGGAGTTACATCCTGGATGAAATTGATGAAAGCAACTTTGGAGCGGAAACGGCTCAGCACCCCGGCGGCAGCGTGAGCCAGGTAAACCTGAAACACTTCTTTAGCCTGTGGAGGTAAGGAAAAAACGCCCTCTGAGCAAGTATAAAGACAATTATTGCAATTCATGCATTTCTCATCATCACGCACTATTTTCTCCTCAATTACAGACAAGGCTTCGTAGGCGCAGACTTCAACGCACTGTGCACAGCCTGTGCATTTAGAGAGTTCTATGACACCACGATTTACCCTATGCTGAGCAGCCTTCGACTCCTTGGTAACACAGCCCATAGCCACGTTCTTAATAGAGCCGCCAAATCCAGATAGTTCGTGCCCCTTCAAATGAGAAAGAACTATCATAGAGTCAGCATCGATAATTCCCCTGGCTATCTTTATTCTGTCTAAAGAGCAATCAGAAATCTGCTTGGAGATATATACCCACTCGCCATCATATCCCTGCTCCCCATCGGCAATAACCACGGGCGCCCCCAGTGATTCCTTGGTAAAGCCATTAAAGGCTGCTGTCGCCAGGTATTGGCTGGCAGTGAATCTCCTAAAGGGATAAAGAGTAGTGGTATCCGTGACAAACGGTTTACCTCCGGCTTCTTTAATCAAATCACAAACCCGGCGTACTATCGGCGGGCGAAGGTAAGCACTACCGCCATATTCCCCCATGTGAACCTTCACCGCTACCGAGTCACCCGTAGAGATAGTATTGGCTACTCCGGAGAAAAGGGTTCTCAACCCTCTGAGGAAAGTTCTATTCGTCTCATACGGAAAAAGGGAAACATCGCTTTTTTTGCCAGTCTTCATGATACTCGCTTGCCCAATAGTTTATCCCAGAATTTAAGACTAAATAAACCGCGTACTTGAAGGGCGTACATTTGTCATTTGCCACTAAATTTAAAACAAATTTTTGGCTTTCAGGCTTGAGTGACTCTTATCGCAGACGATGACATGGTCAAGCACATCAATACCTATGATTTCGCCGGCTTCAGCCAACCGCTTGGTTAGCTCAATATCCTCTTTGGATGGCTCGGGGTCACCCGAAGGATGATTGTGCACGAAAATTACTGAAGCAGCGGAGGAAGAAACTGCTTCCTTAAACACCTCACGGGGATGAACAATGCTCGTGTCCAGGCTGCCCATGGAAACTGGCCTGCAATTTATTAACCTGTTTCTAGTATCCAGGCAAATTACCAAAAAATGCTCCTTCTTCTTGCCTTTCAACTCGCTCCTCACTGTGGCAGCCACATCCTCCGGCGACTTAAGCACTGCCTTGGGTTTTTCATCGACATCAATTTCCAGCCTCTTGCTCAATTCAAGAGCAGCTTTAATTTGCGCCGCCTTGGCTGGTCCGATACCTTTCGTCTGGGTTAACTCTTCCACAGAAGCATTGGCAACACCTTTGA
>JBMCVZ010000029.1:0-8815 GCA_048621695.1 Chloroflexota bacterium
TATAGCTTAAAGCGGATGCTTCTTATCGCTGTTGCTTTTGGTGTTATTTCTTGCTGGGCTGGACTCGCGGCCTCATATTTGCTTGACCTTCCTTCAGGTGCCGCTATAGTGATAACTTCGGCTATTATCTTCGGCCTGGCAACTGCATTCTCTCCTAAGAGAAAAGTGAAGAGATGGCAGCAAGTTCCGTTAACAGGTTAGCTATGCAACTTCAAGAGTATTTCGATCAACTAGCCCCGACCTGGGATAAAGAGCTTACCGGAGAAAGGTTGGCGTGTCTCGGCAACATCATCAAGGAATTAGGTATTAAACCTGGATATCATGTGCTTGATATTGGCAGTGGTACCGGAGTCCTTTTGCCTTTTCTAATCACAGAGCTGAGTTACGAAGGAAAAATTGTAGCCCTGGATTTTTCAGCAGAGATGTTATGTCAAGCGAAAGCCAAGAACTTCCAGCCTATAGTTGATTTTGCCCAGGCTGATGTTCTTGCTATTCCCCTGGCTGATAATTCTGTGGACCTGGCCTTGTGCAACAGCGCCTTTCCTCACTTTGACAACAAGGTCAGGGCATTGAAGGAAATAGCCAGAGTACTCAGAAATAATGGCCGGCTGGTCATCTGCCATACCATGGGCCGAACTATGATTAACCAGCTTCATCAGTCCATTGGTGGCGCGGTCGCCAATGACCTTCTACCCGATGAATTTCAGCTAAGAAAGTTGATAACGCAAGCTGCTTTGAAGGTAACTCACTTCGAGGACGTCCCGGAACGATATCTGGTTATTGCGGAGAAGAGCGCCCGCTAATCTTTAGAAATAATCGCCCATGACTCCCGAGTCATTCAACTTCAAGATCAAGACCAATATCTAGAGCCCGGGCGGAGTGGGTAAGGGCGCCAACAGAGATAAAATTAACACCGGTTTCAGCTACAGCCCGGACATTATCCAGCGTGATTCCACCCGAGGCTTCGATTGAAGCACGGCCGTTAATAGATTTCACCGCCTCTCGCATATCATCGAGAGTCATATTGTCAAGCATGACGATATCTGCTCCGGCTTCAACGGCTTCTAAAGCTTCTGATACAGTCCTGACCTCCACTTCGACCTGAATCTGCTTTGCCTGGAGATTGCTTCGTCGCTTCGCTCCTCGCAATGACGGTGTGTGGAATCCTCGGAATGACAACGGAGCGTTTTGTTTCGCTCTGGTTATAATTTCCTTTATATTCAACCCTTGTTTGTATAGCGCCACCAGATGATTATCCTTAATGAGTATGCCATCGCCTAAATTCATACGGTGATTTTTCCCACCCCCCACACTAACGGCATACTTTTCCAGCGACCTCAAGCCCGGAGTGGTTTTTCTGGTATCCATAATGCGTACAGGCAGTCCTTCAACTCCTGCCACGTAACGATTGGTCTCCGAGGCAATGCCGCTCAAGCGCTGGAGAAAATTCAGGGCTACCCTTTCCGCTTTGAGAATGCTGGCAATGCTGCCCGACACTTTGGCTACTTTACTACCGGCTTTAATTCTAGCCCCATCTTCCAGAAGAATCTCCACCTTTAACTCTGGATCAACTCGATGGAAAACCTGTTTGGCAGCTTCTATGCCAGCCAGGATGCCTTCCCCCTTGGCCATAATAAAACCAGTCCCCTGCTGTTCGCCGGGTATTAATGCCTCAGTAGTAACGTCCCCCTTGCCAAGATCCTCGGCTAAAGCGTGATCGATAATTTTTTCAATCTGGGGCTTACTTGATAACATTTTTCCTAAAAACGATATGCCGTTGCCACTCTGGCGAGGTCTGGGGGAAATCTGTGCGGAAGTGGGCGCCGCGACTTTCTTTGCGGAGCAAAGCGGCCTCCGTCACAAGCCGGCCGCATAATACCAAATTGTTTAATTCATAGGAGGGCCTGTCACTGAGTTGAGGCAGCAGGCTTTCCCAGGTGGCCAAAATGGTTGCCGCCTCTTTGAGGCTCTTATCAGAACGGATGATTCCTACTTTGTCCCACATGAGAGACTGCAGGTTGGGCAGGTTAAGCGGTGGAGCAGCGGATGACGGCTTGCGGTCGGGAAGAGAGCTGTAACGGCCGACGGCTGGCGACCGACCGCTTTCGGAAGAGTTGGCTATCTCAGTTCTCTGCACTACCCTCTTGCCAAAAACAACCGACTCAAGCATGGAATTTGATGCCAGCCTGTTAGCACCATGTACACCGGTGCAGGCGGTCTCGCCAACAGCAAACAATCCCGGGATATTTGCCTCTCCCCAACTATTGACCTTCACCCCTCCCATAAGGTAGTGAGCGGCGGGGGCGACAGGGATAAGCCCTTTGGTGATATCCAGTCCATGGTCCCGACAGAAGCGATATATGTGGGGGAAGCGGGTGGTAATTAACCGAGGCGACAAATGGGTAGCGTCCAGAAAAACTCTGTCGCTGTGGGTTTTCTTCATCTCGTAGACGATGCTGCGGGCTACTATATCCCTCGGCGCTAGCTCGGCCTCAGCAACATAATCTGGCATGAAGCGATGGCCTTCCACGTTTCTAAGTACACCACCCTCCCCCCTAACCGCTTCAGAAATGAGGAAAGGAGCTACTCCTGGCAGGCGGAGAACAGTAGGATGAAACTGGAAAAATTCGATATCGCTTATTTCAGCACCAGCTTCAAATGCCAGAGCTATCCCGTCGCCAGTGACCACATCAGAATTAGTGGTATATTTAAACAGCCTCCCAGCACCACCCGTAGCTAAGATGAGAAACCGGCAGTGATACTCTTCAACAGAGCCAGTTCGACAATCGAGAGACCTTACGCCGGTTACTTTTCCATTCTGGATTAGAATTTCGCTAGCCAGGCAATTTTCCAGTATTTTGGCAGGAGTGGAGCGCACATGCCGACTCAAGGTAACCTCGATGTGCTCCCCGGTGGCATCTCCGCCGGCATGCATAATGCGCGGCACACTATGAGCTGCTTCTCTGGTCAGGGTAATTTCACCGTCCAAAGTGTCAAAGGGCACCCCCGAGTTGATTAGATCGGCAATGCAATCAGCAGCCTCGTCAGTTAGAATACGTACCGCCTCGGCATCGCACAGGCCATCTCCGGCAGCCATAGTGTCTTTGAAGTGTAATTCGGGGGAATCATCCTTGCCCGTGGCAACAGCAATGCCGCCTTGAGCATATTTGGTGTTGCAATCATCTATACTCCCTTTCGTCAGGACAAGGACGCTGCCCCGCTCTATAGCGAGCAAGGCAATATAAAGCCCGGCAATGCCACTGCCAACTATAATATAGTCGTAGCGATTCATTTACTGTAACTTCCCGTCGTCAAGAGGAAAAACACAAGTACAGAGTCTCACAAAGACTGAACAGATTTCAAAAACGAGTCACGTCCCCAACTTATGTGATGGTGACCACCTGATGCCTCAAGCTCCCGATATCAGAATACTCCCCTACTAGTTTCCTCAACTTCTTCTTTGCCAAGTATGCTGCTTCTAGCAACCTTCATTGTTGCCCCCGACTCTATCTTCAGAATTACGGTATCTTCACCGAGCCTTTCAATTTGCCCGTAAATCCCGCCAGCTATAATCACCCTGTCCCCCGCTCTTAGTTCCATCATCATTTCCTCTTGCTCTCTTTGTTGCTTCTGCCTTGGCCTGATCATCAAGAAATACATGACGGCAAAAATTACTACCAAAAAGATGACCATTCCCCATATTCCTAGACCGTCTTCTGCCATGAACCCTCCTTTAATTAATTATTTTCTTAACCTCGCCTCCCAGTGACCAGGGACTTGTTTTCTCAATCTGTATTCTAGCCAATTGGCCCAGCCAGTTGCCAGTGTCTTCAAAGAATACCAGCTTATTGCTCCGGGTGCGCCCAAACCATTTCCCCCTCTTCTTGCCTTCTACCAGCATTTCCACCTGCCTGCCTTGGAGTTGTGAGTTAATCTCGCTGGCTATAGCCGCTTGAAGCTCTTCAATTTTGCTGAGCCTTTCTTTCTTCACGTCCGAAGGAATGTCATCTTGATATTCCCGCCAGGCAATAGTGCCAGGGCGAGGAGAATAAGCTGCCACATGAACAACATCGAACCTTATTTCCTTAAGCAGAGACAGGCTATGCTCAAATTGCTCCTCTGTTTCTCCGGGAAAGCCAACGATTATATCTGTGCTCAGAGATATTTGAGGTATCTTACGGCGAATAGTGTAAACAAGCTCTCTATATCTCTCCACGGTATACCCTCGTCTCATAGCCCTCAGTATATCATCATCACCAGCTTGAACAGGCAGTTCCAGATGCTCACAAACTTTATTTAGAGAAGCTACAGTGTCAATGAGCTTCAGGCTCATATCCTTGGGATGATTTGTCAGAAAGCGAATCCTGACAAGGTCATCTATGTTGCTCAATTCGTTCAGCAAATCAGCAAGGTCGGAATGCCCGGGCAAATCGTGTCCGTAAGAATCAACATTCTGCCCCAGCAAGGTTACCTCTTTTATGCCTCGTCCTACTAGCTCCTCCGCTTCACATACTATTTCCCCCAGAGGGCGACTCACCTCCCTTCCCCTCCTGTAGGGAACAATGCAATATGAGCAAAAATTATCACAGCCCTGCATAATGGGGATAAAAGCGCATGGTGAGGGGGCCATCCAAGTATCATTGCCAGCCCTTCGCTTCTTGTCGTTCTGAGGGAGTCCCGATGCAATCGGGACGACCGAAGAATCTCGCTCAGGGTAAACTCCGCGAAGCAATCTTTGCTCAATAGGTACGCCTTGCTTTTCCCACCAGGCAATCAGTTCCTGGAAATCACCAGGCTTAAATAGCAGGTCAACGTGAGGAAATCGTCTCTTCAACTCTTGGGTGTCAGAATCGACTAAACATCCAGTAACAAGTATCTGGAGATGGGGATGTTTATTTTTTAGACCTTTCAATAAACCCAAGGTGCCTAAGACCTTATTCTCAGCACTTTGTCTTACCACGCATGTATTGAGAACCACTAAATCGGCATTGGAAAAAGAAGTCGCTGCCTGATGGCCAACAGAATCTAAGTAGCCAGCTATTTGACGGGATTCTGCCTTATTCATCTGGCAGCCGATGGTCCAAATAAAATAGCGCAGCATAACGCTCTTACCTTCCCTACTATGTTGGTTGTAAGGTTTAATTTTAGTTTCTAGTTCAATTTTGGGCATCTTGGTTTCCACCAATTATAATTTAAAATACCTGATTTAGGAAAACAAGGGGCGATGGCTGACCACATCGGTACCATCGGTCAGCATATTTTAGCAAGTTTCTTTTCAACATATTCTACGACAGCAAGACAGCCGAGAGGTTGGTGTGGATGGTTGAAATTGGTTAGTTAATCGAGTTTCCAACCGAGTCTTGAGTATAAGACCGTACCGACAAGGAGAAGTGCGAAAGAAAGAGTTATAGTTAGAGCTACCTGGTTAGAAGTCAAAGGATTATACGCAACCATATCTGGTCCAGCCAGTAAGTGTACGATCGATGCCTGGGCTGATGAAATAGGATATACTCGAGAAAATACCTGGAGTGGCACCGGTAGAACCTCATATGGAGCGAACAAGCCTGATAAGGCAGATGTTATTACTGCAATGCCGACCCCTGTCATAATCGCGCCCTGAAGATTCTTAATCAATGTGCCGGCTATAAGCCCAACTCCAGCAGAGGCACAAATCACCAGAAAGACGAAGCCAATCGCCTGTGCAATCTCGACTCCAGTTCCTGTAAAACGTGCACCGACTGCAATACCAATTACTATAACCAGAGCTGCTGCCAGTAAGGAAAGGGTAATAACAGCAGAGACTCTGCCCAAGAAATCCCTGTAAGGTTTTATGGGCATTGATATGAGTTTGGAAAGTAAACCGTTCTGTCTATCGCCGGCAATACTGGCAGGAAGATTGGACATGCCGGCTATCATCAGAGCGAAAACCATCATTGAAATGGCAATAGAACCCTTGATATAAGGAACCACTTGTTGAGGGGCGCTGCCTGTAAATGAGAAGCTTCCAATGATTACCCAGATTATCGGCCAGGCTATGGTCCAGAATAGTGCCGCTTCCGTTACCTTTCCATTGGTGCTGTAACCCCTTAAAACTGAGAGCACACTATCGTTCTTCACAGCAGTCTCCACGGTTATCACATCCTCTACAGCATGTTTCCTCTTGAGTTCATCGGTAGTGCCTTCGGCTATCATTTTGCCATTGTCTATAAGCCCCACTCTTGAGGCTAGCTCAGCATCGCTCCCGATATGAGTAATCAGGATAATACTGGTTTTCCTGTCCATAGTATCTTGAATCATACTGAAAAAGGACCTTCTGGCTGCGGGGTCGAGGCCAGTTGTAGGCTCATCCAGGATAAGGACTTTTATACCAGGGAAAATTGCTGTTGCAACTTCTAACCTTTTCCTCATACCACCAGAGTACTTGGCAACTCTCTTCTCTGCTTCTCCAGAAAGCCCAACATTTCTTAGCACTTCAGCCACCAGCTGATTTGCCTGATTCCGAGAATATCCCAGAAGATTAGCGAAATATACCAGGTTTTCTTTTCCTGAGAGCTTGGGCGAGGAGAAATTCTCCTGGGGTACATAGCCTATGAATTCCTTAGCCTGTGCCGGCTTCTTTCCATAGACTTCAACAATACCGCTATCCTGCGTTTTCACCGCAGCAATTATCGAAGCGAGAGTGGTCTTCCCTGAACCATTTGGCCCCATCAGAGCATAGAACTCGCCTTCTGGCACATCAAGGTTAACTCCGTCAAGCACACGTCGGCTATCATATGTCTTGACTAGATTGTCTACATGTATCGCAAACATTTAGAAATGCCCCGATTCTGTAATCGGATAAAGTATTATATCTCATGAGTCGACTTATTTATATAGACAGCATTTGACTTGAGAATACCACTTTGCAAAACGCCATCTTTACAGTTGCAACCCCGCCCATAATAACTTCAAGCAAAAAGCTCTTTCACCATTCTGCCCACGTATCTGGCAATGGTAAGGGAGGCAGTGAGCCCCGGTGATTCTATCCCAATTAGGTTTATTAAGCCGGTAAAGCCGGTTTTCTCTTCATGAGCAATGACAAAATCTCGGAAAGCTCCGCCTGGCCCCTGAAGCTTAGGCCTTATGCCAGCAAATTCAGGGGCTAAATCTTCAAGTTCGATACAGGGAAGGAATCTTTGGACCGAGTTGTAAAAAGCTTCCTTCTGTGTTTCATCGACCCGATAATCTACCTCCTCGACATAGTGGGCATCTGGGCCAAGCCGCACCCTGTCATTGAGCCCCGCGGTCACATGAATCCCACTTCCAGCTTGCTCTGGGGTGGGGTAAATGAGCCTGTTTACAACATTTCTATATTTCGAACTTAGACTAAAATATTCGCCTTTACAGTAATGGAGTTTGTAACCTGCTTCTGCCACGTCTATCCCAACAAGCTGGGCTATCCTGTCAGAGTTTAAGCCAGCAGCATTTATCACAATTCTGCTGATAAAGGCTGAGGTGCCTTCCCGATCCCTTATTTCAACTCTGTACCTCTCCCCTATCTTCTCTATCGCTACTACCTCGGTGCCAAACGCAAACTCAACTCCCTTTCCGGTCGCCTGGCTATAAAGCACCTTCAGCAAAGTGTAGGAATCTAGAATCCCGCTGGAAGGGGATAATAGCCCAGCTCTAGCCTCAACATTTGGCTCAAGCCGTTTAAGTTCTGTTCGGGAAAGAAGCATTAAATCTTCGACGCCATTTTTTCTTCCTTGCTCATAAAGCTTCTCAAGCTGGGCAGTCTCATTTTCGCTTGTCGCCACGATGATCTTTCCCAGCTTTTTGGAGGCTATACCATGCCTGTCACAAAGTTCATAGAGCAGGCTTTTCCCTTCGACACAGAGCCTTGTCTTTAATGAATCCTCGGGATAGTAGATGCCGGCGTGAATCACTTCACTATTTCTGCTGCTGGTCTCAAGCCCGAAACTGTGGTTCTTCTCAAACACAAACACTGCTTTTCCGGGTTGCGCGATTTCACCAGCCGTAGCGAGGCCGATTACTCCGGCACCGATGATTGCTACATCAATTTCGGCAAGCATGTTTTAGCCAGCCTTGAGTCTAGTCAAATTTGGCGAAAGCAGATATCTTCCGGTGGCATAGAGATGCTTGGTACCAGAGTTTCACCCTCGGGTCGGATACTGAGGAAGGTGTCTGGTGCAATTCCCACGACAGTGTTGCTATCTGTTGTCAAAAGGCTTTGGCAATTCCCGTACCAGCTTACAGTCTCCCGGCAAGCCAGAACCGGCTTTTCGTTCTCATAGCATGGTCCCGGCTCCAGGTCATACACATCACACGGCAAAGCCCGCATCCATGACACTTGTCTGATTCAACATTGATCCGGCCATCGCTCACCAGTAGTGCTCCTGAAGGACATGCTGGTATACAGAAAGGTTCGGCGCAGTGCTTGACACAAACTGTTTTGAGCATTTTTTCTCCTTTATCCTAGAATTCTCTCCACTTCTTCAGCATCGGTTTCCATTATATAGGGAATTCCAGAAACATCGGCTGCCTCCCTCGTGAGCGACATTATATCGTTTCTGTCTATATATTTAAGGGCAAATTTGCGCTCACCAGCCATAAGTTGCTTGAGGCCGATAGATAACCTGTCGTAATAGGTATATATGCCTATGGCTGCTGGCGGTATCCTGTCGAAATCGCTCCCATATTTCTCTTTAAGCTGCTCGGCAGCATTAAAGGTACGCAGCATCATCTCCTGATATTTTTCACCCCGACCATAGGTCTCTTCCATGAGCTGCCCGTGCGTCTTCCCCACCATTGCTGC
>JBMCVZ010000030.1:0-8063 GCA_048621695.1 Chloroflexota bacterium
CGCTTCAGCCTTCGGGAAAGCTTTATCTTCTTCGATTTTCACCAAACGCCCATTTGCTATGTGGCCTTCGACCTTACAGTGAATATGACACCCCATACACGTTGATTTTTTAATCTCTGCTAAACTGCTCATTCATAATCCTCCAATTTATTTTCTGAATAATTGTAGAGTAATCTATAAGTCCGTAATTTGTTGGTTTTTCCAGTCGTTCAATGGCTCCATCCATTCAGCCCGTTCATAGTAATTCAGTCATTTTCGGACAAATCGCCGGCGGCAAAATTGTACACTCTACTACTGTTTCTTGCTATGCCATTTTCACCAGAACAGCCTGCTGGTATTGAAAATTTGTTAGTATTGGTTTAACAAGACGACGAGTTGTTAATGAGCGTTAAGCTTATTTGAAATGGACAGACTTTTAGTTGCCGGTTCAAGGCCAGCCACAGCCATCATCGCTCTTCCTCCTCACATTTTTTGATATTGGAGTCGGAAAGAAGTAAGCGATGATTTCTATGTCTGGGGCGAGGGCTATGAGGCTCTACAGAGAGTTAGAGTAAGAATCGGAGAATACGCTCTTAACTGGTTATTACAGTGCCCGGCCCAGAAAGTATGGCCAGACTATTATGGCAAGTAAAATCTCCCACCAAACCAAACCGGCATAACCGATTGTAAATAGCCAGCCGATGAACCAAATAGGGCCTACCAGAGTTGCTGAACGGCGCTGGTGCCAACGTCTTCTATCTTCTTCCATGCTCTTCTCCTTCTACAAGTTAATTTACTCTCGATTTGATAACTTTTTCTACAATATCTTAATGATAAGTCCACTGGATAGCAAGACCTATTTCTTAATCACTCTCCTACAATGCCATAGGCACCGGTGACGGAGTCTCTGAAGAGTGGCACCTGTGGTGGATAGAAGGTGAGAGCACGAAGAGAATGCCCGGAACCACTAAGGCAATTGGGACAAAATGGTTAAGCCTTGCTGGTAATGGAGAGGCGGTTAGTAGTTTGTAGCTCACCAGCTGCCCAACTATGACAGCTATGACGAAAATCGCAATGTCAGCTATCAGAAGACCATATCCCAGGATAGATTTGTATGAATAGAAAAGGACCACAATGGTGATTGGCATTAGATAAATTCCCAGAGTCTTGGCAAAGAAGAAGTTGTTTGTTGACTTCCCAAAGCGGCCATACTCCAAAGCCGCGTACACCAATGCTGGCCAAAAAGCCAGCTTCAGGTGTTCCCACACACTTTCATTCACAGCGGCAATCGGGGCAATAGGAGTCCAGTTGCCGGACCACTCGAACACAAAGTGCAGCAGCGAGCCTAAAACGACTATGAATACGATTTTTCCTAACTCCCAGCGCAGAATGCTCTTTTTCACAATTGAATCTCCTCTATCGAATTAAGCGAGCTTCACAGTTTCTTTGTATTTGGGGACTTTTATAGTCCACCCCGTCCTCTCTTTCAGGAGCTTAGCAAAGCTATTGGCTGCCTTTTCTTCCCCGTGGGTGACAAATACGCAACGCGGCGGGACACGAATGTCGGCTAACCACTCCAGCAGTCCATCACGGTCGGTGTGGGCAGAAAACCCGTCGATTTGCTCAATGCGTGCTTTCACCGGATGCATTTGCCCTAAGAGACGGACTTTCCGGGCACCATCCAGCAATATTCTGCCCGGCGTCCCCTCCGCTTGATAGCCGACGAATAATATCGTGCTTTCTGCCCTTCTGATGTTGTGGACAATATGGTGCTTAACACGTCCGCCGGTTACCATACCGCTGCCAGCTATAATAATACTGCTTCCCTTTATGTTGTTAATGGCCTTAGACTCTTCCACAGTCTGTACTATTCTGAGGTTTTCAAAACTAAAAGGCGAATTGCCCTGGCGCAGTCGCTGCATCATCTCCTTGTCAAAGAGGTCGGCATGACGTTTAAATACTTCGGTAATCCGTATTGCCATAGGGCTATCCAGAAAGACAACTAAAGGTGGAATTTCTTTACACAAAAATAATTCATTCAGGTGGTACAGTAGTTCCTGGGACCGCTCTAGAGCGAAACTGGGAATAATGATGTTGCCCCCGGCGCTTACGGTCCTGTTGATACAGTCGCGTAATTGTTTTTGAATATCAGTGTTCTTGTGTTCTTCGTGAGTACGGTCGCCGTAGGTTGATTCTATAACTATATATTCGGCCTCATCGAAAATAGTCGGGTCATTTATTATCGGTCGCTCAGGTTCACCGATATCACCGGAGAAAATTACCCTGTTGTTCTTGCCGTCCTGTCGGATATTTATACTTATGACTGCCGACCCGAGCACATGCCCCGCTTCATAGTAACAGCCCTCGACATTGCTATTAGTTTCGATACAACTCAGATATTCTACGGCGGAGAAGTGCGGCTCGACTGCTTCGGCATCTTCTACAGTATAGAGGGGTATTTCAGGGTAGGGACCGCGGCGCCCCTCCCTTCTATGGCGTTTTGCTTTATATGCAGCGTCTTCTTCTTGCAGCTTTGCCGCGTCAAGTAGGATAATCTGGGCTATATCGGCGGTAGCCTGAGTGCAGTATATCTTGCCCCTGTAACCTTCACGTACCAGTTTGGGCAAAAGTCCACAATGGTCGAGGTGGGCATGCGTCAAAAAAACGGCGTCAATTGACTTAGGGTCAAAGGGAAATGGCTGCCAGTTTCTTTCCTGGTGCTTCCGCTCCTGGTACATCCCGCAATCTATAAGCACACGGGCATCCTGCCTATCTAAAAGATAGCAGGAACCTGTAACATTCCGCGCTGCACCCAGAAATGTCAGTTTAGCTAACAAAGATTACGGGACCCCTTAATAATTTTTTATGGCCTCCTTAGCCTTAGCTATGATTTCCTCGTCGGATACCTTGTAGGATTTTATGGCAAAAGAGCCTGCTACCCTACCCTGACTTTTCTCTATTTTGGCCGTTATGTTCGCTAGAGATTTCTCTGAATTGTCGCCATACATGGTAAAGAATGGAATAATACTCCGGCCTTCAAAATTTGTCTGGTATATAAATGAGTTAATAGCCGGTGCTGGCCTTGAGTTCCAGATTGGAGAACCTATAAATATCGTTTCGTGCTGCTTCAAATCAACATCTATGGGATTTATCTTACTTCCCTTGTTCATTGTAGCTTCTAAGCCACCAATCGCATATAAGGAAGGGCCTATTTTTCTGGGCTTTGTCTCCTTAATCTCCACTAGCGTGGCATTCAAAGCTTCAGCTATTACTTCAGCTACTAGCTTCGTTTTACCTGTCAAAGAATAATAAACTACCAGCGGTTTCACGCACTCTCCAATTCGGACGAACTAATTATACATCCAAGCAAACCCGAATGCAGCAATTCACCGAGTTTCGGGATAGCTTGGGGCTCTATCGGTCAACAAAATAGGGCAACTTTTGCGAAGGATTGCGCTCTGATGGGCGATATAGGCCTGGCAAGACCCAAAGCTTTTCGCAGACTGACCCGCATCGAGCCTGCAGGGGTAGGAGAAAATTCAGGGAGAATTCACTTAGAGTTCATGGAGGGTTCATAATGATATGGTAGCATATAACTGCCGGCATAGACCGGCGCGATAGCGAGGCTTCCTCTGCTATTGTGTTCACTTCTCTACTCCTTTATGTTGGGGGTTTCGGTTGGTCGAGCCGGGACCCCCAAATTTATGATAAAACAAGCAATTAGTGGATTTCCGTGGCAATAATCCATCCCCTCTTTGCCCTCAGTGCTATAATTTGTAGAATTAGCCAGTAGTGCTGAAAGGAGGTATTCATGGAACCCGTGTGGACAGCCGTTTCAATAGCCGCCCTGGTTGTTATTATGGTTCTTTTGCTTATCTCAAGGCGAAAGAGGAATCAACTTATTAACCCGTCTAATCTTCTTATACTGGGTATGTCCTTTGTGGTTCTGGGGATTATTTTTGGTGATGAGCGTGTGTTAGGTTACTCTCTCATAGGTATCGGAGTCCTTCTTTCAGTAATTGATGCTGTTAGAAACAGAAAACAATAATAAACCGCCAACGGTGTTTCATGCAGTATCCAGAGCATCTGTTCCGAAATTAAGCCTCACCCATTTCTTGCGAAGAAACCTGAGTTGTTACTTTTCGCTGCGAAGCGATCGCGTCAATCTCCTCAGCCATCGCTTATGAAATGCCCCCCAGCCTTCAATTTTATCCGCTCTGATAAATCCCCCTCCGTTCAAAGTCGTCCCTCACATAATCAAGGCCCAGCTCATCCAATGTCTCTTTATGGGGAGTACCTTCCTTATTCCATCCCCTAAATCTGTAATACTCATCCTGGAGTTTGGCTTCAAACTCAGGGAACCTCTTCCTCCAATGGTCTTCCGGAGGACGCTCGTCCTTTCTCCTTAACCCCCTTCTTACATTGATGGCTCTAATTAGAATCCTGTTCCTTCTGGCTATTTGCCATAAATCTGCTTCCTCGAGGTCAATTCCAGTCGCCGCGGAAATCAATGGCGGCAAATTATGTGTATGATAAGGAGGCTTATAGGCAAATGATGACAAACCGGTACATATCCCAGTACAGTCATCAATGTAGTGCATCGTCTCTTGCCACTCAACAAGTTCACAGACCAAGTCAATGGATGGCCAGAATGGTAGTCTCTTGTCTTCATCTCCCCACTCCAAAATGAATTGTTTGAACCTTTCCTCCTTTCCAGTGGGAATCTGTACCCAATCTTCTATGAATTCCTCCCTCAGCTCTTTGGTGGGGAAGGGTCCCTGGGGTACCTGACCTTCAATCTGAGTGATGTTTATCTTCTCGCCCGTAGACCACATGAGATAATAAAAAGGGTTCAGTGTGCCCAGCTTTATGGGAATCTGCTCCTGTTTCTTGATGGTGTTGTGGTCATAAGCTTCAGCCCCCTTGCCAATCTGACGGGCTGCCTGATAAACACCATTGGCTAGGACGTCTCCAATCCCTTCACGCCGAACGATTCTGTCAAGTAACCAGAAAAACCTTCCTTCGATATCAGACGGCAGTCCCGGCATATCCTTGTCGGTTAAAATTCCCGCTTCATAAAGCTCAAGGGCGAAAGCCATAACCTGGGGGGTGGAGTACGCGTCCACGCCGTACTCCTGGGCCTGACCGGCGATTCTAAAACCGAAATCCAGGTCAGAAAAGGCTGCCATCGTATAAGTAAGTTTCGAGAAGCATTTCATCATATACCTTTTAAGTGTTGGATGGACAATTATTGCTCCACATTTAAGAGGACAGTTATAGCAGCTTATTAGCCGCTCTACCGCTTCTCTCTGTGTCTTCTCCCATCTTCTTCTTATTTGATTGGTCCAGAAGTCTTTTCTTCTAATGCGGGCATTGCCCCAGGCAAAATTAGTGGTATGCCACTGCTCATCAGTTATCGCCATTTCCTGGGGGGCACCAAGAGTGGCGTGAATTGGCATAACTCCCTTAATCGGATTGTCCAGTCGGTGCTGTATAAATTTCAGGACTGCTTGGCAAAATTCCACGAATTCATCCGGTCGGGCAACATTGATATCCAGTGTTCCACGGACGGCTATCGCCTTCAGATTTTTATCTCCCATGACGGCACCTATTCCTCCGCGGCTGGCACTGGATCTACCGTGCTCGATGGAAGCAAAATAGACTCTATTTTCGCCTGCCAGGCCGATGGAGACCACTTGGGCTTTTGGCTGCTTCAGCTCTTGTTTGATAAGTTCGGCAGTTTCACCGGCACCTTTACCGCACAGGTGGGAGGCATCGCGTATTTCCACTTTACCATCGTTTATCCACAAATAGACCAGATTGGGAGATTTCCCCCGGATTATTAGTTTGTCATAACCGGCATACTTCAGTTCTGGTGCAAAGAATCCCCCCATCATCGAAAATGCCATTAATGAAGTCTGGGGGGAAAATGTAGAAACAATGGTACGGTTAGCACCAGGAGCGGGTGTGCCCGCCAGGAGTCCCGTGCCAAATATCAGTAGATTGTCAGGAGAAAAGGGGTCAACCTCAGGGGGGACTCTGTCCCAAAGTATCTTGCCATTGGTGCCTAACCCACCTAAGTGAAGTTCAGTTAGTCCTGGGTCACTTGCCTCCCTCTCGATACTTCCACGGGACAGGTCGATTTCCAGGTTAACCCCTGTCTCTGCGTACCTCGTTTTTCAATACCTCCAGGTGTGTTTTTGTCCTAATATGAATGATTCAGATTATATGAAAGACTTCTTTGCCGAAGACCGACCATAGCTCATCGCCTGTCTCCCATATTTCGACGACCATAATCATCTGTAGAAAGTACTACCATCATGCCACTATCGACGATTGGCTAGAGCAGTCTCTATTTGCTCAATCTCAAACTACTGTTCATGTTTTCCTCTTGACATTGCAGAGCAGGGCTTTAAGACCCGGATATCCGATAATAGGGTCAGCTGGTTGCTGACTGGTGAGAATATTTGCATTCGCTTCATCCCAGCCGTGAGAGATCGCAACCACATCGGGCCTGATAGCGTCTGTGACTTTTGCCTTGATATCGATACTCCCTCTTTTTGTGCTCAGGGTGAGCATATCCCCGTCGCGGATACCGTACCTGACTGCTGCTTCAGGATGAATTTCCGCTAGTGGCTCGGGAGCACCCTGGCGTAGTCTCGGTATATTGCGGTGCTGAGAGTGGAGGAACTGTAATATCCTGGCACCCGTGGTCAAGATCAAGGGATAGTCCGGGTCCGGTGTAGCTACCGGGCTCTCCAAAGGTTCTCTGAAGGTGGGCATGGGATCATATCCCTGCTCAGCCAGAGCCTCCGAGTATAATTCGACCTTTCCCGAGGGGGTACGGAAACCTTCCTTCTTATATTCCTTTTCTGTGTACCTCGTTTTGGAATAGAGTATTCCTTGGGGAATATCTTCAGTCAGCCTTTTCACTGTAAATCCCGAAGGCTCTAGAATGTAGTCAAAAGCTGCCTCGGGGTTCTTCCAGGGGAAATACTGCTCATAGCCCAGCCTACGGGCGAGTTCAAACCAGAACTTCAGGTCAGGCCAGCATTCTTCGTATTCAATCACTTTCTTTCGGAGCATAACATAGGGTATGCCCCACAGGCTGTAGTAATCGCTGAGTTCTGTCCTTTCCAGGAAGGTAGCTGCCGGAAGGACTATGTTGGCCATTCGTGCTGTTTGACTCATAAACTGGTCCATGACGACTAGGAAATCCAGTTTGCCCAGGGCCCGGGCGACCTTACCGGAGTCGGGCCAGGTACGCACAGGGTTAGAGCCGGCAATAATCATCATTTTTATGGGGTACGGCTTGCCGGTCAGAAGCGTATCACTGAGAAGCATGGCCTGCCCCTCGCCGAACTCCCGGCCAAGCACACTGTAGAAAAGCGGAAACTCTCGCTGCCCTATACCCCTTTCCTGGAGTTTCCGTGGCATTTCCACAGGATTTTCACGGAGCCTTGGACTCCGGATGAAACCACCAGCAGTGTCTATGTTCCCGGTTATTGTCTGAAGAATAGCGATGCCTCTGCTATTTTGAATACCGGTTGTATGCTGATCCAGAGCATTCGTCCCCTGGGCGATGCAAGCTGGCTTGGTAGTAGCAAAAAGACGGGCCACTTCTTCCACCAGCCTGGCTGGTATCCCGGTTATTTCTTCCACGTATGCAGGCGTATACGGCTTGACATGCTCGGCCAGCCTGTCAAAACCGAACGTCCATTCGTCAACAAATTCCTTGTCATAGAGCCCTTCGGAGATCATAATGTTGATCAGGCCTTCTATAAGGGCACAGTCCGTACCCGGTCGAATTTGCAGGTGTACATCTGCCTCCCCGGCCAATCGAGTACGCTTGGGGTCAACTACGATAAGCTTTGCCCCCTTATCCCTGCCTTTCTGGACGGCTCGAGCCAACATGGGATTGGAATTATCGGGGTTATGTCCCCAGAGGACGATGCACTTGGAGTTTTCAGGGTCGGCTACCCGGAATCTGCCATAGGTCAATATATATGCAATGATCCGGCAGCGATAACACATGCTTTCCACAGAAAAGAAGTTCGGGGAACCGAAGGCGTAGCAAAATCTCC
>JBMCVZ010000031.1:0-7988 GCA_048621695.1 Chloroflexota bacterium
CTTGGGCTCGGCAAAGGCTCGTTGCTGCAAGACTTGCCCTGCCCTGAGTTGGTCTCGCCGATGAATTACATAGACTTTTTTGGCTTGCCGCGTAAGCTCCAAAGCATCGGTGATAGCTGTATCACCTCCGCCAACAACTGCCACTTCCCGGTCACGAAAGAAGAAGCCATCACAGGTTGCGCAATAGGAAATGCCATGGCCTACTAGTTTTTCCTCTCCACTTACCCCCAGCTTACGATACTCTGAGCCAGCAGCGATAATTATAACTGTAGCTTCAAAGTCACCATCAGTTGTGGAAATGCTATAGGGTTGTCCCTGGGAAATGCCTGTAACCTCGGCAGTTACTATCTCCAGACCATGCTTGACTGCCTGTTGATGCATGAGTGACCCTAGCTCGGCACCAGAGATACCCTGAGGAAATCCAGGATAATTCTCAACCAGAGTAGCATTTATTATCTGGCCTCCAACTATGCCGCGCTCCACTAGCAAGCTCTTGAGGCCTGCCCGCGATGTATAAAGACCCGCTGTAAGCCCGGCAGGACCGCCTCCTATGATAATTGTTTCATATTTTTCCATTGGTCATCGTCCCCCGTAATCCACAGGAGTGCAGGAGCCTCGCATGGATGCAATTGGTGATTTTGTAAACCATCTACCAACCTCCTTGGATTATCGTTATTTAACTATAGCGAGAATGTTAAATTTCGAAATAATTGCGTACCTCTTATTTTCGTGTTCGAACTCATAGCCCTTCGATTTATACAAGAAGACTTCTACTTTTGTCAAAGTGAGAGCAGTGCTTCATTGAGAACCGCATTGCCTTGTAACTATGCAAAAATATTGCACTATTCACATTGAAGTGAGCTAACCTTTGAGCTAGCTAAGAAAGCTAGCTCACGAAGCTATTTCACTTTTGTAGCTTATAGTTTTCTTTACGAAAGTTAAACCCAAGCATGTCAGTAAGGCTAAGGTCAGGGTCAAGGTCAACAAGCAATATTGGGGATTTCAAGTATCTGCTTATCAAAGCAGTAAAGGATGATTTCCCTGTTCCCCCTCTTTCCGTGGCAATAATTCTCCTGCCCATTATGCGACTTTCCGTGATGCCTCGTCACAGTTGAATTACTAGTCCTGCACCACACTCCGAGGCTTTGCCTGGGAACAAATCTAATAGCTCCCTTTTATATTGGGTGCAGTGGCAGGGGTAAATAAGGGATAGGCTCTCGAAAAGCTCAAAGTCCTGGAATCCGTGGAAGCCGCCAGCGACGCCATAGACTTTTCCGAACATCGAGGCGGCGCTTAGAATATTCCTTATGGCTGGATGCGCACATCCTGTTACTACAAATATCCCTTTATCCGTTTTGAGCGCTAAAGACTGCTCTACCCCTTCTAGCTCGCCCGTGGAAAAGATATCAGCACAAATCTCCATGGCATCTTCAACAATAGTTACTTTACTCTCCGGCAGTGCTCCTCTTAATGAACTCGGGAGAAAAAGATGGGCGTCTCCGTTTATTTTCAAAATCTCGGAAAGTCCTCCAGCATGATCTCCGTGAGCATGGGAGATCACAATAGTCTCTATGCTCGTTGGATCCATATTGAGTTCTTTCATATTATGTAGCAGTGTGGGGCTGTCAGCACCAGTATCAAATAAAACTGGTGGAGCCTCCGGACTTTCGATAAAGGCAGAAAAACCCCATCCTGCCCTTAATCCTGCCCTCTTCACTTCATTGTCATAAACAACTGTAATTTTCATCTTCCCTTATCTATCATTTTTCCATATTTACCGATAGTAATTAACTGCTCGATGTATTCCGTTGACAGTTAAAACGTGAGGTTCTTCCTTCAGTAACTGCTTTGTCGGATTGCCTACAACTGGCAAGACTAGCCTGTCGTGAGTCTATCCGCTGACCTTCCCAGGCCTCATTACTTCTCCAAAATTCCTGGGAGGGCGAATCTCATCTAAGGCTGACAGGCTGCCCAGTTTTTCCAAGCGTTTGATAATCAAATCCCACGCGCAGTCTTTTTCTGGGTCAATTTCGCATTTGCCATTTTGCGAGCCTCCGCAAGGACCGTTAAGCAAAGATTTAGCACATCTGGCGATAGGGCAAATACCTCCAGTTGAAGGCAGCGAGCAATCGCCGCAGGCAGCGCATCTTTCCTCGAGAGTACTGTCCTCCCTAATCTCTGACCCGATGAATAAGGTGTTCTGAGCGGGGAAAACAGGGAAGTCAGGGAGAACTTGAGCTATAGTCTGTACCCCCAGGCCACAGGCTAGCGATAGAACAGCTTCCATATCCTCCATTTGGGGCTGCAGCGGAATGAGCGTAAGGTATGAGTCGCACTGTTTAGGTAGAGTAATTACCTTAAAATTGAAATCCTTCCCTCTCAACCTCCCCCCAAGCTCAAGCAATTGAGCCAGAGTTCTGGCTTCTCTCAAGCCTCGCGGTGGCTGGGTACACCCGTCACAACCGGCAATCAAGATAGATTTGTAAGGAGATAAAAAATCCAGAATCTCATCTAGTGGTTTTTGAGTTGTTACTATCACTGCCTGACCTCCTGTGAAGAGGTACTTTCTATCCTTTCTTTAAACAGCCGTAGCTCTTCGCGGAAAGATTCAGGATACCTTGGAGCTACAGAGCAAAAGTGAAGCCGTTCTTCAAAACCAATCTGGCTTAAAGTTTTCTTCAACGCTGTGGTTAACCGCCGTGCCTCTTCGCTTCCCCTTTTCGATTTACAATCTTCCTCATGACAGGCAGCTATCATGATGCCGTCTATGCCCTGCCGGAAAGCCTCCATAATATGTAGAGGGTCAATTCTCCCAGCGCACGGCATATCTATGATATTTACGTTGGAGTCAAACTCCTCGCTAAGTTCGGAAAAAACAGCCCACTGGCAGCGCATTACCAAAATATTTGGTCTTGTTTTTTCCTTGGATAAACTCGATATTAATGTTAATATCCGATCCTCTTCCCAGTGTTCTAAATCCAAAGCCAATGCGGGGCATAAGGCTACACATAAACCACAGCCGCGGCACAATTCCAGATCGAAGGTAGCTGCTCCATTTTCCAGTCTAGCAGCACTGTAAGGGCAGTAGAATACGCAGTTGCCGCATCTGATACACTTATCCCGATCCGCTTTTACTTTAAGGCTGTTCCTCTTCAGGGTGATGACATCTTTGCCAAAACCAAGTTGCTCCAGCAGCAAGTTTAGGATAGTTAGTCTTTGGTCATTGAGAGCGCTCCCCTTATCAAACCGGCAGTAATTCTCATCACAGGCGAGAACATATATCTTTTTGATGCCCAGGCCAGCAACGGCCTTCAGGAAAATGTCCTCAGCAATACGTCCTACGCAAGGGACAGATAGGGAGATGAACTTGGAGACTCCAAACAGACTAGTTGCCAAATTGAAATTTGGGCTGCTTCCTTTGCATGCGATGACCAGAGTATCAGAATCATAGTTTTCCTTGGCGCCTTCAAGATAGCTGGTGAGCGAGACAAGGTCGTAGTAAGAGATATCAATGGCCTTGGCCGGACAACTGGAGTAACAGATACCACATACCTGGCATTTCTCTATCTTCAGGACCATCTTTCCTGTCTCTGGCTCTTTTTTTATCGCCTCAAAAGGACAAAGGGAGGCGCACAGAGAACAATTGGCGCAATAAGTTTCATTTAGCTTGAGTGCTCTTATTTGTTCCACAACTTGTTGGATCAGTTGGTTCTCCTTTCAGAGTCTTATCTGCGCCTTCTGGTTCAGATAGAGGTGTGCTACATCCTCTCTTTATGGGTGATGCGCCCTGCGTACGCCTACTTATCGCCTCTGCGGCAGGCATTGTTTGCATTTGGTGCCCCTGAGCGCTAACAGGGACAGGCAATTGATCGCCCCCGGTTCTTGTGCCCTACTAGCAAGTGAAGTCAGTGTTAGTCTGCGACTCCGGCAAACTCCTCCGGTTTGAATGTGGTGATCGGCAGTCCTTCTTCAATACTCTTGCCGGCTACATAGTCGAATGCCTGTTGAACGGGTCCGCTTGTTTTTATAGCTATTATCCCGAGAGGTATGTTAACAGGACAAACATCGCTGCACTGACCGCAGCCCACGCAGGACAGACTCACATGGAATAGCCTCACCAAATGGTAAAATATGGTGTCAAGAGGGACTCTGACACTGCCTTCTTTCTCTACCTTCGATTCATAGTCTCGGGCGCTATGGTCGCTAGTCGGCGAGTCAAAAAAACATAGATGGCAATAACAAGCAGGGCAGACGTTGCTACAGGCATGGCAACCTATGCAGCTTCCAAACACCTTCTCTACATCCATGTCTTTGAACTCGTCAAGAAGCTTAGCCGTTTGACCTTCTCTTTTGCTGCGAAGCGCCTCTAGGGATTTCGTGTTTGGCTCTCGTTCTGAGATCTTACCTTCCATCTCAGTCACTATAGCTTCTGCTTTTTCAGTATTCAGGTATATCTCACACCGTTTTTCAAGGTCGTTATTCCCGAATGAAGCAACAGTCATATCCGCAGTATGGGGGACAAACTCCGTGCAGGCTGCACAGTTTGGTCTCACATCAGGAACAATTTCCCCTTTCTTGACTGTCTCCCAATATTCAGGCAGCTTCTTTTCGATATCACCATCGACAGCAGCTTTAAGTGTGTAGACTCCGCCGCAGGTCAGGCTTATGAACAAAAAGTTCTCCGAACTTCCTTGGGTTCGCTTCAGAAGCTCTACAAAACCCCTCAATTCACATGGCCTCATCACTACTGCGATGGGCTTCTCGGATGGCTCCATAAGAGTGATGCGCGAAAGCATCTTGCCTGCGTTCACCGGCATCAAGGGGAAAAGCGGCGACGCGTTTCTGAGCAGGTCAGGCGAAGTAATAAGCGAATAAGCTACTGTATTACTTTCACTCATTTTGGTAAGAGTGATGACGCCACTCACCTTGCCACTCTCCAAAAGGAATTTAAGCAGTCCGAGAACACTGTCTTCTATACCTTTACTTAATTCCAGCACCTTGGGCATATCATGTCTCCTTCGCGGCGGAAGTTCCTGCATAAGATTGTTCCACTTCCTCTAACTCCCTGTCTTGGTAGGTTCTTAGCGGCAGAGGTTCGTCTGTGCTTCTGCCGGGAACATAATTAAACTCTTCTTGATTTTGGCTCCCTACCCAACTAAAAATCTGCGCAACCGGAATGGAGGTAGGGCAAGCATCCTCACACGCCCCGCAGGACACGCAGGAAAGTGACATATGCAACATGCGCCCGACGTGGAAAAGCAAGGTGTCAGGTGGAAGCCTTAGTCCACCAGCTGCCTCAGCCTGCATAAGGTAATCCTCAAATGGGAATTTGCTAGTATCAGAATCGAAGAAACACTGCCGGCAGTAACATATTGGGCAGACCCTCATACAGTTATGGCAGTTTATACATTTACTAAAAGCTTCAAGCACCTTATCTAATCCTGTTGTATTAGCGGCTAATTCTTTGTAGGCTTGCTTGCGCTTTGCCTGCTTCTCCTTGGTAAGCGTGTCGACGTGTGTTTCCCAGTCTGATATATTTTGTTCAATAGGAAGCCCGAGCTCGTCGAGGATACTCCTCCCCTTCTGACTCCGTGGAATGAGAAGGAGACTGTCCTTTGTGCCCAACAGTCCTATATGCAAATCTTCAGCACCGGTTGTTGAGAATTGGTCACATATCTGGCAAATGGGCCGCAACCCATCGCTATTACCACCCTTTAGAATCCTGGAAAATGCCTCTTCTATTTTCTTTGGGTCCTGGGCCCAGTCAGCAAGTGGCAACGCCCCCGGGCAATCCATAGTAATAAGCAAAATGTTCTCCAAATCCACTTGCTCCAGTTTGGACAGCTCTACTGCCGCCCTAGCCTCGCAGGGTCGCAGCAGAGCCCCTATCTTTTTCCTGCCTTTCCCATGCCCGGTCAGGCTGGAAATCGCTCTCGCCCCCTGTATCGGCATAACTGGACAGAGTGGATACGCATCTTCTAAAAGTGTTTCGTCTTCTATTAGCAAGTGGGCGAAAGAATCGCTCTTAGGCACTTTTGCCGTCATGAGGGCGGCATCGAAGCATTCTTTGCTGAGTGCTTGTTTGATGAAACTGAGAATCCTCTCATTTGCCCCCCCCTCGGCAGGGAGGACTGCCCCTTGCTTGATACTATTAGCCATCATAACTCCCCATCACGCTGTGTTTTGATTTGTACAATGTGTCTAACCCCCGGCTTGCCTCATCGGTCTAATGAACCAGAAGTATGCCAAAAACCAGCAACCCAGAACGATAAAGAGGCCACCTAGTATGGAGCCCAGGGATAGCTGGGGTACGCCGCTCAGAATGTGGCCGATATTACACCCTCCGCCAACCACTGCCCCAAACCCCATGAGAGCTCCGCCAAAGAAGGTCTGAACGAGCACCTTGGGTGCCGGCGCCCGCAATTTGAATTCCCCGGAGGTGCGAGCCGCGATGAACGCACCAGCGATGGCAGAAAGAACCATTATCGCCTCCCAGCTCATAAGGTTCTGACCGGTGATGAGGGAATTCAGGGTGCCAACATACCCACCAGTAATACCAAGTGGATAATTCCGGCCAGATGCCGCTGAAGCAGGGAAGGCAGCGATGGCAATAATCCCGATGACAATCCCCGTTGGCAGCCAGCCCCATCCTTTCTTGAAGATTTTTTCCTTGAGGGGAACATTTTCTTGTTTCGCTGCTGCTTTGCCCCGCCTTGATAAGGCAGACCATACGATAAGAGCGACAATGGCTATAATTAGGGCTACAACATGGTAGGGAGCACCAAAGGCGAGGGTAGGGGTTGCCCCGTCGGCAAATGTCACCTTGGTGTTGGTCTGAAAAAAGCTTGCCACCGGCTTCAAGGCACCTACCTTGGTTGTGGTGGCGAATATAGAGAAGCCCAGCACTGCCATGACCGCCCCCATCATGCCTTCTCCCGTACGATAGGTGATTCCGCTGGCGCATCCCCCCGCAACCACCATGCCCATTCCGAAAAGAAAGCCACCAAGCATGTTAGCGCCCCACATTAACGGCTTCGGGTTAACAGCTATCACGCCGGCGGCGTTCATAATGGCAAAGCCTAACATGGAAACAAGAATGGCAATCCCCACCGCCTTAAGCAGGGTGTAATCCTTCATCACTATGATGTCCCTGAAGGCGGAGTTCATACAAAACCTGCCCCGGGATAGGGCATACCCAAAAGCGAGACCAATTGGAATGCCTGTAAATACTAGCGGATTCATTTATTATCCCTCCTATTTATTGACTATTTGTTGTGTCTGCCCCCGCATATCAATACTATCTGTTAGCCTTGGCTTCAATCAGTATACGGTGTTCTGGTCCACTGACCTGCTCTATCTTCAATACCTTATGCTTGCGGTTTTCCGCATTCCTAGGGATGCGCTCAAGAGAAAGAGGGTAGTCAACGAGCACCTCCAAAATCTTACCCTTCTCCATCTTCTCCAGCGCCGTCATTGATTTGACGTCGGGATTGGGGCAGATTTCCCCTCTCACGTCAAGCGTCTGGTCAACCTTTGTCTCGTCTGGCATTGAAATTCCTCCTTTCTTTCAATTTCTGGACTGCCTTAAATAGTAAGGTCTGGATATTTCATCTATCGCAATACCGCCTCCAGTTCCTGATAAAGCTGCGGGAAGGTGAAATGCTTCAGCTTCGCCGCACCAGAAGGACAGGCAGCGGCACAGTTTCCGCAGCCATGGCACAAGACCTCGTTTACAACTGAGATTCTCTTCCCTTCGTCAAAGATAATAGCACCATACGGGCAAACATCAATACAGGTCTTACACCCGGTGCAAAAGGTCTCGGATATCTCGGATGTTCTAACCTCCAGCTGCAATTTTCTGCCTGGAACTAGTGCCGAGAGTATCTTGCCAGCGGCCGCCTCTGCTTGGACTATTGATTCGGCAATACTCTTCGGCCCTTGAGCACAACCAACGACGAATACGCCCTCCACAGCGGATGCTACCGGTG
>JBMCVZ010000032.1:0-7380 GCA_048621695.1 Chloroflexota bacterium
TTCTCCAGGGTAATCAACTTCATGTTGGGACATATTGCCTGCTCGGAAATAGGAATAAACCTCTTGCCGGGATTCTCCTTTTTGAGTCGGTGTATTATTCCCACCTCCGTACCGACAACCATCTCTCTGACTTCATCTCTCTGGGCATACTTACACATACCGCTAGTGCTGAGCACTTCGTCGGCCAGGGCAATGACCTCTGGCCTGCACTCTGGATGAACTACCACCCTGGCTTGAGGATACTCCTTCCTCAACTCCTTTATCCTTTCAGGCTTTATCCTGGCATGGGTGGGGCAGAAGCCAGGCCAGAGAGTCATCTTTTTGTCTGTCTTGGTCGAGATGTAATGCCCCAGGTACTGATCAGGGACAAATAGTATTTCTCGAGCGTCCAGACTTTCTACGACCCTGACGGCATTGGCGGATGTACAGCAGACATCTGATTCCGCCTTGACTTCGGCTGAGGAGTTAATATAGCAGACCACCGCTGCTTGAGAATGTTCTTTTTTCTCCGCCCGCAAACTTTCCGCAGTAATCATATTCGCCAGGGGGCAGCCAGCATTCCTATCAGGCAGCAGGACTACCTTATCAGGACAAAGAATGTAAGCTGTTTCCGCCATAAAGTGGACGCCACAAAACACGATTATATCGGCATCGGTTTCGGCAGCCCTCTGACTTAAATCTAGGGAATCGCCGACAAAGTCGGCTATATCCTGAACCTCGCCCAGTTGATAATTATGGGCAAGTATAACAGCGTTCCTTCTCTTTTTAAGAGCCGAGATTTTCTCTGCTAGTTCAGCATCCCTATTTTCCATCCCTCACTATTCTCCAATCATGAGTGTAAACATTCATCTTCTTTCCCCTGACAGAGCCGATTAAGGTGACGCCCAAACTATCCGCTATCCTTACCCCAAGGTTAGTCGGTGCGGATATCGAGATTATCATAGGTATACCCCTTTTGGCTACTTTGTGTAATATCTCTGAGGAAATCCTGCCGCTGGTTATTATCATTCGGTCATTAGTGAGTATATTCTCAAGTAGGCATCTCCCAAAGATTTTATCGATAGCGTTATGCCGACCGATATCATTACTAAAAACCAGAATGCTTTTGTTATCGCACAAGGCAGCACTATGAACCCCATGCGTCGCCAGATAGACCTCAGAACTATGTTGAAATTCATTTACCAGCATAAAGATTTCAACAGCCAATATTTTCATCTGCGACTCTACCTTTTGACTGCTGGCATCGGCAGCGCTATAGAAAGAAGCCCCCCTACCACACCCCGAAGATATAATCCGCTTGAACAAGACATCTTGGGTTAATTCTTTACCTTCTGCAGTTCCCAGCCGAACCACACCCCTCTGGTTGTCAACCATTATCTTTTTGATGTCATCCTTGCTTCTTAGGAACCCTTCGGAGGAAAGAAAGCCGACAGCCAAATACTTCAAATCTTTCGGAGAACAGAGCAAGGTTACCAGTTCTTGGTTATTTAAGATAATAGTAAGAGGAGACTCTTTGGCAACTACATCATCAATGCTGCTGCTCCCCTTTTCAGTAAGCTTCAATATAGAAAACTTTTCCGTCTCATTAACCATTTTTTTCTATCCTTATCTGGTCTCCAGCCCCGACAAACCCACCACGAATTACCTTGGCAAATATTCCTTCCTTGGGCATGATGCATTTGCCTATCTGCCGATAGATTGTGCACCCGCTGTGACATTCCTTGCCAATCTGAGTAATCTCAAGTATAACGTCCTCTCCGATGGATATTCTTGTGCCCAAAGGGAGGATGGCAAGTTCCAACCCTTGGGTGGTAAGATTTTCAGCAAAATCTCCAGGACCTACCTCAAAACCCAGCTCTCTCATTTTATTGATGCTTTCCATAGCCAATAGGCTCACCTGACGATGGGTACAGCAGTCAGCGTGGGCATCGCCAATAAGGCCATAGTCTTCCTTAAGGATACCTTCGACTACAGCTTCCTTTCTCGTACCCTTCTCTTCGCTCTTACAGACCGTAATTATTGTAGCCATATAGCCTTCAGCCTTGCCTTGCCATTATCCCCCAGCAACAAGAATCATAATTTCAATCTGGTCTCCGTCTTTCACTGGGGTAGTTAGCTCCTCAGGATAAGTGGACTTGGAGTTAACAAGAATTTCACAATGACGACGTATCTGCGCTCGTTTATCACGAATCAGTTGTTTAATAACAGGGAAACGACTTTCCAATTCCTCAAGGCATTCACCAGTGGTACGACCGGTCACTTCAACCACTTCTTGACCACCAGCAAGGCTTTTCAGAATTGGATGCAGCCTTATGTTGATGCTCATTTTTAGACTTTCTTTGTCCCGCAGACCTCGCAATTTTGGTTTTTTACCAGGTTAGTGAATGTGAAATCCATAGTGTTACCATTGAAATATAACATCTTCCCTGTTAACAAAGACCCGAACCCGGCAAGGAGTTTGATTGCTTCTGTCACCTGCAAGATGGCAATTAATGCCGGCGTTACCCCGAAAACAGGAAATACTCCCTTCTTCTGTGGGACCTCACGGAAAACACAGGCAAGGCATGGGGTTCTCCCCGGGATTATAGTAGTAACCTCGCCAAAAAGCCCGTGGATGCCTCCATGTATGAAAGGTATGCCTTCGGCAACACACGCCTTGTTAAGAACGAATCTGCCCTTGAAATTATCCATCCCGTCTATTACCAGATTAGCTCCCTTGATAATCTCTCGGGCGTTGCGTTCAGTAATACTCTTGAAAACAGGAGTAACCTCTATTGAAGAATTTAATTTGGCCAGTTTCTGTGCTGCGGAAAAGGGCTTTCCCGCCCCAATATCTTCCTCGCAATGAAGAATCTGCCGATTTAAATTAGAGAGTTCCACACGGTCACAATCTATCAAGGTGACATGGCCTACGCCGGCACACGTTAGATATAGAGAGGCGGAGCATCCCAGCCCACCAAGGCCGGCTACCACTACATGGGACCGTTTAAGTCTTTTTTGACCCTCCTCACCAAAGTCTGCATACAGAATCTGGCGTTCGTATCTGGCCAAATCGTTCTTCGTTAACATGTGTATGCCTTCATCTTTTAACTTTGGCATTTTTACCGAGCGGGTGGGGCTATCAGCTTGACTTTGAGATTCTCAATTTATAGTTCTTTCTTGAGTATCTTCTCTTTAAGAGTCTCCCACTGTTCTTTGGTGAGGACACAGGTATTGTCCTTCTCTCCTATTTCCACCTGCGCATCCGTGACCCTGACCACCGGGCAACAACCACCTTCACTGCATAGATTTACGACTTTCATACTTTCCATACCTCCTTTCATTTTAAGAATCGGGTTCTCGTTAGCCCCATCCGCAACGGGGATAACTTATTATACAATTATACACGATTAGCAACCGTCATTTCTTTTATACCTCATACGCTATATCAGCGAGAAGCAATAGCCCAGAGCCAAAGACATTAGGCTGACGACCGCCAGGTAAATAGCCAGAATCTTCCCACCGAATTCCTTTCTCAGGACTAAGATGGTGCCCCAACTGGTAATCGGCCCCACCAATAAGAGTAACATTCCCGCACCCATACTCATTCCCTGCGACACAAAGGCGTGGACCAGGGGAACGCTGGCTGTGGAGCAGATATACATAATTAAGCCAAAGCCAAGGCTGAAGAGATACCCTAATCCTCCGCCGAAATGAGTGCCCACGAATTCCCCCACCGGAGCCACCGCTGCTACCAAAGCCGCCAGGGCCAGACCCAGAAGCAGCTCCGGCCCGATCTCCTTGACCATATCCACAAAGGCATATCTGAACACATGCTTTACACGGTGAGCAATATTCCGCGAGCCTCCCATATATTCCTCTGGACTACCTTCAAAGGCTTGCTGGCAGTGGGAACAGCAGAAGTAATACGTCTCTCCTCCATATTCTGTTTTAGCAGCCTTCCCCGCTTCGACATTCATCCCGCAAACTGGGTCGACAGCCTGCTGCCCCGGAGAAACAATAAGTTTGGCTTTGCCCTCGACCTTATTTGCCACTAGCCCCATCACTAAACCCATGGCTATCACGGCAAAGAAGATGAATATGGTGAACTCTATTCCCAGCAGGCCGTAGGTGACCAGAAGGGCAGTTATGGAGGTGGCCGGAGTTGCCACCAGGAAGGCTAGAACTGGTCCCAACCTCGCGCCCTTCTGACGCAGGCTCACCGCCACCGGGAGAGAGCCAAGGCAGCAAATGGGAAGGATTATTCCGACAAGGGTGGAGTAAAGGATTGACTTAACACCCCCTCCACCGAGGTGTCTCTCCACCCACTGCGAGGGAACAAATTCATTAATCAAGCCGCTCAGGAAAAACCCTATCGCCAGGTAGGGCAATATCTCAATGAGATAATCCCTCAATACTCTGAAATACTGGACTGCCAACTATTCACCTCCGGCATATAGGGGCCGTGGCCGGTTACATTACGGCTTAGTTTGTCACTTATATGCCTTCACTGTAATGCTTAGAAGCTTCGTCAGCGCCTGGCTTCCCTCGCCTTCTATATAGAACTCCTTGCTGGACAGCACCTGCACATTCTCAAAGCCGGCTTCCTTTACCTTTTCCAAGTATTCTTGTTGTTCCAAAGCCCCTCCGATGCAAGATGCCCAGGCATTCGAGTCATTCTTTATCTCATCGGGCATTGCTCCTTCCGAAACAATATCGGAGACTGTGAGCCTGCCCCCAGGCTTCAAGACTCGATAAGCTTCTCGGAAGACCTTAGCTTTATCGGGTGCGAGATTGATGACGCAGTTGCTGATAATCGCATCCACAGAGTCATCCTCGACAGGGAGGTTCTCCATTTCCCCCAGGCGAAATTCTACACTATGGTAACCATGATTACTTGCGATTTCTTTTGCCTTGTCTACCATCTCTTTGGTCATATCAACGCCGATAGCCTTACCAGTCGGCCCAACCTTGTTAGCTGCCAGGAACACATCTACGCCTGCTCCCGACCCTAGATCCAGAACTACCTCGCCAGATCTTAGCTCTGCTATAGCGGTGGGGTTACCACACCCTAAACCCATAATCGTCTCTTCCGGGATATGCTCCAAATCTTCTCTCAAGTATCCAATAACTTCAGCTTGGGTTAAGGGACTGACCCCACCTCCACAACTTGAGCAGCAGCTCTGTTGGTCCTGCTTGGCTAGTTGGCCATATCTACCTTTCACCACTTTCTTGATTTCCTTCTCCTTCATAATTCACCTCCTGACACTCGCACAGCGATAGCTCCTTCATTAGGGTTTCGCTATCAATAACTAACTTGGCTAATCTAGCATCCATAAGCTTATAGTAAACCTTTTGAGCTTCTTGCCTCTCTTTCACAATGTTACATTCCTTAAGAGCTCTAAGGTGGTGCGAAATGAGTGATTGCTCCTTATTCAAAACGCTGGCAAGCTCCCCAACACACTTCTCGCCTTCAGCCAGCAGTTTAACTATTTGGAGTCTCGTCGGCTCCCCAACGCACCCCAGAAATCTAGCGTGGTCTTCTTCTATTGGCATATGAATATCGGTTTATATGAATAATAATTCATATATAAAATGGAGTCAAACGTCTCAAATGCGATAGCGCTGGCATGCACTTATCCATAACCACCATGAGCCCAGCTTCTCTAGCCCGGGCGGTTGCCTCTTCATTTATCACTTCCCCTTGTATCCACCACTGCCTTTGCTCCTATCCCGATTGCCTCTTCTACAATGGTCAGCACCTGTACAGAGCGGTGAAAGACGTCGACTACATCTACCAACTCTGGAACAGAGGCAAGGTCTCGACAGCAAAGCTACCCTAATATTTCCCTTTTCTGCTGGGTTTACCGGAATTATCCTATAGCCTTGCTCTTTTAGATAGCCGGCTACTTTATGGCTTAGTCATTCGGGTTTCGCGGAAAGCCCAACCACAGCAACAACTCGGCTGAGACTCAAGATTTCCTCTAGTGTACTCATAATCTGCCCTTTGCGCACAACTCAATATGCAGCAAATTCAATGACTATGCTCCGAGTTATGGCTTTTTCCCCTACTGGACCAATTTTTTCCTATATTCCCCCTTTTAGATTTACTTAAAGCACTCAACAATAGTTAGTTTCAAGGATTTTACCCACTAACGTTATTGCTCAAACCAGGGCTACTGTGCAAGATCATCCTAGGCTTCTTACACGTCCGCTTAACTTTCAAAGGTTCGGGCATAAATAACAAGCCCACTACGGCGGAAGCCCAAGCGTGCAAAGAAACGCCGTAGCCTGTCATTGTGTTCATCCAGGGCTACGCGTATCGTGTTAACCTTAACCTCTTCAGTCTTGCAATAGCCTAACAGGGCATGGACTAATTTTGTGGCAATACCACGCCGCTGGTAGTCAGGATCAACAACTATAGCCTGAACGACAGCTATTTCAATAAACGGTACCCCCACATACGTTAGCCGAGCTAGGATAAAGCCAACTACCTGACCATCAATTTCAGCGACAAAGCTCAGGTCAAGTCCTTCTCCGGGGGCAGCCGCCACCATATCTTTATAGGTAATGAGCCCCCGTCCCCCACTGATTTTCCGGTCAATAGCTAGGACGGCATCAATATCGCCACGCCCCATACGCCGAATATCTGCTGTGCCTTTTTCCATCGCGCTCATTATGAATACCTCCTTTTTTACTTTTGGTTGCTCAAGTAATCTTCGATGGCCGCTTTAAGCGCCTCCTCGGCCAGGACTGAGCAGTGCATCTTAACCGGCGGCAGTCCACCTAAAGCTTCGGCTACCGCCTTATTGGAGATTTTCAGTGCCTCTTCTACGCTCTTCCCCTTTACTATCTCCGTGACCATGGAGCTGGTGGCAATGGCGGCTCCACAACCAAAAGTCTTGAACTTAGCATCAACGATGGTGCCATCGTTTACCTTAATGTAAAGCTCCATGATATCGCCGCAGACAGGATTCCCGACATGCCCCACGCCATCTGGGTTCTCCATCTCCCCGACATTCCGGGGATTCTTGAAGTGTTCCATTACCTTCTCGCTGTACAGCGACCAAGGATCAGTCATTTGTTTCTCCCCTATTTTTGAGTTTTCAAAAGTGGAGACATAGCTCTCAACTTGGCGACAATTCCAGGCAGGACCTCCACCACCCGCTCTACGTCTGTCTCAGTGCTTTCTCGCCCCAGTGTGAGCCTGAGCGAGCCATGAGCTTGCTCAGGGGAAAGCCCCAGCGCTAAAAGAACATGGGACGGTTCAAGGCTTGCCGAGCTACAGGCTGAGCCGGTGGAAGCACAGATGCCCTCTAAATCAAGATTTAAAAGCAGGGATTCCCCTTCAACAAAATCAACGCTTACATTGACATTGTTGGGCAGCCTTCTCGTGGGATG
>JBMCVZ010000033.1:0-7110 GCA_048621695.1 Chloroflexota bacterium
CTTTGGTAATATTGGGGTCTTCAAGGAGATTGTTGATTGTTGCGTCGATAAGCCGTTTGCTGTTCTCACAGCCAACCACAATTCCTGCTTTTATCTGACCCAACTCAATCATATTTGCCAGCGTTACCATGCCATTGACGAAACCCAGGCAGGCATTGGAGATATCGAAGATGGTGGCTGTGGAAGGAAGGCCCAAAGAATCATGAACTACGGTAGCTGTTGCCGGCTCCAGGAAATCACGGGATACCGAGGTATGGAGCAGGCATCCGATATCCTCTTTTTTGATACCGGACTTGCTAATGGCTTTTTCTGCCGCTTTCATACTCGCCTGACTTGGCGTTATGCCATCATTCCAGAATCGTCGTTCGCGAATTCCAGTCATCATTTCCAGGCGACCATATGAGAGATTGAATTTTTCGTATATTGGAGCTAGTCTTTCTTCCAGGCTTAAAGAGGTAATGATGGTTTCAGGGAGTTCATAACCAAAAGACTCAACACAGACGTTTTTGTACTGCATTCACTACCCTGCTTCTTCCTCACCAACACCATGAGGAAGTACGATTAAAATAACTATATCGAGTCCACAGGCTCACTTTTGCCTGCTCAATATCAATTTCGGAATATGGAACTTTGTTCTAAGGTTTTCCCATCTTTCTGTCGACTCCGGGGGAATTATCTCGTCTGGAATGTATTTTCCTACTGCAGCAAGGACAGCGCAGACTTTTCTGGAGTTTGCTACTTCGTCAGGGACATACTCGTCAGCGGTGGTAATAAGGTTAGAAATAAGCCTCCGAGGAGCTAATCTCTCGGCCCACTTAATTGCGAAGGAAATTGCCTTATTTGGGACACGTTTATCCAAAAAATTGAGGCCAAAGAGCAGCAGCCTATCTGGAGCATATTTATCTACTACTTTCACAAAAAGAGAAAATCCCTTTTTAGCAAGGGACCTATTTATTGAGTCAAAGCCGGACCTTTTTAATACCATATCCTCCCCCGCCAAGACATTATTATTTTTATCACATTTTGCTACTATTTGTCAATCACAATAACCTTACCTCTGCCACTTTGTAATTGACACACCTGAGGCACAGGGGTAAAATACATTGTTTTGATATGGCTGATGTAAAACTTGGTTCAGGCGAGAGTTTCGAAGCTCTGCTGCGTAGATTCAATAGACAGGTACAGCAAGATCGTATTTTGGCTGAAGTCCGCCGTCGCAAGCATTATGAGAAACCTAGTGAAGAGAGGCGAAAGAAAGCGGCAGCTAAAAGACGAAAAAGTTATAGATAGCCACAAGATGGCACTGAGAGATAGTATCCAGGAAGCTCTAAAGGGAGCGCTTAAGCAACAACAGAGGGTAGAGGTTGCGACATTAAGGTTATTATTATCTGAAATAAAAAATGCTGAAATTGCACAGCAAAAACCCGCTGACGATAACAAAGTACTTGATGTTATTACCAAGGAAGTAAAACGTCGTCGGGAAAGTATTGAGGCTTTCAAACAGGGGAATCGTAGTGATCTGGTGGCACAGGAAGAAGCAGAACTGGCTATTCTTGTGAGCTATCTTCCTGAACAAATGAGTCGAGCGGAGATCGTGGCAGCAGCACGACAGGTTATCGATGCAGTTGGAGCTCAGGGGCCGAGCGACAAAGGTAAAGTCATGGCTCAGCTTATGCCTCAACTCAAAGGCAAAGCTGATGGCAAAGAAGTGAGCGAAATAGTTACAGAATTGCTTGCTGCTGGCTAGGTTTAGAAGGCGGTCGAGGTTTTTGAATCATGGTGTGATGGCGGTAAAAGAACACCGCCATTGTTCTTTACAGTATGGAATTTGGAGTCGTTTTTTCCCAACACTTTGTGGTGAACTTGTATTAAATCACCTGTGGTCAAAGTAGCAAGGATCTCGTGGGCTAGACTTAAACAGTTATAGGTGAAATGCAAAAACCAAAAATGAAAATGCAGAAATACAGAGCAAAAAGTAAAAGTTTTATTTTGGAGTCGGCATTTTTATTTTTTACCTTTGACTTTTAATTTTCTGAAGAGCATGGAAGTCTCTCCATTTAAAGGTATATGGTATAACCAAGGAATAGTTGGAGATTTAGCTCATGTCCTTTGTCCTCCCTATGACGTTATAACCCCTGAACAGCAAAAACTTTATTACGAAGCAAGTAATTACAACGCAATTCGCCTGGAATTCCCTGAGCCCACGGGCGATAGTTATCAGAGAGCAGCTACTACCTTTCAACAATGGCTGAGGCATGGAATTCTTCAGCTTGACAGCGTATCCAGCTTCTATTTACATGACCATCGTTTTGATTATTCAGGTGAAAAGAAGGTAAGGCGCGGGTTAATAGTTCGTGTCAAGCTCGAACCCTGGGGCAGCGGTATATATCCTCACGAAGAAACATTTTCCAAAGCTAAAAGCGACCGTTTAATGTTGATGCGAGCTTGCCGGGCTAACTTCAGTCCATTGCTTTCTCTTTACCACGATTCTGAGCAGAAGATTGCCCCGATACTATCCGGGGCATCCCGCGCTAAGCCCATGTTTGAGACATCAGTTCCCTCTCCCTTGACGGGAGGGGGAGTGGGTGAGGGTGCAGAAGCTCATACCGTATGGTCGATAACTAGCCCAGAAATCAAACGTGAGCTAAATCGACTTCTATCCTCTCAACCCCTTTACATCGCTGATGGCCACCATCGCTATGAAACAGCCTTGGCTTACCAGCAAGAAAGAGCCAAAATCAACTATGGACAAATTCCCTCTCCCTTGACGGGAGAGGGTCAGGGTGAGGGTGAAAAAGCGAAGCAATCTCTGACTGGCAAAAGAGCCTTTAATCACATAATGCTGGAGTTGGTGGACTTTTCTGACCCTGGACTGGTTGTTCTGGCCCTCCACAGGTTAGTGCGAGGTATAGCATCGTCTATCCTAGGAGGTCTGGAAGACCAACTCAGGAACTTTTTCGTCCTTGATTATGTCCCTTTAAAGGATAGTGACTGCCAGTTGCCAACCGATAGCTGTTTGGGAATCCTTGGTTTACAGCCTGGCTCATTGGTCGTATTGAAGACACGTCGAGATATTTCCCTGGAGACCATGATGCCCGATAATAGGTCCCGGGCTTATCGGCGGTTTAACGTTAGTATTCTCAACCATATTATTTTGGATAAAATGCTGGGTTTCACTTCGAAAGAGGACGTCGCTTATACCGTGGACTTGAAAGAAGCCGACCAACAGATAAAGGAAGGGAGATATCAATTAGCTTTCCTGTTAAATCCTCCACAGCCAGAGATGGTCAAGGCTGTTGCCGATGCCCAGGACAGGATGCCAAGCAAATCAACCTACTTCTACCCCAAGCTCCCCGCCGGTCTAATCATTAATCCGCTGGACTGACCGGGTTTATGAAAAGGTGATTTATAGCTTTACTGCTTTAGCACTGTAAATACCAGGAAGGGCAAGTATCTTCTGTAGCTGTTCTTCGCCCAGTGGTTCATCGAGAGCCAAAATCATAAGAGCTTTCCCCCGGGGCTTGAGCCCAGATAGGAGCTATGCCATCCCCCTTTTTTCGACTTGACATCTCATCTCGGAACGCTATAAATTATGCAGTGGTTCAACGTGCCTAAAACCTGAAGGAGTCAGCTTTATGAAAAGGATCATCCAGGTCAAAATCTATAGGGGGGAGAAATTTTACGTTGCTGAGTGTGTTGACTTGCCTGTGGTTACTCAAGGCAAAACCTTGGACGAAGTTGTGGATAATGTGAGGGAAGCTATTGACCTCCACCTTGAGGGAGAGAATCTAGAGGACTGGGAATTTCCCCCGATTTTTCTGTTTTGGCCAATTTTGAGCTTGAGCCAGTTCATGCCAAAGCTTAGAAGCCTAAGCGGCGAGGGTGCTGTAAGTTTCATAAGGAACTGGATAAAGGCATCTTAAGAGCCATTTTCAGGTAAGCCTTAAGGTATTTTCCGGAAGAGCAGCTTAAGCCATATTTCTATAGCTAGAAGTATTATAGCCGAGTTGCAATAGCTATATGGTGCCGCAGGCCTCAGGGGTAAATCAAGCTTTAATGAGAGTCTGAAGGGCAAGCTGGTAACAAGACCTGCCCTCCTCTCTTAAGTGAGCTTGCTAGCCTAAATAGCATTAGAGCTGCTACAATTGCGTTATGGGCAATAAAGGCTTAAGCAAGGTGCGAAAATGGATAGGATAACTGCTTATATTGAAAGGGACCCAGAAACAAATTTATATGTTGGTATTGTTCCCGGAATTCCCGGTGCCCACACCCAAGCGGAGAGCCTTGACGAACTTAAAGCAAATTTAAGAGAAGTGCTCGAACTATGCCTAGAGGAAATGGATCCTGAGACAAGAGGGCATTTACCTGAATTTGCCGGGATCCAACAAATCGAGGTGTTGGTTTGACTAAGCTTCCTCTCATCGATGCTGAGAAGATGGAGAGGTTGCTCTTTTTTTGGGATTTAATAAGGGTGCGACAAAAAGGAAGCCACGCCTTCTACCGACACCCAGATGGAAGAACTACCAGTGTTCCTCATCACGGTGGAAAGGCTTTAGCTCGGCCCCTAATAAGAGAGATTTTAGGGGAGGTGCAACTCAGCATTGAGGAGTACAATAATTATTTGAAACAACTGTGAAATTTGCATGAGAAGGCAGTGAAAATAAGGGACAGGAATTTAAGGCGATTTATAGCTTTACGGCTTTAGCACTGTAAATACCAGGAAGGGCAAGTATCTCCTGTAGCTGCTCTTCACCCAGAGGTTCGTCGAGAGCCAAAATCATAAGAGCTTTCCCACGAGGCTTGAGTCTGGATAGGTGCATGGAGCTGATATTAATATCGGCTTTACCGATTATATTACCAATTGTGCCAACGAGTCCCGGTCGGTCAAGATGGTCGCAGAAAAGGAAATATTCCCCGGTCGGCACGATATCCATCCAGAAGTCATTAACCTGGACAATGTGGATGTCGCTATCTCTAACTGTGCCTGATATTGCGGTTGTTCCTACGTTGGTATTGACCTCCAGGGTGAGCAAGTTGGAATAATTCTGACAGGTTGCTTCTTTTTCTTCGCTGATCTTCAATCCACGCTGAGCGGCAATAAAACCGACATTGACCAGGTTGATTTTTTCCTCGCTTGCTTGCTGCAATAGTCCACTGATAAGCGCCGTCTTAATAGGATTGCAATCGTAGTTACTTACTCCGCCGCTATACCTGATGTGCGTGGAGGTTATTTGTCCCTCCATTAGTTGACTGGCCAGGTTGCCGATATTTGCCGCTACTCTCATAAACGGAGCCAGTTCGGGAGCTATGTGTGGAGCGTTAACGGCGTATTTACTGAATTGTCCCTGAAGCACAGCTAAGACCTCCGCGGCAACATCCTTAGCAACCCCGGTTTGAGCTTCAACTGTGGAAGCGCCCAGATGAGGGGTGACTATTATCTTATCCTCTTTGAACAGAGGACTATCTGTTACTGGCTCCTTATCAAAGACATCGAAAGCAGCGCCAGCTATTTTCCCATTCTTAATTGCCTTGATAATCGCTTCCTCGTCAATCAATCCGCCCCGGGCGCAGTTGACAATTCGAGCTGTGGGCTTCAGTTTTGCCAACTCCTTGGTTCCAATCAAGTTCTTGGTAGCTGCGGTCAAGGGCACGTGGAGAGTGACAAAATCGGCTTCTTTAAGAAGCTCGTCCATGGATACCAGGTCTACTTCGAGATTACGGGCATAATCTTTAGAGACAAAGGGGTCGTGGGCCACCACGCGCATCTCAAAGGCCTGGGCCCTTTTGGCTACTTCAGAGCCGACATTACCCAGACCGATGATGCCCAGCGTTTTATTTCTGAGTTCACTGCCCACCATTTCCTCCCTTTGCCATTTACCTGATTTAAGGCGGCTATTTGCTTGCGGTACGTTACGCGCCAGGGCAAGCATGAGGGCGATGGTATGTTCTGCGGCAGCTACAGTATTGCCTGTAGGGGCGTTAACCACCACAATGCCCTTCCTGGTAGCGGCATCGACATCTATATTATCTGTGCCCACTCCGGCTCGGGCAATCACTTTGAGTTTCTTTCCTGATTCAATAATCTCGGTCCTTACTTTAGTTTGGCTGCGTACAATCAAAGCATCGTAATCGCCAATTATAGCCTTGAGCTGCTCAGGTTCCAGCTTGGTCTTGATATCGACTCGAGCATAGCTGCGCAGGGATTGTAGCCCTTCTTCGGCAATTGGGTCAGCAACTAAGATTTTCATTTTTTGGTTTTACCTCTGAGATCGTTCGCTCCGATATCCTTCGCTTCGCTCAGGATGACGATAGGCAGTGGGTAGAGCTTTGTTTAACGCCTCCAATACAAACTTGATATCACCGTCCTCCACGGAACCGAGATGACCGATACGGAATATTCTACCAGCTAGCTTTCTCTGGCCTCCAGCAATAACCACGTCGTGCTCCTCCCGGAGCACCTGGATTAATTTGGGGACGTCAATCTTGTCAGTGGCGTTCACCGCCGTCACCGTATTGGACGCATATTCCTCTTGAGGAAAAAGAGATAGTCCCAGCGATTTTATTCCGTCTCTGGCTATCTGAGCTATTCGAGCATGCCTGGCGAATATGTTGTTTAGTCCCTCGCTTAGCATTAACTCTAAAGTAGTATCAAGAGCATAGAAAATGGAAATAGCTGGTGTCCAGGGAGTTTGGCCTTTCTGGAGAAAATCTTTGGCTTTGGAAAAATCCCAATAATAGCGTGGCATTTTGGCCTGAGCATGAGCCTGCCAGGCTTTTTCACTTACGCTAACCATGGCTAGACCTGGAGGCACCATCCATCCTTTTTGAGAACCCGTGACAACTATATCACAATACCAGTCATCGGTAGGTAAATTGATACAGCCCAGGCTTGATATAGCGTCAACCAGGAGAAGTTTATCAAACTTCTTGACCACAGCGCTTATATCATCGAGTCTGTTAGTCATCCCTGTGGATGTCTCATTATGAGTTACCAGGACTGCTTTAATATCGCTGTTTGTTTTTAGTTGCTGTTCCACCGCATCAAGGTCAACCGGCTTCCCCCATTCAAAATTTAGAGGGATTATTTCAGCACCATATCTTTCGGCAATA
>JBMCVZ010000034.1:0-7003 GCA_048621695.1 Chloroflexota bacterium
ATGGCGGCTTATGCCAGTCACCCAAAAACCCAACCTACCAAATCTTGACAGTAACTATTTCCGGGGTTGCGTTTGCATTGACCATCGCTCTGTTTTATACTTTAGTTCTGTTCCAACTCGTGCGAGTTTTTTCAGGAAAATGACCCAGCTGGAGTTAGCGCGAAAGGGCAATATTTCGCCCCCGATGAAACACGTAGCCGAAAAAGAAGGGGTGGAAACAGATTTTATCATCCAAGGCTTAGCTGATGGTGAAATCATAATTCCAGCCAACGTTAATCACACAAAGCTAATCCCGTGTGGCATAGGCAAAGGGCTGAAGACCAAGGTCAATGCCAATATAGGCACATCGTCAGATTTTTGTGATTTGAACATGGAACTAAGGAAATTACAGACCGCCATCGACTTCGGTGCCGACGCTGTGATGGACCTGAGCACTGGGGGTGATATTTCAGCTATTAGGAAGGCTATCGTGGGTGCTAGCACCGTGCCGGTGGGGACAGTGCCTATTTATCAAGCGGGTATCGAAGCTATTGAGAGGCACGGAGCCATTGTAAACATGAGTGTGGACGAGATTTTCACTGTAATCGAAGAACATGCCAAAGACGGCGTTGATTTTATGACTGTCCATTGCGGAGTGAACCAGGCATCCATGGCCAGACTCAAAAAGCAAGGTAGGACGACTGACATAGTATCTAGAGGAGGAGCTTTTCTCATTGGCTGGATGCTCCACAACGATAAGGAAAATCCCTTGTATCAATATTATGACCGCCTACTGGCCTTGGCTCTTGAATATGATTTCAGTTTGAGTTTGGGCGATGGCTTGCGGCCGGGGTGCTTAGCCGATGCCACCGATAGGGCTCAAGTTGAAGAACTAATCACCCTTGGTGAATTAGTAGAGCGCTCCAGAGAAGCTGGCGTTCAAGCCATGGTGGAAGGTCCCGGGCATTTACCATTGAACCAAATCGCTACTAATGTTCAATTGGAAAAGAGCCTCTGCTGTGGGGCGCCTTTCTACGTCCTTGGGCCTCTTGTCACCGATGTAGGTGCTGGCTACGACCATATCACTGCCGCTATTGGGGGTGCAATTGCCGCCGCCGCTGGTGCTGACTTTTTGTGTTATGTTACTCCTACTGAGCACCTTTCCCTCCCTGGTATAGAGGATGTCAAAGAAGGCGTAATCGCCTCTCGTATTGCTGGCCACGCTGCCGATATTGTTAAAGGTATAAAGGGTGCCAAAGAGTGGGATGAACAAATGTCCAGGGCTCGCAAGGCTTTTGACTGGGAAAGCCAAGCTAAACTATCTCTGGATCCAGGACTTTCGCAGCAGGTGCACAGTAAGATACCTGCTATCGGGGCGACTTGCAGCATGTGCGGTAAATATTGCGCCATGGCAATAGTAGAAAGGTATCTGGGCGCCTCCATAAGTAAGTGCTAGCTGAAATTGCTTTGCCGAGCCCATTCTGAGCGGCGCGAGATTATTACCTTCAGTGCGTTCAGGGTCAGAATGACAGGTAAGCGGAAGGCCCACAGATAGCATTCTAAAATGAAGGCAGAGCTAATACCTGTAGGCACAGAAATTTTACTGGGCAACATAATTGATATTGATTCTTCTTTTTTAGCCAATCAATTACCTTTGCTGGGGATAGACTTATATTTTATCTCCACTGTAGGCGACAATCAGGAAAGGTTGGTTGATACACTAAAACAAGCCTGGAGACGTGCAGACCTCATTATCACCACAGGGGGATTGGGACCCACCCAAGATGATATAACCCGCGAGGCTATTGGCGAACTAGTGGGTGAGGAGTTGGAAGTCGATGATAACTTATGGCAAGCATTGCAGGATTTGCTCAGCCGCTATGTTGGCGAAATACCACAAAGCAATATAAAACAGGCAACTATCATCCCTTCAGCTCAAATAATTCCCAATCATATGGGCACAGCACCTGGTTGGTGGGTTGAGAAAGAAGGCCACATAATTATAGCCCTACCCGGACCACCTGATGAGATGAAATTGATGTGGCAGGAAGGAGTTTTGCCCAAACTGAAGCAAAGAGTAACTGGAGGGGTCATTCTATCCAGAATAATCAAGACCTTTCGGCTAGCCGAAGCTAAAGTAGATGAATTAGTGGCCAATGTTTCCCAACTATCCAACCCCACTTTGGCTACTTATATCAAGCCAGACGGTGTCTATCTTCGCATTACCGCCAAAGCAAAGGAAAAAACAGAGGCTCAACGCCTTATTTCCCAAAGTGAAGAAAAAATTCGAAGCATTCTCTCTTCGTATATTTGGGGAGTAGATGATGATACACTGGACTCTGTTATCGGGGATCTACTCAGAACCAAAAATTTGAGTTTAGCAACTATGGAATCTTGCACGGAAGGGCTCTTATGTAACACCATTGCCAGTGGCCGTGAGAGCTCCACTTATTTTAACGGGGGATTGTTAGCTTGCTGTGATGAGGCTAAAATGGCTTGCGGTGTGAAAAGCTCCATTATAGAGCAATACGGGAAGGAAAACACTCAGCTAGCTAAGGCAATGGCTGAAACTGCGCGCAGAAATTTTAAAGCCGATGTCGGCATAGGTATTGGGGGCAACATGAATACCGATAAAAATTCCGGCGATGCATTCATAGGTCTGAGTAGTGATAAATTTGATCAGACCTTTACTCATAAGCTCCGCGGAAATCGCTCAAGAATGAAGCAAAGAGCAGTTTATGCTGCTCTATTTGATTTAAGAAGAACATTGCTCGAGGAGGTCTAATGCACTTAATTATAGATGGCTATTCCAGCGACCAAGAAATTCTCCGAGATGAGGATTTCCTTCGGACGTGGTTGGAAAATTATCCCGCTGAGATTGGAATGACCAGGATTTCATCGCCATACGTGCTCAGATACGTAGGTCCGGTGTTAGAGGATTGGGGAATATCCGGATTTGTTTTTATAGCGGAAAGTCATATTGGCATCCATACCTTCGTTGAGCGGACTTACATTAACATAGATATTTTCTCTTGCAGGGATTTTGATACTGAGAAAGCAATAAAAGATTTTCGAGAAGGGTTCCAGTTGATTAAATTGCGGACCTGCCTGATTGATAGAGAATGGCCCGAAACAGAGCCTGCGATAGCCAACCCCCAGAGATTTATTTACCATGAATGACCAGGACCTTAATCCCGAATCCTTCACTTCTAGACATGAGGGGACATTCCTGCCACATAGGGTCTTTGCCGGATTGCCCCCACCATATTCAAATATACAGCAAGCCAAAACAATAATTCTGCCTGTCCCCTATGACAGCACCAGTGAATGGCGAGGTGGGTCTCGACACGGCCCACAGGCCATTATAGACGCCTCTCAGTATCTAGAGCTTTATGATTTAGAGCTAGACTGCGAGATATATAAAGTGGGTATTTGTACCCTGCCCGACGTAGAACCCCTGCTGAGCAGCCCCCAGGACATGATTGGCAGAGTTTATCAAGTGATTCAAGGCTTAATACAAGAGCGGAAATTTGTGGTGTTGCTTGGTGGAGAACACTCCCTTTCTTTGGGCGCAGTTCGAGCTTTCAAGGAAGCATTTCCCAGACTTTCTGTGTTACAACTGGATGCCCATGCCGACCTCCGAGATGAATATCTGGGGACTAAATTTAGTCAGGCTTGTGTTATGCGCCGCATCTTTGAGCTTTGCCCCATCTCTCAGGTAGGAGTGCGCAGCCTCAGCTGGGAAGAAAAACAATTCTTGACACAAAACAAGCTAACGCCCATTTATATGTCCGATTTGGCAGTGAATAAACCTTCTATAGACCAGATAGTAGGCTCACTCAGCGAAGATGTCTATGTGACCATAGATGTGGATGTTCTAGACCCTTCCATTATGCCAGCGGTAGGCACTCCTGAGCCTGACGGGATGTCATGGCGGCAGGTCCTGGACATAATAGAAGCAGTTGCCCTTCACAAGCATGTAGTGGGCTTCGATTTAATGGAATTTTGCCCCGGGCAAGGGCCGGGCTCTTGTGCCTTCCTACTGGCTAAATTAGCTTACAAGTTTATCGGTTGCACTGTGTCGCGAGAGAAATGATGAAGAGTAATAGAAGATGGGGAAGTCATTGGATTAATAAACCAGGAGGATATAGCTCGCTTTCTTTGCACTAGAGCTGCCTTCGGAGTAACGTCGACACTAGATAGGTATTATTGAAGTTGAGGTAGCTAATTAAATGATTGGAGACGCGCCCCATGATTCTTACTTCAAGCCTGTATGTTTTATTCTTCAGTTGTTCTTTCCAGAAGCTTCAACTGTTCCCTTTGACCAAGAATGATGAGGCTGTCACCAACCTCAATCTTGGTTTCATCCGAGGGCTTAGCGATTGTTTTCACACCGTGCTTCCTGATGGTAAGTATTGAAGCCCCGCCGCTATAGTCTTGAGCCTCCTTCACGCTCTTGCCAACCAGCGACGAGTTAGAGCTAACTTCAATATCCTCTAGGCTCAATTCCTTGCCATAGCCAGGCAGTACTTTCTCTATGAAGTCACTTACGCCCGGATACATGGCAATCCTAGCTATGCGTTCGCCACCGGTAGAATATGGGTTAATCGCTCTGTTGGCCCCTACAGATTCAAGCTTGGATATCGAGTCCTGCGTACTCGCTCGCGCCACGATAAGAAGGTCAGGGCGTAGCTTACGAGCGGAAACAATAATGAAAACATTGGTTGCATCATCTTCTGTTACTGCAAGTAGTCCTCTGGCCCTTTCAATACCGGCCTTTTTTAGCGTATCGTAATTGGATGGGTCACGCTGCAGGCAAAGACATCCCCTTTCCTCGGCCTGAGATACTTCTTGTCCGACAGGGGTTAATATAACAAACGTTCTTCCTTCCTCCCTCAGAGCGTTGGCGATAACCTGGCCGATTTTGTCATATCCGCATAGTATGAAATGATTATTTAGCTTCTTTATTCTGTCTTCCATTCGGCGCCTCCCAAATATATTCATAATATGCCCCCTCACGAAGTAACCGATTAGGTTGCTAAAGGCGTAGAGAGCAACTCCGACTCCGGTAACAATAAGAATAGCACTGAAAATCTTACCTGTATTTGACAGAGGGTACACCTCGCCATATCCAACGGTAGTGATAGTAATAATGGTCATGTAAATGGAATCAATGAGTGACCATTTTTCAATCACGATGTAGCCAACAGTCCCAAACGCCAGGACCAGCAGCAACATTAAGATTATCCTTCCTAGATCTTTTAGTTCTGTCATCACTAGTTACGTTTCCGCTCATTGTAGCACGGTTGCTTATTTGCCGAGTAGTTAACGTTAATACCAATATTGGGCACTGTGTATAGCTACGGATAGCCCTCTATCCTTGGTTCTGCGGTATGGTATGCTCGTAAGTCTGGCTGCTGATTTACAGAGAAGACCGCATGTCATCTACCAGGTTTATCCCGTTCCTTGAGAGACACAAGCCTGATGTCTCCTATCCCGGAAGGTGCATTGCAGAGCGTATTGTTAGATCGCTGTTGTCTAGTTCGGTATCTAATGTGAGCCGCCTGGGACTCGAACCCAGAATTGACTGATTAGAAGTCAATATGATATTATCAGCCTCTAAAATACCCTTTCTAGCTTCAGAACCGGGTCGGAAAGCAACCTGAAATCCCAACAGTCAGGCGGTCGGATTATTTCGCTTCCCCGCCACTTCCTTGACTGATTTTTCCATGCTTGCCCGTCAGACAACAAATGCTGGTATATCGCGTTGGTACGTAATTTCGATGCTCACTGTCGCCGCCATATTCAGTCGGTGTCAAAAGGACGCGCATACTTGATTCACCATTGCGACATGGATGGGGTTTTGTTACATTTGAAAACCCAGCTAGATTTTCCTCCCTCTCATGGGACAACAAGCTTCAATACTGGAAGAGGAACATATAGAGTTAGGAGTACCTAATGCTGCTTTCTTGTAATCAGAGAGCATAGATTCATTGCAGTTTGGCGCCAGTGGTGATTAATAATACCATCATAACACTCAGCATGACAGGGCAGGCCTATACTAGAGTCCAGTTGACGAACCACAAACTGAGCATTATAATTATATGCGTTGATGCGCATATAAGGAGTTCTTCTATGAGGGAGGCTATTAAAGTCTTCAAAGCTCTTTCTGATGAGACCAGGTTGAGAATACTCAATATCTTACTGGAGAGGGAGTGTTGCGTCTGCGAAGTAATGCAGGCACTGGATATCTCACAGACCAGAGCGTCACGTAATTTGGCTGCGCTTTACGACGCCGGTTTCCTTAAACTGCGAAAGGATGGATTTTGGTCACTCTACTCCATTGATAGAGATGAAATGAATGAATACTTAGGCGATTTGGTACAGGCAGCAACTAAAGCACTAGAAGGGAACACGGCGCTTGAACGGGATCGAGAGCGCTTGAGGAAAGCAGTGCGAGTGGGCCCCGGTTGTGCTCAAAAGATGCGTGGAGAAAAAACCGTTGCATAATTTTTTTGCGCCTTTATATGCGTTGATGCGCATTAGAGGAAATAGTTAGCATGTCGATTCTGACGCAATTATTGCAGGGCGGCTGGAATGCTCTACTTGAGTATTTATCTGCACATGTACTGACCTGTCTTATCCCAGCGTTTTTTATTGCTGGTGCTATTGCTGTTTTTGTATCCCAGGGAGCTGTTATCAAATATTTTGGGCCTAAAGCGAAGAAGCTGCTGTCTTACAGCGTAGCTTCAGTGTCGGGTACAATCCTGGCCGTCTGTTCTTGTACCGTTTTACCCCTCTTTGGTGGTATCTACAAGAGAGGCGCCGGCATAGGTCCCGCAGTTGCGTTCCTTTACTCGGGGCCTGCAATCAACGTCCTGGCTATTGTCTACACTGCCCGTATTCTCGGCTTTGAGCTGGGACTGGCCAGGGCACTGGGCGCGGTCGCATTCGCCGCCGGCATCGGCCTGATTATGGCTATGATTTACCGCAAGGAAGAGTCATTGAAGGACTCGGTCGCATT
>JBMCVZ010000035.1:0-6460 GCA_048621695.1 Chloroflexota bacterium
TAGAGGAGCGCAAGGACCGCCTGCCGCGTTTTGCCGAATAGACCGCTGCATAATAGATTTTCATTCATAGATGTTACCCATTTCGGGTATTATATTACCCACATCGGGTAACAAAATCAAGTATCGGACACTGTCAGCTTTCTTCAAACGTGTTTTGGGTGTCTCATACTGTAGGGCATTCGGGGCAAGATGTCTGATTTGTAGCAGGCCTGATTGGTATGGTGTCCCTGGAATTCGCTGAGGGTTTATTCACCTAAATAGCTCTTTGAGCAGTTTTTGACGCTCCATTTCAAGGTAAGCAGCAATCTCATTCACGATACTGCTCAATGTACCGACTCTGAGAGGTTTATGTCTGGGAATGGAGCTTCATACGGCGATTACCTCGTCTTTTACCATGTGTAGGCGGATGAGACGGGGCATCTCTTCAGCCTCAAAATGGCACTGCATGGCATCCTGCACCATCTTTTTCAGTTCTGCCAAGGAATCGGCTTCGGTGAAGATGTCATGACCCAGTGCCCTGGCGGTATAACCGCCTTCCGGGGCTTCCTCTACCAGAAAGATTATCTCCTTTTCCATATTTTACTCCTGGGCAGGGTTTGATTATCTCACCTGACCCTGCCGGTCACTAATAAGTGTAGCATAGTCTTGAACAGGATTTGAAGCGATAGATACCAGTTCGATAAGAATCAATCTATTTATATTAGCGGTATCCTGGGCACATAATACCTGATTTGTCCTTCGCCTTGTGAAGGATGGTGTCCTTGGAATTCCATAGAGCGTTTACCACTGGACAAATATCGGGATGTTTGCCCTTCCATGCGTACGTAGCAGGATAAATCATTCCTCGAGATATGTGTCACGAACAGTAGCTAACAATGTTCTTCCATGTGCGACGTGTCGGTCATTTCTCAAAACAGCGACATCAAACCCTGGAAAGCATTGATTGAATCTCTGCTCTTTCCAACGATTAACGGACCAGCTGTTTCGGGCCATCTTAGCATAAGGATAAGATCTAATACCTTCAAGATTGTCGCGGACATTCCTGCCAGTTTGTCTATCTCTGAACTGTACTCTAAACCCTTCACGTCGGAATATTTGGTTTTCGACTCTCTTCGCAGTTGGCATATGACCTCCTTCGAGTATTAACATACTCAAGTATGAATTTGCTTGTCACTACCCTCTCTATCCTCAAGCACAGCTGTGTAACTACCATCCAAAGCTGTTGATATAGAATCAATAACTTGTTTAAGGTGTCTCAAATCCACGGTGCGTATATCCTTCAAAGTAGGTTCTCGCTTCATATTCCTTGAGTACCGCCAGGCATCAGAAAAAGGGTCAATTTTAGAAAATTCCCGAATCTTTTCCTCAATGGCTTCAAGTTCCTGGTCGTCAAACCATTGTGAAGAACTTTCCATCATTGGCTTGGCCTCTTTCCAAAGCTCTTCAAGATTATGCCCGATTCTGGATACCTGCTTCACAATTTCAATAATGTCCTTAAGGCGTAATTCAATATACATGCGATACAAGTACCCCACAGAATAAACAAGATAGTCCGTGCAATCAGGCTCCGTCATTGCTATGTCAACAAGCTTGTCTGCTGCCATTTTGAAGCCCAAAGCGCGAATATCGTTACTAGGATAGACGATGGCTACACTTGATTCATCAACGCTTGGCTGAAATAAGGGCACTCCCTTTTCGGCAGTAGGGATTCCATATTGTTCCCTAAGTTTCCTGATATTGTTTTTAATCCTCTCATCCATTTTCAGTTACCTCAAAACCGTCTAACAGGAGACTCGAATTAGATTCAATGTATGGTCAATCCCAGCACTCGTGTACTGATTATACTGGGACTGAGGTAGTATGTCTATATTAACGAAATCCAAATGTCAAACTACTAAAACACTTCAAGATATGGATAAACGCGTTGTCAGGAACAAGTTAAGCGAAGTCTAGTCCACCAGAAACGAAAAGGCGCGCCTGATTTGTAGCAGGCCCGATTCTTCACCTTGTGAAGGATGGTGTCCCTGGAATTAAGTGTCTTGTCCTTTGTACCCCCTCACGATATAATGCTCGCAACTGTCTGTTCTCAATTCTCTTGGCGTATGGTTTGCTTCAAAAAAAGGGGGTTATGGTGCGGAAAGAGGGAAAAGTAAATAAGGATTCCAGAGAAGTTAAGAAGCACTGGATAAGAAATCGCCCTGAAAGCGAAAGACCTAGAGAAAAACTTCTGACGTTTGGCCCTGAGAGTCTCTCTAATGCCGAATTGTTGGCAATAGCTCTAAGAACGGGTGTAGCAGGCAAGAGTGCTATTCAATTAGCAGGTGATATCCTCGATGACTTTGGGGGGTTGCGGGGCTTGTTCGCTGCGAGCACAGAGGACTTAAGCAAGACCAAAGGACTGAAAACCGCCAAGATTGCTCAGCTTAAAGCAGCATTAGAACTGAGCAAACGATTCCTGCAAGAGGATCTGAAGCAAAAGCCAATTTTAGAGAGTTCTCAAGAGGTTTTTGATTACCTTTATCAATCAATGCGTGACCTTGATGCAGAGGTTTTTAAAGTGATCCTGCTGAATGGTCAGAACCAAATTATGGATATAGCTGACGTTTTTCGTGGCTCGGTGGATTCATCCAGTATCTACCCCCGCGAAGTCATTAAATTAGCCCTGAAGTACTCAGCACCGGCGGTTGTATTTGTGCATAATCACCCTTCAGGCTCTCACAAACCAAGCGAAGGAGATAAAGAGATGACGAAAAACCTAGTCCTCGCCTGCATGACCACTGGCATCAAGGTTCATGACCATATTATCATCGGTAATAACCAATACTATAGTTTTGCTGATAATGAATTGATTCAAGCTTATGAGAGCGATTTTGAAAGGATGATGGCATCATGAATCCGAGTAAATATCAGAAAACCGACGAAATCCAAGAAGAAGAAGGCAAGATTTATGATGTAGTAAGGGGCAAATGGGTAAAAGCCACGCCTGAGGAAAAAATCAGGCAAGCTCTGGTAGCCTCTTTGACTAAAGAGCTCGGTTATCCTCTGAAGAGAATCCGTGAAGAAGTCCCTATTAAGATGGGCTCGACCTATGCCAGTAAGAAAGCTGATGTGGTAATTTACACTGATGAGCGACTTGAGACAATGCATATTATCTTTGAGACCAAGAAACCTAAGAGGAAGGATGGCATTGAACAACTGCAGTCCTATATGAATGCAACTGGTGTCTATTTCGGTGGCTGGTTAAATGGAACTGAAACTGCCTTTCTCTTTCGCCGAGAGCCTAATATTTTTGAATACTTACCCAGGCTCCCCGCTGCGAATGAAGACATTGACGATGTTCGCCAGCCGCTAATGAAGAAAGACCTTCAAGCTATTGAGAACTTAAAAGAAACGGTTCAGGACTTAGAAAATACGGTGCTTGCCAATGCTGGGTTGAGTGCCTTTGATGGGGTTTTCCCCATGCTCTTTGCCAAGCTCTGGGACGAATTCTACAAAGGCCCGAACGATACACTGGACTTTAGAACAACTACTGCCCCTCTGCAAGACCAGGCAAAAAGGCTTAACGGCGTCTTTACGCAAGCCCTGAAGACCTGGCCGGATGTGTTATTTGAACAGGATTGGCCTGACATTTCACCTGAGTCTCTTATCACCATTGCCTCAGCCCTGCAGCATCTCCGCTTTCAAGACGCCGACCTCGATGTAATTGATGCCGCCTTTGAGTATATGATAAACCCCGAGCAAAAGGCAGATAAAGGGCAATTCTTTACCCCTCGGCCGATAGTGAAGATGGCGGTCAAGATGTTGAATCCCAAGCCTAATGAATTGATAATTGACCCGGCCTGTGGACCCTGTGGCTTTATGATTCATAGTTTGTACTGGGTAGTGGACAGATATCTCAAGTCTAAGTATGGTCCAGAGTGGAAAGAATATCGGACTGATTACGCCCGGTCTAATCTCTTTGCTATTGATTTTGACCCACGGCTGGTCAAAGTAGCTAAGGCAATGATGCTTATCGCTGGTGACGGACGTGCCCATGTCTACCGTGTAAATTCCCTTGACCCCAGGGAGTGGAAGGGACGCACTGATGGACTTGTTGAAGCCATAAAAGATGGCACATTCGATGTCTTGATGACCAATCCTCCCTTTGCCGGAAAGATTAAACAGCCAGAGATCCTGGGTACCTATGATTTAGCTTACAAGGGTGACCCCACAAAACATAAAAGAGTGGACAAATTGACCAGGGATGTTCTGTTCATTGAACGATGCCTGGACTTCCTGTGTTCCGGTGGCAGGATGGCAATCGTTTTGCCTCAAGGCAATCTTAACAATACCAATGCTGAATACATCAGGAAATATGTTATGGATAAGGCGCGAATTCTGGCGGTTGTTGGGCTCCATGTCAATACGTTTAAATCCTTCACTGGTACTAAGACCAGCGTGCTCTTCCTACAGAAATGGCATTCAGGCGAAGACATTCTTGAGGATTATCCTATCTTTATGGGGGTTAACGAAAAACCAGTCAAGGACAATAGCGGAGACTATATCTACAGGAAAGACAGGGAAGGCAATATAGTGAAAGACGAATTTGGGAAGCCAATCATTGACCACGACCTGGATGAAATCGCTGTGGAATTTGTCAAGTTCGCCAAAGAACAAAAAATGGATTTTTGGGAAGATTAATGGCAGTCAAATCCATCGTTAAAGCATCGGAACTTGAGGGAGCTAAAAGGCTGGATGCAGAATATTATCAGCCAAAGTATATTTGTAGCGAAGAAGAGATACGTTCTTGCCCTTTCCAAGTAAGTACTTTGATGACTTTATTGAAGCCCATTAAGAACGGATTCGATTATCGCAATTTTTCAGAGGAAGGAAGACCATATATTAGGGTTGGTGATTTGCTTTTCGGACAAGTGGTCTATAGAGAAGCGGAGAAGATAGAAGTATCGGAAGCTGAAATACGGAAAGATGTTAAGCTGAAAGTAGGAGATGTCTTATTCTCTAGAAAGGGAACATTTGGGCGGAGTGCTGTTGTAGAGGAAGCCTTCGTTGAAGCAATTATTAGCTCAGAAGTTATGTTGCTTAGATTGAAGGATCCCTCTCAAATAAACCCTTACTATTTGTCGGCATTTCTCAATTCAAAGTATGGTTTTTATCAGGTAGAGCGAAGGACGCATGGGGTATCAAATTTTAGCATCAGCCAAAGAGATGTGGGCGAACTGAAAATTCCGATAGCACCCCCCTCTTTTCAGAACAATATAGCAGAGATAATCTCAAAAACATATAGAGAATTTGAGAATTCCTATGCACTCTATCTCCAAGCTGAGCAAATCTTGCTGGAAGAGTTGGGATGGGATAAGGTTGCCCTTTCCCAGCCCCAGTCATACTCTATCTCCCTCGGCCAAGCCAAGGATGTCAGCCGCGTTGACGCTGAGCATTTCCAGCCAAAATATGACAGGTTGTTGGATTATATTAAGTCGGTGGGTAAAACGGACCTGCTAGGGGACGTTGTTCTGTTCAACAAAAGGGGATTACAGCCGACTTACGCTAAAGAGGGAAATGTCATCGTAGTTAATAGCCAGCACTTAGGGAGATATTTGCTGAATGTTGAGGCTACAGAGAGAACCGATGAGGATTTTTGGCGTAATAACAAGCGGTGTCAACTCAAAATGAATGATGTTCTTGTCTACTCGACTGGCGCCTATGTGGGCAGAACTAATGTTTGGTTGGAAGATTCCAAAGCGATAGCCAGCAACCATGTTAATATAATCAGACCCGGCAAAGAATACACTCCATTGTATTTGGCTGCTTACCTCAATTCCTTGCCGGGGCTCTGGCAGGCGGAAATGTGGGCATCAGGGTCAGGGCAACGGGAACTCTATCCCGAGGATATAGCAAGATTCGTCTTATATCGAGCACCGCAGGAAATCCAAGAAAAGATAGCCAACTTGATCTTGCAATCCTATCAAGCCCGCAAGAAGGCAAAAGCACTATTAGAAGAAGCAAAAAGAAAGGTTGAAGAAGCTATAGAGGAGGCAGCTGGCAGGTGAAATCGTGAAGTAGACCTTTGAGGAGGTGGACAGGCGATGCTCACAGCGCTCTGCATCCGCTCTCTACCGCTGGATACTGCGCTAGAAGGTTCAATCCTTCACGAAGTCGCGCCTAACATCATCTGATAAGCTTGTCGCGCTGTCTTGACAAACACTTGACGACGTCATAACATCAGGGCAGGATGGTTGGGCCAAGGATTCTTGAGCTTTACAGGTATAGGTCCCTACCCAAAGCAGCTAAACGGCTGCGCTTCCATCAAGCTAAGCTACGTCGGCTTTACCGAGTCTTCGATTTGGGGGCGTATCTTGCCCAGCAGCCAGAAGAGGGCGAGCGCCAGAAACAGCCATTCCCACGCATAGTTGTTAATTACCCCTGAAATTTAACCCACCTTTACCCGCCAAACTTGACCCAC
>JBMCVZ010000036.1:0-6340 GCA_048621695.1 Chloroflexota bacterium
GCTCCGATGAACATCAAAGTCAGAAGCAATATTCTGGCGCCAGAGTGCCAGGAAGCAAAATCAGTAGTGACAAAGCCTGTGGTGCTCATGATTGAGATTGCCTGAAACATTCCCTCTCTATATGAGTTAAAGCCCTGCGAAAGTATTAATAAAAAGATAGCAACTGCCAGAATGACCACATAAAGCCTGAACTCCTCACCTTTGATTGCCTTCCAGTTTCCTCGTAAAACATGATAGTGAGTTATGAAGCTCATGCCTGCCAGAAACATAAAGACCATAATAATATACTCAGCTAAGGGGTTGCCATAGGCTCCAATGCTTCCCGTAGTGGGGGTAAATCCGCCAGTGGGTATGGTCGAGAAGGAGATGCAAATTGAGTCGAAGAGTTCAACTCTGGCCAAGAAATAAAGGAGTACTATCTGGGCAACAGTCAAACCCACATAAATCGTCCAGAGAAGCCTTGCCGTGGTTCTGAATCTGGGGCGCAGCCTTTCGGGTAATGGGCCAGGAAACTCCCGATCGAAGAGCTGGGAGCCTCCTACTCCCAATCTGGGCAAGATGGAAATAAAGAGAAGTATGACCCCCATCCCACCCAACCATTGAGTGAGGCAACGCCATAAGATAGCGCTCTTTGGTAATTCTTCCACCACCTTCAGTATTGTAGCCCCAGTCGTAGTGAAGCCTGACATGGTCTCGAAGAAGGCATCGAGAAAACCAAATCCCAGAAATACATAAGGGAGTGTGCCAAGGAGAGGTATGAGAAGCCAGGTGAAAGCTACTATGGTAAAGCCCTCGGCACGTACTATAACCTTGGTGGTTCTGAAACCGAATTCGAGGAGTAACCCTGTTGTTAGAGTGATTAATAACGAATATAAGAAAATCCGCCAATCCTCGCCATGGTAAATAGCGATTACCAGAGGAACGATATAGGCTAGGGCGAAGTATTTTAGGAATGAGCCAATGATGTGGAGGGTTAATCTTACCCTTTGGAGAACCATCTATTCATGAATTCGGTCCCCTTTCTGGTAGATTCGCGATTCACAATGAGAGTCAGCCAATCCTTAGGCTGTATCTTATTGTCCGCAGTCAGAAATTTCCCCCTTCTTTGTACCACGAGGACCTTTACACCATTTGGAGTTGCTAACCTGGAAATATCTTGCCCGACACATTTCATGCCTTCCTCAATCTCTATTTCAAAGATCTCTGCCTCTTCGGAAGAGAGAAAGTCTTTCACATAAGGATGTGAGATGAGGCGATAGATGTGCTTTGCTGCTACCATGTCTGGGTTAACCTGCATATCAATCCCAGCCTGTTTGAAGGTTTCCGTATGCTCTCCCTCGTCTACAAGAGAAATAACCCTTTTTACCCCCATTTCCTTAGCTACCATGCAAAGCATTAAATTCTCCGAATCATCCCCAGCTGCTGCCACAAAAGCACGGGCACTTCTGACTCTAGCCTCTTCGAGGGTGGACTTCTGGCTAGCATCTCCTGTGATCACCATACACTCAGAACCCTCTGCTATTTCAGTGCATTTGGCAGAGTCTCGTTCTATAACCAGTACTTCATTCCCTTCTTTAACGAGGAGCTCAGCCAAATTCTTGCCTATAGTACTTAAGCCTGCTATTACGATATACATTGCTTCTCTTCAATAGCGAATTAACTTTGTTGTAATTTCAATGAATCACTATACTACTGCCGAAAAGGGGAGTTGCAGTTCAGCGAGTAAATAGATTTGAAGGTGAAATTAGAATACCAGACACTCTCCATTCGTATTACTTCACTAGCCCACCGCTGTTAAGCATCCAGCGATTGTAATCCTCCCGAACATGCTTGTCAAGTACTGAGTTCAGATGGTGACAATTTTTTTGACTCTTTTAGCCAGGTCAGTGATTTAAGCTCTCGCTGCAAAATGTATCTTATATATTCATGTAATACCCGCTCTAACTCTAATGATAATTCCGGTTTCACCCTGACTCGTCTTGCGCTAGCATAGTCATAGCTTTGCCACAAACGGAGAACCTTCAAAGCAGCGACTGAAAGGGGGAGGGAGGGTTTTAATGGAATTGCTTCGATTTGCTCGTAACGGTGTTTCTCTTCAGAATTACAGTGGGGACACAAAAGACCACCCATACTGAGGCTGAAAAAATTGACTACCGGCTTGAGAGGCGAATCACAATTAACACATCGGCGCAACTGGGGACGGTAACCAAGATAGTGAAGAAGATGTAGCTCAAAATAACGCAATATAGCGTCGCTGCTATTTGGCTCGCTCAACCGGTGCAAAATATCCAGAGATAAATCAAATACAGGACGATTCTCACTGCCCTCAATAGTAAAGGAATCGATAAGTTCTAAGATATAAAGGCCACAAGCCATGCGCCATAAATCACTTTTTAAAGCCAGGAAACCATTTATCGTTTGACTTTGGGTAATAATATCGAGATTACGCCCCTTAGCTAGCAACATCAAGCTATGCGTCAATGGTTCTACATTACCACCCAATTTGCTCTTGGGGCGACAAGCTCCCTTAGCCACTGCCCTCAACTTGCCAAGTTCTGGAGTATAAATAGTGACGATCTTGTCGAATTCGCCCAGCTTGGTTTGTTTCAAGATGATGCCGTGTGTTTGATAAGTTCGAGGTGTACCCAACTTAAATCCCAAACAAATCTAAATTACAATTTACCATATTTTATTGGTCTGTCAAATAAAATTTTACAAAGACTTGCCCATTACAGCAGATGTTGGGAGAGTACCCGCATGTTGACTAGCGAGCGCATGGTCTTTCTCAGCCGTGGGTTGTGAGCAACTATTCATGACCGTTTGTATAGAAGAAGGTAGAAAAGTTTACCGTGGTACGGAACCAGAGTGGAAATTTTAGAAAGAAGGAGGTTTTACCACCGTGGCTAAGGGCCAAGAAAATGTAATCGTAACACTGCGGAAACCTTAAAGATTACATTTGATGAAAGTAGAAAATACTTTCAGGGATTAAAAATCCCCTTCAAAAGGAATAGCAGCCTCCTGGAAAAATGTGACCAGGGCTGTGTGCGTAATTTGGGATTAACAAACCTTAGTAATCGGCTGTTATCAATTCTAATTACAGTATTTCCAGCCTGACTCTGGTATCCTCTTTAGCTGCTTTTACTCTAAGTAGTGTTCGTAGCGCTTGGGCTACGCGACCTTGCCTACCGATGACCCTTCCCTTGTCATCGGGAGCGACCTCTAACTTAATTAGTAAGCCTTCATCACTATTTTCCTCGGTGATACTTACCGCGTCAGGTTCTGCCACAATGGCTTTAATAATGTATTCCAGCAGGTCTTTCATTTCGCCTCCTTAATAGTTAGTTTTGGCCTGAGGTCGGCTTGACTTTATCCATAATGCCTAGTTTGTTGAACAAGCTGCGCACTGTATTTGTAGGCTGAGCTCCATATCTAAGCCACTTTAATGCTTTTTCGTCATCAATGCTGATAGTCGGTGGGTCAGGCAAAGGATCGTAATGGCCGATAATATCAATAAATTTACCGTCACGGGGAGAGCGACTATCAGCTACTACCACCCGGTAGGACGGTCTGTTTTTCCTCCCCATACGGCGTAATCTGATTCTAACCATTTAATAAGGTGATTATCTCTTAAGTGTCAATGTTTGTCAATGCTTTCTGGCTTAGAGGACATACTTTAATAGTCTGGTGGCACATAAACAGGAAAATTATATAGGAGTTGGGCAATTTAGGCCACGATTTTGGGAGAGAATACATATACGCTTGTTGTTTTGAACTTCCTCCTTAGCAAAGCTAGTTGTGGTTTATATATCCTAATCCTGCTTTCCTCGCACGTGACTTGCATATTAAGCACCTTGGATAGGACTTTCTCCTCCACTTTCCCTGCGCATATTACGGCTGCCTCAGCTTGATTTGCTCCTAGCTCAATAAGTATGGGCAATGGCAATGCTTCTCGTTCATCACTATCTAACATGCTTGCCAGATACTCAAGTTCATTTTTCTTAAAGAAGTGAGTGCTGCTGTCGTTACACACCACATAAGGATACTTCTCATTTAATAAATTTGATAGGCGTTTCTGACTCTGTGGCAACCCAGTATTCACTACCCTGAGTTCGCCTCTTAAGCAATCATGAAGCATCCTTTCATAGGGAGATTGTCCCGATTGCATCGGGCCTTCATTCTGCAATGGATTAAGCATTTGTTTATTCTCGAGAAACCAGTACTTTCACACGTTTAAGTCGTGCTTTCTCTTCTCTATCCCTTTCCTCAAATTTCATATTTAAGTAATTTATCGTCACCTGAAGTCTTGGGATTACTATATATTCCAGGGCATTGGTTATCCTTTTTGTCCTATTTATTTCCATTGCCAGTAACTCAAAATTCCTGTGAAGCTCAGCTAATTCTATAATTGCTTTAAGGGAATTTTCAGATAACTGTGCTGCACGGTCCAACCACGAGGATGTATCAATCAGATTGTACATTTTCATTGGTTTTATGTTGCCTGTGAGCTCAAAAGACGGAATTCTCACACCTGCAACATTTCCTAAGCCAGCGGTGACCTTCAAATCGGCCTCAGTGGCTATTAATTCCTTTTCCAATGCTATATACCCGTGGTACCCAGCGGCAACCGATAGAGCTTTATAGAGTTTGGATAATTCATCAAGTAATTTCTTTTTAGCTTCAACTGTGTCTCTGGCTGTCTGAAGGAATTCCATGGTTAGTATAGAAAGCCTGTCCTTTACTATTTTTTGTACTCTTTGGGCCAGGGTAAGCCTGCGTTTTAGTTTTACCAGTTCGATTTTTGTAGGTCTAACTTTGATTAATTCCGGCATTTACCCTGACCTGCTTCTACTGCCGATATTTGGGAAGGTACTTTTTGATGAAGTCCTCTTTAATTAGTTTTAAGTCTTCTTCAGGTAATGCTGAAAATAGCTGCCAAGCTATATCCAGGGTGTCTTCAACCGTTCTTTTCTCCTCTTCACCTTGAGATATAAATTTTCTCTCGAACTCGTCTGCATTGGACAGATATATTTTATCCCTTTCACCTAGTGCCTCAGCACCTATAATGGTAGATATCTCCCTGAGATAACATCCTTCAGCATAGGCAGCATAGGATTGCATGAAAACATTGTTGTGGTCCTCCCTGGTCTTATCGGGCCCAATCCCCTCTTTCATCATCCGAGAAAGAGATAGGAACACATCTATTGGTGGATATATTCCCTTTCTTTCTAGATTTCGGGAAAGGACAATCTGCCCCTCAGTTATGTAGCCAGTAAGATCGGGTATGGGGTGTGTTATATCATCGTCAGGCATGGTCAAAATGGGCATTATGGTTACTGAGCCTTCTTTACCAGAGATCCTGCCCGCTCTCTCATACATGGTGGCCAGGTCGGTGTACATATACCCGGGATACCCTCTTCTTGATGGTATCTCTTCACGCATGGAAGAAAGTTCGCGGAGAGCTTCGCAATAATTGGTCATGTCAGTGAGTATGACCAGCACATGCATATTTTGTTTCCATGACAGATATTCGGCTGCGGTTAAGGCTAGCCTCGGTGTTGATATCCGCTCGATAACGGGGTCTGATGCAGTATTGATGAAGGCCACAGTTCTTTCCAGTGCACCTGTCCTCTCCAGATTCCTCATGAAAAAGGAGGCATCATCGTAACTGATACCAATAGCGGCAAATACCAGGGCGAATCTTTCCTCCTTGCCCTTTACGGTTGCCTGTCTGATTATTTGAGCTACAATACGATTATGAGGCAGGCCTGAGCCGCTGAATATGGGTAATTTCTGCCCTCTAACTAATGCATTCAAGCCATCTATAGCCGAGATTCCCGTTTCAATAAACTCTGCTGGAGGCTGGCGGAGTGCGGGGTTTACGGGCTCACCGTTAATGTCCAGGTAATCTTCGGGGATCACTCGTGGACCTCCATCTATTGGTTCTCCCATCCCATTAAAGATCCTGCCCAAGATGTCAATAGATACTGGCAACTTCAAGGTTTCGCCTTTACACCTTATTTTGCTTCCGATGAGGTCCACTTCGCTGACGCCGCCAAATACCTCGATTATAGATGCTTTTTCACTGATGTCTATTGCTTGACCACCTTTCACCTCACCATTTCTAAGCTGAACGTCGACCATCTCATTAAATTTAATACCAGGTATGCTTTCAGCTATGAGCAAAGACCCCTTAGCCTTGCTAATTGCTCTTCCTTCTTTAACGTAGAGTGAGGAGAAATCCATAAAAGCCCTCCTTTTTTTCAGGGAACGCGTTTGCCAATCACCAAGCTTTGTTCCATCTCTGACCACAATTCCTTGACCCTCTGTTCAAAGGCGTCAT
>JBMCVZ010000037.1:0-6262 GCA_048621695.1 Chloroflexota bacterium
TGAGGAAAGATAACTACAACAGGTCCTTGCTCGCAAAATCCATGACATCCTGTAGATTTAGCTTCTACTACCGCGCTTTCTAATCCCTGTTTTTTGATCTCATCATCGAATTTCTGGTAGATTTCTAATGAGCCGTAAGTTTGACAAGCTGTTCCGGTACAAACGGTAACAGTTTGCTTATCGGGTTTTCTTTTCGCCAGTATTTCCTTCCTTAATTCCTCAAGCTCTTTTGCCGAGGAAAGCCTCTTATTAGCCATACCTTTCCTACTTAGCAGTTTCGAATATTTTCCTCAGGGCTGGAGTTGAAGGCTTGCTGTGATACACATCATCAACTACAACCACAGGCCCCATAGCACAACAGCCGAGACAATTTACAGTTTCTAAAGTAAAACGCATATCCTTTGAAGTCTCATGCGGCTTCATATTAAGCATGGACGAGATTATATTTAGAAGCTGTGGCGAACCACGCACCTGACATGCTGTACCCATGCATATCTTGACAATATGACGACCTCTGGGCACAAGGCTGAAAGCCTTGTAATAACTTGCGATTTGATAAACTTGGGTAACAGGTACTTCTAATTGCTCACTCACCTCCGTTAATACTTCCCGGGATAACCAGCCAAACATGCTTTGCAAATCTAGAAGGATTTGAATCAACATGTCTTTATCTTTTTGATAACTTCCCGTAGCCTTTCTTACTGCCTTGGAAGGCTTCATCGATTTTTTGCTATTTGTTTTTGAAACCATCGTTTTTGCCCCTTAATTCACAGGGGAAAAGCTGCCGCTTTTTCCTTGAGCTTGGCATAATCTTCGTTTACCATCTGTTGGATTTCTTGGACCTGCTCATCCGTCAGATGTCGGTATCGCCCTTGTGGCTTCAGGTATTCCTTAATAGGCTTCAGTTCAGGTGGGTCGGCATTCAGTCTGTAGCGTCCGTACTCTATTTCGTAAAGAGGGAAGATACCTGTCTGCACAGCGAGCTGACCTATTTCAATAGCTAAATCGCTCCTGTATCTCCAACCTGTAGGGCAAGGAGAGAAGATATGGACATATGCCGGGCCTTTAACCTCTGCCCCTTTCCTAACCTTTTTCATTAAATCAAAGTGGTAGCTAGGACAGGCCGTTGCTACATAAGGTATATCGTGAGCAGCAGCAACAGCGGCCATATTTTTCTTCCGGGTGACCTGTCCCATGCTGAATTTCCCTGCTGGAGCTGTGGTAGTCGAAGCTCCGTAAGGTGTGGCACTCGACCTCTGGATTCCCGTGTTCATATAGGCTTCATTATCAAGGCAAATGTATATGAAATCATGGCCTCTTTCAAACGCCCCGGACAGCGACTGGACTCCTATATCGCTGGTGGCGCCGTCCCCGCCCATAGCAACACATGTAATATTTCTTTCGGACATCTTTCCCTTTTTCACCAAAATCTTCAGGCCAGCTTCTATGCCCGAGATTTCAGCAGAAGTATTTTCGAAAAGCGTATGCATCCAGGGGACTCGCCAGGAGGTATAGGGAAGCGGCGTGGTGGTTACCTCGTCACATCCTGTAGCCATAGCCATTATCACATTGTCTCCCAGAGCTTTCATAGCAAGCCTGATTGCTAAAGCTTCCCCACAGCCGATGCAAAAACTATGTCCTTCAGCAAGGAACTCCTTGGTAGTTACGAGCTTCTCCCCAAATTTTACCGCTTTCATTTCCATCTCTTACCCCTTACAGATAGCTATCAACTGACAGCCTTAAGCTATCATCTTATGCCCACTGTCTCAAGCGTCCTGTCCGATCCCTTTTCCGCAATTGCCCTACCTCTATCAATGACATAGCCGAAATCTTCTTCGGACATATCCCTGCCACCTAAACCCCCTATGATGCCGACCACCTTCGGCCTGGGCTCTTCATCGTATAAGGTAGACTTAATTTCGGAAAAAACCGGGCCTCCCATGCCAAAAGAAATACACCTGTCAAAAACGATGAGTAATCGGGCTCCTTTCACCTTTTGGCGGAATTCCTCAAAGGGGAAAGGCCTCCAGAGACGCAGGCTTATAAGTCCTATAGCCTCGCCTTTGTCTCTCTTCTCGTCTATCACAATCTTTGCCGTCTCGGTAAAAGCGCCCATGGTCAGAAGCAATGTTTCTGCGTTTTCCGTTTTGTATTCCTCTACCGGATGATAGTGACGACCGAAATTGTCTCCAAATTCCTTCCACCCCTGGAGTATTACTTCCCTGGAATTTCTGAATGCCACTTCTTGTGCTAGCTTTGTTTCGGAGTATATATCAGGTGGGCCAAAGGCTCCGTGGGTCATGGGCTTGTCGGGGTTTAAGGCAAAGGGGTATTGGAATCTAGGGAGAAATCTGTCCACCTCACTTTGCTCCGGTAAAGTCACTGGTTCTGTCACGTGTGATAAAGTGAACCCATCAAGGTGAACCATAACCGGAAATAAGACTTTAGGGTCCTCCCCAACCCGAAAGGCCCATAAAGTGAGGTCGAACGCCTCCTGGCCATTCTGGCAAAATACCTGTATCCAGCCGGTATCCCTGACAGCCATGGCATCGGAGTGGTCCCCCCAAACGCTTAAGGGGGCAGAAAGAGCCCTGTTGCATACTGCCATGACTACAGGATATCTCATGGAAGAAGCGACATATACCACCTCATGCATGAGCTCTAGTCCCTGGCCAGCAGTAGCTGTGAAAGTCCTGGCACCCACCGCGGCAGACCCAAGGCATGTGCTCATGGCCGAGTGCTCCGACTCCACTGGAATATAAGCAGAGGTTAACTCGCCATCGGCTACCATCTCGGCAAGCCGCTCAGGGATATGTGTTTGGGGCGTTATGGGGTAGGCAGCAATGACATCAACATCAGCCATTCTGACTGCCTCAGCCACAGCATGGGAGGCCTCTAATGCGACTCTTTTGCTCATTGTTCCTCCTCCGCTATCATCGTTATGGCTCCTGCAGGGCATATACTAGCGCAGATACCACAGCCCTTACAGTAGTAAAGGTCAGATTCATAATATCCTTCTTCAGAGGGCTTTATGGCGGCATCAGGGCAATAAATCCAGCACAAGGCACATTTAATGCACTTTTCCTTATCCAGTATGGGCCTTTCCGTCCTCCAGTCACCGGTTTTCCGAAAACTACCATTTCCAGCTTCCGTTATGATATTACCAACTTCCAGGTCCTTCCAGGTTAGCTCTTCTGTCATTGCTTACTCCTTTACCACTGTTTCAGCGTAAGCCCTCTTCATAGCTTCGATATTCCCCTTGGCTCGAGGTCCGAAACGCTCTTGCAACTGTTCCACCAGAGAATCAAATTTTACAATCTCGGTAACCTTCAGTAGCGCCCCAATCAGCGCAGTATTGGTTATAGGCAAGCCTATCGCTTCCCGAGCAATCTTTGTGGCATTAACCGCCGCTACAGGCCACTTATATCCAAATTCAGACTTCAGTTCAGCGGGTGATTTCCTTGAATTAATTATGATTTTGCCGTTCTGCTTGAGTCCCGAGGTTACATCAACTGCATGCAACAATCCTGGATCGAGCACAGCCACTACATCGGGCTCGTAGATAACTGTCCTGCTCTTGATAACTTCATCGCTTACCCTGAGGAAAGCAAGGACCGGTGCCCCTCTCCTTTCGGGTCCAAAGCTAGGGAATGACTGAGCATATTTTTCTTCACTTATAGCAGCACGAGCAACTAACTCCGCAGAAGTTACTGCTCCCATCCCTCCTCTGCCATGCCACCTTATCTCAAGAAGCTCAGCCATGAAAAGACCTGTTTATCCATAGAAACTGTAACAGTCTAGATTTTCCGAAAGCCTAAACTATATTAAATCGCCTCTCCGCTGTCAAGCGCTTTGTTTTTTGAGCAACTTACCTATTACGGGAAACTGCCCCTGAAGGGACTCGAACCCTTGCGCCTGGCTCCGGAGGCCAGCGCTCTATCCTCTGAGCTACAGGGGCCAAGAGTACAAAAACAGCTAAACAAGGTAACACAGGACAACACTTTGTTCAACTCCCATTCCTGCGGATGTTTTGACAGCTACAACTGCCTTATTGTATCATCACACGAGCTATGTTGCATAATAAAGGAGCGGAATGCTTAATGCTTTGTGGATAGTGCTGTTAGGAATGGCGATCATTTTCGCTGTCCTGGGGATTCTGCTCCTGGTCATGATTCTTCTGGGTAAACTGGTTAAACCCAGCAAGAAACAAGAAAAAAAAGGATAAATATTGGATATACCTACAGGCGAATTCCTCAGTTTTCTCAATTTGAGTTGGCAAGCCGTGGTGATGTTGGTTATTGGTGGTGTCCTTATATGGTTGGGGATTGCCAAGAAGGTGGAGCCAGTCTTACTTATCCCTATCGGTTTTGGATGTATATTAGCTAACATACCGCTAGGTGGAGCAGCGGAGGAAGGCGGGTTTTTGGCTGTTCTAAGAGAAGCTGGCATACATACTGAGATATTTCCCCTGCTTATTTTTATTGCCGTAGGAGCCATGATTGACTTCGAACCTTTTCTACAAAGGCCCTATACCATCCTTCTGGGAGCTGCCGCTCAATTCGGAATTTTTGGGACTTTCTTCCTGGCTTATTTGCTGGGCGATGGCTGGCTCCACGTCCTGGATTTCAGCTTACAGGACGCCGCTTCTATCGGCATAATCGGCTCTGCTGATGGCCCTACCTCGATTTATGTTGCCACTACACTGCAATCCAAATACGCAGCCGCCATTGTGGTGGCTGCGTATTCTTATATGGCGATGGTACCTATCATCCAGCCACCTATAATAAAGGCGATGTGCAGTAAAGAGGAAAGGGCTATAAAAATGCCTTCGGTTGGGGGAAAAATATCGCAGAGGACAAAGATACTCTTTCCTATAGTTACTGTACTTGTGGTAGGGTTGATTGCCTCGAAGGCTACTCCACTTATCGGCTCTCTCATGTTTGGCAATCTGCTTCGAGAATGCGGAGTAGTGGAGAGACTTTCCCTGACAGCTCAAAATGAACTGGCTAACATCGTAACTATTCTTCTCGGTATCACCGTGGGAGGGATGATGGCTGGAGCTGAGTTTCTCAGACCCGAGACTATATTGGTGTTTATACTGGGGATAGTAGCCTTCAGTCTTGATACTGTGGCCGGTGTTCTGCTGGGTAAGCTGATGTGTGTCCTATCAGGGCGCAAAGTCAATCCTATGATAGGTGCTTGCGGCATTTCCGCTTTCCCGATGTCATCCCGTGTAGTGCAGAAGCTAGGGCTGGAAGCTGATCCTTACAATCATCTGCTGATGCATGCTGTCGGAGCTAATACTGCCGGACAAATCGCGTCAGTAGTAGCTGGTGGAGTGATGCTGATGTTGGTGCCTATGTTTATTTGATGTCATATGTCATAACTACAGAAGGAATTTAGTCTGATGCAAGCGCCATGGCATAAGCAATCCCGAAGATATGTGAGCCATTACCCTGATTGCAGGTGAACCAGCGCTATATCAATAGCTACATGGTTGTTCCACGCGGAGGCCGATAATATCATGCCCGTTTTCTGTGGCCATGCCCGGCAATTAAAACGCCATGCCATAGCAAGAAAAGAACAACAGGGCAGGCTATTTTTCGGACAGATGGTATAATAAACCAGTAGGAGAGGTGACCGAGTGGTTTATGGTGCCGCTCTCGAAAAGCGGTAGGCAGAAATGCCTCGTGGGTTCGAATCCCACCCTCTCCGCGGAGAGGTGCTGGAGTGGCCTAACAGGCACGCCTGGAGAGCGTGTGTCGGGTTTTCCCGACCGTGGGTTCGAATCCCACCCTCTCCGCCAGCCTGCGCCAAGGCTACGGCTGGCAAGCCAGATTCACTATGTGGTACGTATATATACTGAGAAGGTCGCACCAACTTTTGCGGCTAATTTTCCTACAACGTTTAGTAATGTCATTCTGAGGAGTCCCGATGTATTGGGACGACGAAGAATCTCAGGGATTCTTCGCTTCGCTCAGAATGACAAATTGATGTTACTCAGGAATCTCAGTGTCCTGTTTCTTGGCGCTAGAAGATCGAGGCGGGCTAACAAAAAACTCAACAATTCCGCCAAGAGCTATAGCCGTGGTTCAAAACCCAGACTCAGGTAGCAGCACGGCGCCAATGGTCGCTGCCGCTTGGAGACAGCCACGGACGACAAAAGCCCTAGCTTTTGGGAAAGCCCGCCCTTTACATTGTCGTTAGTTTGAAACTAACTTGGCAAAAGAGTCGGGGAAATAACTTCCTCCATGTACAGCTC
>JBMCVZ010000038.1:0-6163 GCA_048621695.1 Chloroflexota bacterium
AATCCTTTCTATTGAGGGAGGGAGATTGCTTCGGCCCGATAAATCGAGCCTCGCAATGACAGGGTGTGAGGGAAGAAGCTTTACAGGAACTTGTTTGATTTGCCGCAATGAGCTTTAGTCGCTAAAATATCGTTTCCGGCAAATGTATCCGCGTACTAAGGATTATTATTCTATTCTCGGTGTTTCTGAAAGGGCTAGCCACGAGGAAATAAGACGTGCTTTCAGGAAGCTTGCTATGAAATATCATCCCGACAAGAATTTAGGAAATGAAAGCTGGGCCGGGGAAAAATTTAAGGAAATCAATGAGGCCTACGCCGTGTTGGTCGACGGAGCGAAGCGGCAAGAATATGATAGGATGAGGCAGGCTGGTTTTGCTGGATACGGTGCCCAATACGCCGGTGGGCAATATTACAGCCAGGAGCAGGTGTTTGCCAATGCCTTTAACAATCCTTATTTGTTTCAGGAGCTGGCAAGGATGTTTCAGGAAGCGGGTTTGAGGTTCGATGAAGGATTTGTAGACAATATGTTCTTTGGGGGCAGAGGTTTTGTTTTCACTTCCTCGAGTCAACCATCAAAAAGAAATTGGTCAACATCGACTTCGGAGTATAAACCACCTTTACTTTTGCGGCTTTTCGGCAAGGTCATCAGGTTTACTCTCAAAAGATTGCTTGGTGTGTCGGAACTCTCCTGGAAGAGCAAGGGAGAGAATTTGTACCATGAATTATATCTCTCTCAGGAAGAAGCGGCATCCGGTGTCGATAAGAAAATAAAATATAAGAGGGGCAAGGAAAAGAAAAAAATTATAGTCAGAGTTCCACGAGGGGTTACTCAGGGCACGAAAGTAAGACTAAAAGGAATGGGCTTGGAAGGGGTTACTCCCGGTGACCTCTTCATTACTGTCAAAATTAAGGATTAGCGGACATGGGTGCTTTCGAAGATTTTGTTGACGTAGTAAAAAAGACAGAGACTATGCAGTCTCTCCTCCAGAATCTGGAAAAGGAGCCGGCAAATCTCCTGACTGCTATCTGCAGAGAATATGAAAAGACCAACAAGGCAGTTCCTGACCATCATCTTAATGTGACGGGGTACTTTGGCGAGGCAATGTTGAGGGCATTGGTGTCGGCAAATTTAGTTACCAGGGAACGAGAGGATAGGTTCTCTCTCTACGGCTACAAGCCAACTGAGTCAGGGGTAAAGTATTATAAAGCCATGCTTAAAGAGAAGAAAATCTAGTGTACAAGCTCATAGATACTCATGCCCATCTTGACGAGCTGAAAAACCTTGATTTGGTGCTCGGGCAAGCTAAAGAAGCAGGCATTGTTGCCATAGTCGCTGTGGGCTCGAACCGTGAATCGGACATAAAAACGTTGGAGATATCGCAAAAACATGGCCGTTTTGTTTATCCTGCTTTGGGCTTGCAACCCTGGGAGCTGGGTAATCTTGAAAATTCAGAGATAGATGATAATCTACGATTTATTGAGCAAAATATTTCTTCAGCGGTTGCTGTTGGTGAAATAGGTCTAGACTATGACAAGAGGGTGGTAAAGGCAGCGTCCAAGGAATTGCAGAAAGAGGTTCTGGGTCGGCTTCTGAAAGTAGCTAGTAAACATACTAAGCCTGCGATAATCCACAGCAGATATGCCTGGAAGGATGCGCTACACTTGGTTCAGGATGCCGGCATTGATAAAGCTGTTTTTCATTGGTTCACTGGCTTTTCCAGTGCTCTTAAAGGTATAATTGATAGCGGCTATTTTATTTCCGCTACACCAGCTGCTGAGTATCATGAGGAACATAGAAGGGCAGTTAAAGAAACACCTTTGCAAAGGCTACTTCTGGAGACAGATTGCCCCGTCAGTTATGGGAGGGCAGCACGGTATGAGTCCCGGCCCGCTGATATTGTAAGGAGCCTAGGGGCCGTGTCCCAACTTAAAGGAATTGCTGAAGCTACTATTGCTGAACAGACAACGAGAAACGCCGTTAACTTCTTTTCTTTGGATATAATATTTTAAGTAAGGAGGTCAGTTCTATGCCACAATCAATAGCAGGTGAAGATAACTTTCAGAATGTCGTTTTGCAATCGAAGTCGCCGGTTCTGGTAGATTTCTGGGCACAATGGTGCGGTCCTTGCCTAGCTGCCGCTCCTATTCTGGAGGAATTGGAGAAAGAATATACCGGTAAGATAGACTTCACTAAAGTGAATGTGGATGAGAATGGTCCTCTGGCTGCCAGGTACGGAATAGCCGCCATTCCCACTATGTTAATATTCAAAGACGGTCAACCCGTTCAGCAAATTATCGGCTACAAGCCTAAGAAGGAACTCAAAAAGGTATTAGATGAAGTTATAGGGCAGTAAATTGTACGCTAGCTCTGAATAAACCTCCCCGAAGGGTGAAAGAAGACTCAGATAAATTCAAATTCCGCAGGCAGAAGGACTAATATAATAGGGGAAGTCCCCCCACCAGGAATCTGGCTATTATCGATTGATTTATAGTTACCTCCATGCCAGGGTAATACTTAACAACGATAGCCAGGATAGCAGTACATAGCAATGCCCCTATGACGACTCCAAGGACACCGCCCACAAGCTTATCCAGCCAACCAAGTGCGACAAAGTTAACTATCTTGGCTAGAAGCCAGCCAATCACACCAGCTACAACCATAGTAGCTACTGCGATGATGGCGTAGGCGGCTATATTGGCCCAGATAGCGTCGGAAGGAAAAAGTAATGCTGCAAGCTCGTCGTAGTAACGTCCGGCTAGAAATATACCACCTATTAACCCGGCAATGCCGAATACTGTTCTGATCAGTCCTTGCCGTAAGCCTACAATACCCAGTAAAGCCACAACAACTATTATGACTATGTCCAACCAGTTCATTGCTCACCTCCCCAACCTTTTATTCTTCATAAGATAACTAAATGTCCGCTCCGTATTCTTTTCGCCCACATAGTGCTCAAGTCCTGCAATAGTTTTACTCTTTGTCTCTGTGAAAGCATCTGTTCATCCCAGATGATTAACTGATAATAGTGCCACGAGGCAGGAATTCTTCACGCCGTGTTATATGAAGCTGCTGGTTCCTATTGTAATCCATAAACTAACCTTGGTGCCAGGTATTGTGGGAATCTATACAATAATGCCAGGCGAATAAGATAGCACATATGACAGGCGTCAACATATTCATCTTCGTGCTGAACGTTATATTCTTTGACCAAACGGGCAGGTCCTCCGTTAACTAAAGGCTTGCAGATTGGATGCGAATCAGCATCATACTGCTTGACTATCCTTGATAGTGGAGCATCCCACATATTGCCCATACTTAACCCCTGACATAGATGGATATTGCCATATGCATCGATATGTACCCTCTCCGGGTTTTTGAGGTCCTCATACGGACACTCGCTGAATTCTTCCCACGGTCTTCGGGGCAAGCCTTCTACCAACTTCTCAACTGCTCTCCCTCTAAACACGGCGCCACCACCGATGACCGGTTTTCCTTTGTCCTGCTCCTTGTCAATACCTTCTTCGACTGTGGGCTTGTCGATAGAAATCGACCCGGAGGATATGCCTAACCTTCTGGCAGCGTTGAGGGCGTGCTTGGCAGGGCTTGCCTCCTTGGCTTCATAATGGAATTCATCATCGCTTATGCTGATGTCGGATAATCCCAGTTCGCGGAGCGGCTTCAACCACAGTTCTGCGTCTTCTACCGACGTTGCCCAGTATGCGTTAGTTACTATTCCCGTATTTAATCCCATATCATGAGCGATCCTGATGCCCTCATACATCAGAGGATAGAATAGAAACGGTTCACCACCTTCAAAATATACCTGCTGAACCGTTTCAATTTTGGCTAATTCATCGAATACTTTCTTCAGTTGATCCAGCGTGAAGGTTCCTTCTGCCTGTGGGCTGCTATACACAAAACAATGGTCGCATTCTAGGTCGCATTTGTAACTCAGTAGAAAATGTATTCCTGTTAGCATTTCCACTACTCCTATAAACTAAATTGAACACCAACAATTTTTGGTTACTCAAGTATATCGAACCTCTTTACCTCTTATCAATTCTATTAATTCTGTGTAACTCTCCACTCTGAGCCATTCGCAAAAAAACTCTTTCTAAGTTAACTCCGGTTTTATCCTTCGCCACATTCGAGCCTGTAGTCACAGTAAGAACACATCCATGAGGGGCATTTGGGAAGCTGAAGCGGTGATGTCGCCTTTTCCAGAAGCTCAAGCCGGCGTAATGCTTCAGCCTTAACAGCATGCAAATTCTTGAAATTTACATCATAGACCATCAGCTTGGCATCCTCTTTTGGAACTCTAACATAGTAGAGCAGCAGCCTGCCTTTTGCGTTTTCTGTCAAGGCACAGTCAAATGCCAGGCGGAGGAAGTAATGAGAAAATGTTCTGGGTAAGCGCTCTCTTTCCACCAGTGAAGAAAATTTTGGGCCACGCAGAATAGTGGGCAAGTTCTGCCAGGTTTGGACCAGGTCGGATAGTGGCGCGTGCTTTACGGGAATCCTTTGTGCTTCGCCTGGGGCACCGTAGCGTAATGAATCGCGGAGAGTATCGAGAAAGCCAAGTTCATCCATGGAACGAAGATACTCTCCCTTCTCTTCCCGAACTCCTTCACTCAACTTAAGGCGCTCAAAATATGCTTTGCGGGGGAAAACGATATCGTTGATGCCAAACACCTGGGATGGTTGAGTCCCAGCCATGTTGCTGAGCAGTTGCTCACAGGTCATGCTATCGACATAGATTTCCCCCGCTAATTCGGCTATCTCGTGCGATGCTGGTATCGATGTGGTTGCGCAGTCGCATACCTGGGAGTAATCGCAGTGCTTGTTGAACCAGGGGCAAACGGGGAGATTGCTGGGGTCGTTGGCAATGAGCGCTTGCACCAGGAAGTCCCGTCTCCGCCGCATTTCCTCTCGAACTGCCTCCAGGTCGGGAAAAGTAACATGATAGACAGTCAGAGGGGAAGTTGAGGGCGATTCCTCTCTCTGGCGCTGATAAATGATTATTTCTCCCTCGCGGGCATTGACCATAGCACAGTACATGCCCAATTGCTCGATATAGGTCGGCCTGTCTTTCAGTAAATCCTTGGTGTCTACAGGTGCGGAGGTGGTCTTGACCTCTACGGGAATCTTTTCGTAGATATCAATCTTGCCCACAATACCCTCGGTCTCTACAAATTGTTCCAGGTATTCTTCGCTGGACACGGCTGAGCCGAAGGTCTTGTGAAAGCCGATGCCGGCCCACATAAGTTGCTGTTTCTCCAGAGGCGGAACGATTTCGGGATACTTTCTCCTGAAGTAAGCCTGTTTGAGGTTAAGCAAGTCAGTTACGGAGATGCGGTAGGGAGATCGACGTGTTTTTAGGCTTTGCATTAAAGCATCCTTGACCGAGCGGTTTGCCTCAATGCGGGAAACATAAGATGCGATGTCGAAATCACTCATTGCCATACCTTATTATAGATTATAGTATTATAGATTATAGTCTCTTGTCAGGGATATGATTTCATTCCGTCATTGCTAGTCCAATTTCCCCTCCCTCGATGGGAGAGGATCAAGGTGAAGGTGGCAGACGAAGCAACCTCCCGTCACTGCCAGGCCCTCAGTCGCCTGAAGGCTTCGATCTTCTCTCTGTCCCCAATTTTAGCTTTTTCCACTGCCTGTATCAGAAACTGGATGCTGCTATCGTAGGTCTTCCTGTCCACAGGATAAGGATAGCCATCTTTGCCGCCGTGGGCAAAGCTGTAGCTCGCCGGGTCTCGCAGGCTGACCTGTGTCTCGTAAACCAGCTCTGAAATAAGGCTCAGAGCACGAAGCGTTTTAGGCCCTACGCCCTCCAGAGCTAGCAGCGATTCGAAGCTCTGCGGCTTATGTTCATAGGCATTGAGGAGAATCTTGCTCAGCCTGTCAGGGTGAATGTCTTCCACACTGATATAAGCTCGCCGGGGCAAATCTAAGGTCTTTAGCCTGTTCAGTTGGCCGACGATTTTATCTGGCTTCTCTTCGGCAGCAACCTGGGCAATGACATCCCTCACCTTTGCGCTCTCCAGGGCTACCAGATTCAATGCCTCGCCCCTGGCCTGGGAACAGATAGCTGCCTCGGGCTCGCAGACAAAGTCGCTGACTTTCTCTCCCAGCCAGTGATAGCGCC
>JBMCVZ010000039.1:0-6130 GCA_048621695.1 Chloroflexota bacterium
GGCAATGTAATTGCACCTGACGAATATGTGGCTGAGTTAGGAGCTGACGCCGTTCGTGCATATCTCATGTTTATTGGTCCCTGGGAGCTGGGGGGGGAATGGAATGACAGGGGTATCATAGGCATCAGCCGCTGGCTAAATCGAGTATGGAGCCTGGTAACAACAGACTATGCTAGCGATGTTTTGGATCCTGAGGCTGAGAAAGAATTCCTTCATTTGACTCATAAGACAATCAAAAAAGTAACTGCTGATTTGGAAAGGTTCCGCTTCAATACTATGCTGGCCAGCCTTATGGAATTCAGCAATTACGCATCTAAGGTTAAAGACAGCAGGGTAGTTTCTGATTCCTTATGGCGAGAAGCTATTAGCTGTTTTCTACTTCTTCTTGCTCCCACTGCTCCTCATCTTGCCGAGGAGTTATGGGAAAGGACCGGATATCCCTACAGTATTCATAACCAACCATGGCCTGAGTATGGTGAAGAGCTAGCCAAGGAGGAAGAAATTACCTTAGTCATTCAGGTAAACGGCAAACTCCGTGATAAGGTACTTGTGCCCGCTTCCATAGACGAAGTCGAGGCCAAAGAACTGGCACTCAGTCGGGAGCGAGTTAAGGCTTATATTAACGGTAAGAAACTTACAACAATCATTTATGTCCCCAAGCGAGTAGTGAATATTGTGGTAGCATAATGATGAGAGCACGAAGAAGCAAGGAAAAGACAAAATGAGGATAACGTTTATTGGTGGTGGGGCTATGGGGGAAGCGATGGTTAGATGTCTTCTAAACAAAAAAGTGGTTGAGCCACAAGATATGGTGGTTAGCGATAAAAGTTCTGTGCGGCGTGAACTATTGAGCAGGGAATTTGGAGTTAGTACTTTAGTTGATAGTAGAAAAGCGGTGGCAAATGCCGACTTGGTTGTTCTAGCAGTGAAGCCTCAGAATCTACCTCAGGTAATGGAAGAGATAAAGACTCCATCGCCCGAACAACTGGTGCTGTCTATAGTAGCTGGCACTACTCTGTCCAGTTTATGCCAGGGTTTAAATCATTCCTCTGTAATTCGGGCTATGCCTAATATGCCAGCGCAAATTGGGGAGGGAATGACTATCTGGACAGCTAGTCGCGAGACCACGCAGAGGCAAAAAGATTTAGCTCAGACTGTGGTGAGTGCTTTGGGTAAAGAAGTCTATGTCACTGATGAGAAATATTTGGGCATGGCCACTGCTTTAAGCGGCAGTGGTCCAGCTTATGTTTTTCTTTTTATTGAGGCACTCATCGATGCTGGCGTACATATTGGCTTGCCTCGAGATATGGCCCAAGAATTGGTGATACAAACTGTACTTGGCTCTACTCTCACTGTTGAGAGGACGGGCAAACATCCTGCTGATTTGAGGAACATGGTTACTTCGCCAGGGGGAACTACCACCCAGGCTCTTCTTCAATTGGAAAAGGGGAGATTCCGTTCTCTTATTCTTGAGGCTGTGGCTGCTGCTTGTAGGAAAGCTGAACACTTATAAGAGTTGTATAATATGGATTCACTTTTTGAATATCGCAACTGTCCCAATTGTGGTGAAAATGATTTTGAAATGCTCTTTGAGTCTAATATGAAGCCAGACGATTTTAATGTACTTTTTGATTATAGTATGGAAGCACATGATTCTCAAGAAGATATGGAAGGATATCTGGTACCTGGAAAGGAATGGGGAAGGCATGTCAGGTGTAAGAATTGCCACCTTATATATATGAATCCAATGGAGAAAGTAAGCAGGACCAATGAATATTACTACAAAGCGAAGAATACTCATGCTCCTACTATACGGGAATGCTATTTAAGGACTGCTAAGTCCCAAGTGCGTCTGATTCAAAAATATGCGAGCGGCACGAGTCTTCTAGATATAGGTTGCGCCCAAGGTTTCTTCCTTTTTAGCGCCTCTAAGGCCGGGTATACTACTAAAGGGATTGAGATATCACAAGATGCGGCAGCATATGCGATAAAGGAATTTGGCTTGGATGTAGAAGCAAAGCCCTTTGAGGAAATGCGGTTTTCTGAGAGTAGTTTTGATGTAGTTACCCTATGGCAAGTCTTGGAGCATGTACCGTACCCACTAATGGTTCTCAAAGAAGTTTATAGAATACTTAAGCCCGGAGGATTAGTGGTAGCATCAACTCCAAATATTGAAAGTATACCAGCGAAAATCTTAAGGAAAAAGTGGTGGGATATAAAAAGGCTTCACATCAACCAGTTCACTACAAAAACCCTTACGGATATTCTTCATAATGCCGGGTTCAAGAAAATGTCCTCTGTCTCTTATAGAGGATTCGTAAGCTTGTCTATATTACTTACAATGATGCTGAAATACGTGAATGCATATGAGCGATTAAATGGTTTATTCAATCCTGATTCCATTTTAGCTAAGATGCTGAACAGGGTAATGTTAATATATTCATCAAAACTGAATCACTGTACCGTGCTCGGCTTCAAGTAGTAAACCGGGGTTATTACTAGATAATGGCAAATGTTTCGCTATTACAGGGAATTGAGCTTTTAACGGGGGGCATACGTAACTACGTAACTAATCGCCCCATAGTAGTTTCTTACGAAGTAACGCTTTCCTGTAACTGCAATTGCCTTCACTGCGACCTTGGTGGTGTCATAAAGCATGAAAAGCAGATTATCCCAGAGGAGTATGGGGAATTAACTGAGCGCCTGAAGCCACTTGCGGCACAGATTTCCGGTGGTGAACCACTTCTACGTAAGGATATAGCAGCCATAGTAAAGGCTATCAAACAAGCTGGGGTGAAATATGCGATACTTGTTACCAATGGAGTACTACTGAACGAGAGCAATTACCTGCAATTACGTGAAGCAGGGGTGGACCAATTTTCCGTATCGCTTGACTTCCCCGATGAGCGGCATGACAAATTTCGCCAGAGGCCTGGACTCTATAAACGTTTGGAGCGGACACTTTCACATCTGGCGAGGTTTGGCTACCGGGATATTATTTTGAACACAGCCATAACTCAAGCTAATGTGAGGGAGATATTGCCTTTGGCAAAGAAGGCTACTGAGTGGGGCGTAGACATGTCGTATAGTGCATATACTGCACGTCGGACCGGTAATAAGGACTATTGTCTTAACAACGGAGAGGATTTGGGAATTTTACGTCACGCTATTAAAGAACTAATAATATTAAAGAAGCAAGGCGCTCATCTAGTAAATCCGGAACTCACGCTCCGAGATACTTTAAAATTCTTTGAACAAAAATACATGCCGAATTGTAGAGCAGGCATAAGGTTTCTTGTCGTAATGCCTGACGGGAGCCTAGTTCCCTGTTCATTGCACCGCACCAAATATGCTACTCGTGAAGAGATGTTAGAAAAATTCTCCCGGACCAACCGATGTGGTGATTGTTACGTCGCCATAAGGTCATACAGTGAGATGTCGCTTTTAAGTCACACGAAAAATCTGCCTAGGTACATACGGCAAATAGTGTTTCACTGAGAGATATTTGCTAACCGCTCTTGGTAAGCTTTTCGAAACACAAGCGGCACTCAATAGAAAATTAACTCGCCCTTCAACATGCTCAGGGCGAACACGCTACTGAGCGAGTAATTTCTGCCTGAAATTTTTGATGAGCTTTATCTTAAGTGGCGGCCGGTGTTTCACCAGGGTGTAGTTTGTGCCATTTCTCCAGCAGTTGCTCTCTCGTTTCTTTGTGGTCAGGGTCAGGAACGCAACATTCCACAGGGCAAATCTCAGCACACTTCTGTGTATCGAACCAGCCGACACACTCAGTGCATTTGTCGGGGTCAATAACATATATTTCCTCCCCCTCACTTATGGCCTCATTTTTACATTCCGGTTCACAGGCACCACAGCTAATGCACTCCTCAGTAATTTTGTATGCCATCTCTCTATTACCTCCTTAAATTTTGGCTTTTAATTTTACATTTTGCCTTTACCAGTTGCAAGCTTGGTAGGCATGGAAAACCTCTCTTTTAGAGCTGCAGCTACGTGCTCGGGAACCATGCCTTCAAGACAGCCTCCTAACTCGGCTACTTCCTTAATCAAGGTTGAGCTGAGAAACTGATATTGAGAGCTAGTCATCAAGCAGAGTAGCTCAATGTCTGGCGCCAGCTTTCTGTTCATCAGCGCCATTTCAAATTCTCGCTCGAAGTCAGAGTTTGCTCTCAAACCGCGGATCATAATCTTTCCTCCTACTTGGTGCGTGAAATCCACGGTCAGCCCCGTAAAGGATTTAACATCGACGTTGGGCATGCCACTCACCGCCTCTTCCACCAGTCTCACCCTTTGCTCCAGAGAAAAAATCGGCCGTTTAGCAGGATTTTCATAGACGCCAACTATTAACTTATCGACCACAGCTACTGCTCGTTCGATAATGTCTATGTGCCCGCAGGTAAGGGGGTCAAAGGTGCCTGGATAAACTGCTACGACCATGGTTAAACCTCCTTTTGGTATAAGAAAATGAAAGTATCACCGTAACGGCGCCGCTCAACAAGATGAAGTCCATCATAGTCCGAAGTTAAGGGGAAGCGGTTTGCGTGGCAAAGCACGATTGTGGAGTTTTCCCTGAGCATATTTGAATCAGCTAGACTTATGAGTAAATTATTTGTAGAAACGTTAGAGTAAGGTGGGTCTATAAAGATAATGTCATAAATACTGTTCAGGAAGGTAAGCGCTTTATTCACGCTGCAGCAGTAAATGTGAGCATGCTGCAGTTTACCTATTTTTTCCAAGTTGGTTCTGATAAGTTCACAGCAACTTTTTCTGTGGTCAACAAAATCAACCCATTCCGCACTACGGCTGAGAGCTTCAATACCCAGGGCGCCGCTGCCAGCGTATAAATCGAGGACCTGGCGATAATTGGTAAATCTGTTGTCCAAAAGTGAAAATATAGCTTGTCTTACTACACCGGTCGTGGGTCTAATGGAGTGCCTTGGTAGAGTTTTTAACCGAATTCCCTTTACTTCACCCCCAGTGACCCGCATTTCTATTAACCTTCAATAATAATTTTGTGTTATTATATTACCATTATACCACGTAGTTCAAGTCAGACGGGCTTGTTGACGGAAAGTAGCGTATATTCTATACTTCAGTTAAAACTGCAAGAGGGTTGAAATGAGCACGGGATTTGAAAGGTTTTCTGAAGGAGCTCGCAGGGTGCTGACTCGGGCGCAAGGAGAGGCGCAGAGATTAGGTCACAGTTACATTGATACTGAACACATATTATTGGGGATAGCAGGGGAAGAGTCAGGGATTGCAGCCAAGGTTTTGAATAATTTGGGTATATCGATGAGTAAGATGCAGGCGGCTGTAGAGTTTGTAATTGGGAAAGGAGAGCGCAGAGCTACCAGTGGAGATGTTGACCTTGCTCCTCGGGCGAAAAGGGCCATTGAGTTTGCTGTGGATGAGGCGCGTCGCCTTAATTCCAGCTATATAGGTGTTGAACATCTTTTGCTTGGATTAATGCGTGAAAGCGAAGGGGTAGCTTTTAGTGTTTTAGAGAGTTTTGGTATTACATTGGAGCGAACACGTGATGAGGTCAGTCGAGTTGTGAGACAGGAAGGTGTAAGAGCTCGTACCACAGGTCGCGTTGCCTCACGCACACCAACCTTGGATCAACTTGGGACCGATTTAACTGCCCTGGCCCGGGCGGATAAACTTGACCCTATTATTGGTCGTTACAAGGAGATTGAACGGATAGTTCAAATATTAAGTCGTCGCACTAAAAATAACCCTGCGCTTATAGGAGAAGCGGGTGTAGGCAAAACAGCTATTGTTGAAGGGTTAGCCCAGCGCATAATAGCTGGGGAGGTTCCTGAGGTATTACAGGGCAAGAGAATAGTGGCATTAGATATAGGTGCTCTAGTAGCGGGAACAAAATACCGCGGTGAATTTGAAGAACGATTGAAGAAGGTTATCGAGGAAGAGAAGACTGCCGGTAATTGCATCTTATTTATTGATGAAATGCAGACTATTGTAGGTGCCGGAGCAGCCGAAGGTGCGGTTGATGCCTCTAACCTCTTGAAGCCTTCGTTGTCGCGTGGCGAGATTCAGTGTATTGGTGCCACTACTTTGGACGACTACCGCAAATATGTAGAGAAAGACCCAG
>JBMCVZ010000040.1:0-6124 GCA_048621695.1 Chloroflexota bacterium
TGATAGCTATGGGTTGGTCAACCTTGCCACGCTCACACTCCTGCTCGCAGGGGTGCGTGCATACCCGTCCACAAACTCCGGCAAAGGGCATAGTCCTGCGGAGCACCTCCAGAGCCTCCTTGAACTTGCCGTCGGAGATTAGAGCAATATAACCCTGGGCATTGACCCCGGCGGGACAGGCAACCCGGCATGGTGGGTAACCACGCTTATCTATGGTATATTTATTGGGAATTGCCTGGGGAAAAGGAATATAGATGGCCTTTCGCTTACCCAGGTTCTCATCGAATTCACTATTTAGTTCGACGGGACAAACCTTAGAACACTCACCGCAGCCTGTGCACTTGCTAACATCGATGTAGCGGCTCTTGTTTCTAATCTTGACCCGAAAGTTTCCTATATACCCAGAGACATCCTCTACGTCACTGTAGCTCATTAGCTTGATATTGGCATTCTGCCCCACCATAGTCATCTTGGGCGTCAGGATGCAGGCAGAACAGTCCAGAGTAGGGAAAGTCTTGTCCAATTGGGCCATGTGTCCCCCGACGGAGGGCTCTCGCTCGACCAAGACGACCTCGTAGCCAGCATCTGCGACATCTAAGGAAGCCTGGATGCCAGCAATACCGCCCCCAATGACCAAAGCACGCTTGGTTATGCCAACTTGCTTGGGGGTGAGGGGCTCCTGCCAGGCAACCCTGGCTACCGCTTTGCGTACCAAGTCTATTGCCTTAGCCGTAGCTTCCTCGACCTGGTCAGGGTGAACCCAGCTACAATGCTCCCGTATATTTGCAATCACCAAGAGATAGGGGTTCAAACCAGCACCAGCCACTGTTCTGCGGAAGGTTGTCTCATGCATACGCGGCGAACAGGCGCCGATTACCACCCGGTTAAGCTTATGCTCAGTTATTGCCTTCTGGATAGATGCCTGACCAGGGTCACTGCAGGTAAATTTATTATCTTCAACATGAACTACGTGAGGCAGCTTTCTCGCCGCCTCAGCTACTTCCGGGATATTCACAGCTCCAGCTATGTTACTGCCGCAGTGACAGAGAAAAACTCCAATTCTAGCCATGCTATATTCCCCTTAGATCTTTCTCGTTAGCAGTCCGATAGTCATATACGGTCAATCTTGTCGTCGCTTCTAGGTAATTGTTTTCAAACAATTCGACGCTGTCAGTCGTGTGGGCATAAAACCGCCAAATAATAACTCATATCCAAATTATTGGCAAGCCTGTGTGGGTCGACTATATTTTTAGATTGTATGGAAAAAATTTGTAAAATTATGGCAAATTCACAATGATTGCTAATATGCCCCGCACAAGAACGAGTGGAAACAACTTTTGCGCTACCCTCACTACAGTAACAAAAGATGGGCTCATTATTTCAGTCATCTTGGCTTGCACATTTAGATCTTTACCCGTAAAATGCTTAGCACTGCCCCCATCGTCTAGAGGCCTAGGACATCAGCCTTTCAAGCTGAAGATCAGGGGTTCGAATCCCCTTGGGGGCATTCTACTTTTGCCCGTAAGACTCATGGAATACTATTTCAGAGAGTTCTTTCCTGGGCGGTGTTTTTCCTACCCTTTCAGCGTAACCCAGTGGAATCATTTCTATCACGACCACTCCAGGTGGTACCTTCAAGATTCGAGCTGCCTTTCCAGCATCAAAAGCACCAATATGTAGGGTTCCCAAACCTAATGAATGAGCAACTAATACCAGGTTCTGGACGGCCAAAGCTACGTCAAAAACATACCAATCATCTCTGTCTGTACTGAGTACGCCATCCTTAAAGCCAGACTTTCCTAGTTCAGCACAAGCTACAATAACTACCGGCGCCTGTGTGACGCTAGAAGCAGAACGGGCTGGATTCCACGGTGTAAGGGTTTCAGCTAAGCGGGATTTCGTCGCCTGGTCTCTAACTACAATGAATCTCCAGCATTGAGTATTACTCCAAGATGGTGCCCAGCGAGCTGCTTCCAGTACCGTCTTAATCTTATCTTCTTCTACAGGCTTAGATTCATAATGGCGAATACTTCGCCTCGTTCTTACTATTTCCAGTATTTCCATAGTTGCAACCCCTTTTAACTCAATCCTCCCAGGCACCTTCACCAATAAGCGGCACGAAATAGCAGCCACCCAAGTTTTCTATCTGGTTTCCTTTCCTCAGTTTGGTGACTCTGAGTAATTCTTGCTGCCATCGAGAGCCGACAGGGATTACCAATCGCCCATTCAAGGTTAGTTGATCCACAAGAGCTTGAGGCACAGTGGGAGCACCAGCAGAAACTATAATAGCATCGTAAGGGGCTCCCTCCGACCAACCCAAAGTCCTGCCAGCTACGTGAACTTCGATGTTGGAATAACCAAGCTTATCCAGAACTTGCCTGGCCGCTTCCGCTAATTCGGGTATACACTCCACGGTAACCACTCTTTGGGCTAACTCGGCCAATATCGCCGCTTCATAGCCACTTCCAGTGCCCAGCTCCAGCACCTTCTCATCCCCCCTCAGCTCCAAAGCCTGGACCATGAGAGCCACAATGAAGGGTTGGGAGATAGTTTGCCCAAAGCCAATGCTCAAGGGTCTATCGTCATAAGCGGCGTGATATTGCTCTGGTGGTACAAAGGCTTCACGGGGAACACGCTTCATAGCTTCAACTACACGGTTGTCAGCGATTTCGTGATCAAGATATCTAAGTAAACTTTGCCTCGCCTGCTCTAAATCCACCGCAGTTCACCGGCTGAAGATGTCAACCAAGAACAAAAGACAATATTATGAGGACTATGATTATAGCTCCAGCAATAATGCCGATGCGTTTTACTTCGGGCACAACATATTGATAGCGGCTGGTAGTATCCGGAGCTTTTGCGGACGCTCGGGCTGGGGATTGTGACTCAGCGGGTAGTGTCCCTGGTTGTTTTAAGCGCTCCTCCTGTACTACCCTTGCCGCTCTAGTCCGTTGCTTAGCTTTAGTACGCCGTGATTTTTTCGGCATTATCCTCTCCTTGGAGCAGGTTTCTTATAAACTCTTGTACTGGAAATATAGGCATGACCTAAAAGTTGCTGGAGTTGACTCAGTTCGGTGCCACTCTGCAATTTATGTCTAGCGAAACTATGCCGCAGGGCTTGTGGTGTGACCTTGACACCCAGACCTGCCCTGGAGGCATAACTTTTGATAATCTGCCAGAACCCCTGCCGGGTCAACCTCTTGCCCCGTCGATTAAGAAATAGGGCTTCCTCTGTCTCGTCATATAGTAAATCCAATCTATCACTTCTGAGGAAACGCCCTAAAATCAGGCTTAAGTGATGGTCAAAGGGGACTTCCCTCCTGGAATTAACATGCACACAATTTTGCTTCAAATCAATATCTTTAACACTCAATGATACTAATTCACTTATGCGTAAACCAGTGGCATAAAGTAATTCTAGCATCACGGCATCTCTTTTAGCTTCCGGAGAGGATAGCATGGTGGCCTCGGCAAGCAACTTCTGGTACTCAGAAGAAGATAGGAAGCTGAGTGCATGCCTGCTAACTTGAGGAGAGGGTAAATTTTGTGTCGGATTCTCCTTCATCCTCCCCGAATCAACCATAAATTTGAAAAATGATTTGGCTGATGCGACCTTGCGAGCAGTTGTAGCCGCAGAATATCTCTTCTCTCTGAGTTTGAGCAAATAGCTCTTCAAGAGTTCATCATAGGACTTGATTATGCCCTTTTCCTGCTCCAATGTAATATAAGCTGCCATTTGATTCAAATCATTGCGGTAAGCAGCCACAGTATTTTGAGAATAGCCCTTGTCCTTGGCCAAATGTTGAAGGAATGTATCTATATCCAGCTTCATTATAGTTCCAGACAACTGCAAAACTCCCCGTACCACTACCTCCCCTGGCGGGAGGGAGTTAGAGCGAGGAGGATATCACCAACACTTTGTCTCGCCCTAAACCTCTCCATCAAGTGGAAAGGGACTCCCATCAAGGGAGAGGAACTGTAATACGATATTACATGGTTAACTATACCATTGTAACATAATGCTAATGATTTTGCCTCTATACAAGCCACTTGCTACAATAAATTTGCCGTGAGACCAGAGCAATTGAAAGCTTTGCCAGCAAAACCCGGAGTTTATCTGTTCAAGGATAAAGAGGGTAAGGTTATCTACGTTGGCAAGGCTGCTAACTTGAATAATCGGGTGAAGAGCTATTTTGGTGCCTCCTCCAGCCTGTCAAACAAGGTCCAAGGATTAGTGGCAAAAATACAGGATTTCGAGTTCGTAGTTACCAATTCGGAGCAAGAGGCGCTTATCCTGGAATGCAATATGATAAAGAAATATACCCCGCGGTATAATGTGCGCCTTAAAGATAACAAGACCTTTCCTTACCTCAAGATAGATATCAACGAAGATTGGCCTGGTGTTAACATCACCCGCCGGGTCGAGAAAGATGGAGCCAGATACTTTGGACCTTTTACCAGTGCCGGCTCGGTACGAAAAACATTGAGGTTAGTAAAAAAAATTTTCCCGTTTCGCAGCTGCCACAAGCGCATCGAGGGTAAAGATAAACGTCCTTGTCTCGATTATTATATCCACCGCTGTCTCGGACCGTGCATCGGAGCAGTGGAAAAGCAGGAATACCACGACGTAATAAACCAGGTCATCTTATTTTTACAGGGGAAGCAGGAACTTGTTCTCCATGAATTGAACACCAAGATGAAAGCTGCAGCGCAGCAGTTTCAATTTGAGAGGGCAGCTTTGCTCCGCGACCAAATTAAGGCCATAGTAGAGGTCATAGAGGGGCAGAAAATTGCTATAGCCTTACAGGGGGAAAAGGATATCATTGGTCTGGCACAAAATGAAAAACATGCTTACGTCCAGCTATTTTCTATTCGTAACAATAAACTTATTGGCCAGGACCATTTTATTATGGAAGGCGTCCAGGATGACTCTCCCGGGCAAATAATGACCAGTTTTGTAAAACAATACTACACCTCGGCCTCGTATATCCCGCCGCTGATATTGCTTCAGCACCCGGTGGATGAGCCAGCAGTGCTTTCTAAATGGCTGAAACAACAACGGGGGAGCAAGGTGGAGCTTCAAGTGCCCCAGCGAGGAGCTAAAAAGAAACTTGTGGATGCAGCAGCCGAAAACGCCGCCAGAGGTTTAGAACTAGCCCAGGCTAAAGAGATGAGGGTAGAGATTATGAGTTCCGGCCTACGAGAGTTGAAAAACAGACTTCGCCTGCCCAAAATGCCCCGGAGAATAGAATGCTATGATGTCTCCAACATTCAGGGCGCTTTAGCCGTGGCCAGTATGGTTGTTCTGGAAAAAGGCTGGCCTAAGCCAGCGTATTATCGCCGCTTCCGCATCAAAACTGTGGCTGGCTCTGACGATTATGCCATGCTTCAAGAGACATTGAGGCGCAGGTTTAAACGCGGCCTGACAGGAGAAGGCACCTGGGCAATCATTCCCGACCTCGTCCTCATTGATGGCGGCAAGGGACAACTTAACGCCGCTCTGCAACTGAGGCAAGAATTAGGGCTAGACTCTATCCCGATTGCCAGCCTGGCTAAAGAAAAAGAGGAGGTATTTATACCCGGCGACCCTCAGCCAGTTCATATAGCTAAGGATTCCCCAGCCCTCCATATACTGCAAAGAGCCAGGGATGAAGCCCATCGCTTCGCTATAAGTTACCACCGCAGGTTGCGTCACAAAGAAGGCATAACTTCTGCTCTGGATAACATCCCCGGCATCGGGCCAAAACGCAAGAAGGCCTTGCTAAGAAAGTTCGGCTCAATCGAAGCTATCAAGGAGGCTTCATCGCAAGAACTCAGCCAGACAGAAGGCATAACTCCGGCCCTCGCGAAGAAAGTCAAAGAAGAACTCGTTAAACAATGACAAATGACAAGGCTCAAATATCAAATCAAGCTCAAAACCCAAAGGATGAAACGGGTATTTTATTTGTCATTTGGCCTTTGACATTTGGATTTTCATAATTGGGTTCACCGACATATTGCCCTCACCCCCGATTTTTGCAGTTACCTGGTTCCCAGACATAACTACATTATTATTATAGTATTACCCAATGTTGATGTTCTACGATTTTGTCATCCTGTAATTGTTCAGGGAAAATGTCACCAT
>JBMCVZ010000041.1:0-6048 GCA_048621695.1 Chloroflexota bacterium
ATCCCTGTGCTTACTGTCCTTTACGATGAGCAGATGGCCAGGCCGGGGATGATAACCAGGCTTGAGGCTTTCGTCGATTTATTGAAGTTTAGAAGGAAAAGAAGGAGAAAGTGAAGACCTATCTGGGTGCCGATGTTGGCTCAGTTACTACCAAACTGGCTCTACTTGATGAGCAGGACCAGCTCAGAGCCTCTACTTACTTGCGAACTCAAGGCAAACCGATCAGTGTCATTCAGAAGGGCTTGGAAGACATAAGAAAGCAAATGCCGCCTCAGGCCGAAATTTGTGGGGTAGCTACAACGGGAAGTGCTCGTTATCTTGCTGGTGTTGTCCTGGGTGCCGATTTAATAAAAAATGAGATTACCAGCCATGCTGTTGCGGCTATGCATTACGTACCTGAAGTACAAACTATCGTTGAAATCGGAGGACAGGATAGCAAAATCATTTTAATTCGCGATGGGGTGGTTATCGATTTCGGCATGAACACAGTGTGTGCTGCGGGTACTGGCAGTTTTCTTGAGCACCAGGCCTCCAGGTTAAATATAGACATCGAAGAGTTTGGGGGACGAGCTTTAAGAAGCAAAGCCCCGGTACGCATTGCTGGACGGTGTACCGTTTTTGCCGAATCAGACATGATTCATAAGCAACAAATAGGGCATAATACCGAAGACATCGTTTATGGCTTATGTCAAGCTTTGGTGCGAAACTATCTTAATAACGTGGCTTTAGGTAAGGAAATTTTACCTCCAGTAGCATTTCAGGGCGGCGTTGCCTTCAATCAAGGAATAATTAAGGCGCTCGAAGAGGCTCTGGATGTCGAGGTCCTCGTTCCCCCTCACCATGAACTGATGGGTGCTATTGGAGCTGCTCTTTTGCTGCGCGAAGAAATCGGAGGCGATAGCTATGAGACGAATTTCAAGGGATTTGAGGTTAGCCACACAGACTTCACTGTTTCTTCTTTTATCTGTAAAGCTTGTCCCAACTTATGTGAGATTGCTCAAATCTCTGTAAATAGCAAGGTTCTGGCTAGGTGGGGGGGACGGTGTGACCTCTGGGAGAGAGCAGCTGCAGGTTGAAGTTTCAAGCTATGAGTGAATCAAAGATAGAGTTTATCTGGGATATTGTAGTAACCTAAATTGAAGGAGATGATTTGATTAAACAACTCATGCTAAAAAGCACCAAAAATGCTAGAATGTCAACGCTGGAGCTGGCTGGTGTATTTATTGCTATTGGATCGGAGCCCAATAGTGCTCAGTGGGGATTGTTGTCTTCGGATCAAGTAGGCTACGCAATCACCAATGAACTTATGGAAACGAAGATTTCGGGAATATTCGCTGGAGATGTTTGTCATAATTCGGCCAGGCAAGCGATAACTGCTGCTGGAGACGGCGCTACTAGTGCCATCCCAGCAAGGAAACCCCCATCATTCTGAGCGAGGTAAGAGATTTTATGAAGGTTGTTTTGCTAGAAGACCTCCCTGGAAAGGGAAAGGCTGGAGAGATAAAGGAGGTAAGCAAAGGTTATGCGAGGAATTTCCTTTTACCTCGGGGTTTAGCTTTGCTAGCCACTCCCGCGATCATTAAACAAGTGGAGTCCAGGCTAGAGAAAGAGAAGCTTGAGGAAAGTATTGATAGAGACAAACTAGTTGAACTAGCTCAGCAAATTGAGGGGAGGGAAATTCGTTTTGAAGCGCGCATGGGTGCCGGAGAACGCTTGTTTGGCTCTATTACAGCTGCCGACGTAGCTGAAGAATTAAGTCGGACCATTGGTTCTCCTGTTGACAAAAAGAAGATAGACATAGAAAAACCTTTACGCAAAACAGGTAGTTATGAAGTGGCCGTTAAGTTAGCCAGCGACATTAATCCACAAATCACGGTGGTTATCGAAGAGGAGAAAGAGGCAGAGGCAGAGAAAAAGACAGAAAAGAAAGCGGAGAAGAAGGCAGAGAAAAAGACAGAGAAGAAAGCGGAGAAGAAGGCAGAGAAAAAGACAGAGAAAAAAGCGGAGAAGAAGGCAGAGAAGAAGGCAGAGAAAAAGACAGAAAAGAAGGCAGAGAAGAAGACAGAGGAGAAAGCAGAGAAGAAAGCAGAGAAGAATGGGGAAGGTAAAGAGAAAGAGGAGGAGAAAGATTAGACATGGCGGAGGAAAAACTACCGCCGCATGACATTGAAGCTGAGAAGGCAGTAATCGGGTCTCTGCTTATTGACCCTGATGCTATATTGAAAGTCGCCGTTTCCCTAAAGTCCGAGGATTTTTTTTCAGAAACAAATCGGGTGATTTACCAGGCTTGTCTCGCTCTTTATCAGCGCAACGAAGTCATAAACCAGATTACAGTAGCCCATGAGCTAATGCGTCAGGACAAGCTGGAGCAAATTGGTGGTGCTGCCTTCTTGAGCCATTTGATAAGTAATGTGCCCACATCCCTCCATGCTGAATATTATGCTCAAATAGTATCCAATACAGCAGTAATGCGGCGACTTATCGCTGCCGCTGCCCAAATCGAGGCTCTTGGCTACGAAGCCAGCCCAGAGGTTGAGGCTAGCCTCAATAAAGCTGAAGACATCCTGTTTCAAGTGCGAATGAGGCGGGAACCCCGGGACTTCATCCCGCTTCGGGATGCTTTAGGCCAATACTTTGAGGAGGCTGGGCCACCTGCTATACAGAGGGAAGGGGAAATACCTCATATACTGACTGCTTTTACCGCCTTAGACGATTTTCTAGGAGGATTGCAGAGGTCCGACTTAATTGTTTTAGCTGCCAGACCCAGCCTGGGCAAAACGAGCCTGGCCTTGAATATTGCCAGGAATGCCGCTATTAACCAGAAGGCTTGCGTTGCTTTATGCAGCTTAGAGATGTCCCGAGAAGCGGTGGTACAGAGGCTCCTGTCCAGCGAATCAGGGGTGGATTCCAGAAAGGTTCGTCTTGGGCGCTTTAATGAGAAGGATGAGGTAAGAATTATGGAGGCCAGCGGCGTGTTGTCCGAGGCGCCGATTTATATTGATGATTCGCCTCAACTTCGCGCTTTGGATATAAGAAGCAAGGTGCGGCGCCTCCATTACGAGCGCAATATTGACTTGATTATCATCGATTATCTGCAACTGATACAGGGTGATGGCAAGAACGAAACCCGGGTGCAGGAAATTAGCAAGATAACCCGTGCCCTAAAAACTCTGGCCAGGGAGCTAAATGTGCCTATACTAGCGGTGTCCCAACTTAGTCGAGCTGTAGAATGGCGAGCCTCCCACGTACCTCAGCTTGCTGACCTGCGCGAAAGCGGCAGTATCGAGCAAGATGCTGATGTCGTTCTTTTCATCTATCGCGATGATATGTATTTTTCCGCCGAAGACTGGAGCAAGGTGCATGATATTGAGAAGGAACCTTATCCCCGCGGCATCGCTGATATTATCATAGCCAAACACCGCAACGGTCCTTCGGGACAAATCAAGCTGCGCTTCCTGAGCAGGACTGCGAAGTTTGATAATTTAGAGGCTGAGCTGATTTCTGCTTCGTAAAGGTGCAAAGATGCCTGACCGGCAAGTACCAAACTCACAAACGAAAATAGATTTTGTCTCCTTGCCTGGCTCTTTCTTTACCCAGGTGGTGCCTAAAATTCAAGATTTGGCTGAACTTAAGATAGCGTTATATGCGGCTTATCTTATGCTGCAAAAACAAGGGCGCCCCTATTTTGTCACTTATAAGGAATTGCGATCTCATGAACTGACGGCTGCGATGGGTGAAAAGACGATCCGCCAGGCTTTGAAATCAGCTGTAGAGCATGGCGCTCTATTACGCTCGACCTTAAATATAAATGGAGTAATCGAGGATGTTTACTCTCTGACCGGTGACAGCCGTCAGCCATCGACTGTTAACATTTTTGCACTCTACGAGCAGAATATCGGCATAATAACGCCAATGATTGCTGAAGAACTTAAGGAAGCAGAGAAGATTTATCCACCTCAGTGGATTGAAGAAGCCTTTAAGGAAGCAGTTACGCTTAATAAACGCAGCTGGAAATATATTGCTCGCATTCTGGAAAGATGGGCTAGCGAAGGTAAAGACAGTGGAGAGTATAGGAGAGACGTTAAAAAGGATGGCTCGGACAAATACATCAAGGGCCGATACGGACACCTCGTCCAAAGGTGATGTTCCCCCGGAAGAAGACGGGGGTGAAATCTGCCCGGTTTGCAGAGGGGCTGGCTTTGTTCATCCTGCTCTGGATTCGGGACAAGTTGATTTCAGCCGGGTGGTACCCTGCAAGTGCAGTGAAGGGGAGCTGAGAAAGAAAAAGACAGAATATCTCGAGAAATACAGCAATCTGGGTTCCCTGTCGCAGCTTACCTTTGACAATTTATCTCCGAAAGGAAAACCTGCCCGTCGTTCTGAGCGAAGCGAAGAATCCCAGGAGCACTTTGCTCAAGTTTACCAGGCTGCCAAAGCCTTTGCTGATAATCCCGAGGGCTGGCTGGTATTTTTAGGTCCCAGCGGTTGTGGCAAAACACACCTGGCTTGTGCTATCGCCAATCACCGTCTTGGTCTAGGAGAGCCTGTATTTTACATCGGTGCTGCCGATCTCCTTGACCACCTCCGCTCTGCTTTCAGCCCCACAAGCGACACCACTTATGACGAACTGTTTGAGCGAGTAAAGAATGTGCCTCTATTAGTACTGGATGACCTTACTCTGGGGAGCGCTACTACCTGGGCTAAGGAGAAGCTGGAGCAACTCCTTCATCATCGCTTCAATGCCAGGCTGGCCACGGTAATCGTTACCGATATACCTCTGGAAAGAATGGATGAACGCTTACGCGGTCATCTCGCCAATAATGAATTTTGCCAGATATGGACGATAGAACCAGCACCGCCCCTGGAATCCCAGGGTGGCTTGAAATTAGAGCTATTACGAAATATGACTTTTGATAATTTTGACCATAAGAGGTTGGAACTTCCTTTGGAACAGCGGCAAAATTTGCGCCAGGCTTTCAACTTAGCAGTAGAATTTGCTCGCTCACCAGAGGGTTGGTTGATATTTCAAGGCGTTAATGGCTGTGGCAAGACCCATCTGGCAGCCGCTATCGCTAATTATCAGCTGGCGCACGGAAAACCAGTCTTCTTTGTGGTTGTTCCCGACCTTCTTGACCATTTACGCTCTACATTCAGTCCAGATAGCAAAATATCCTATGACGAATTTTCTGAGAGGATAAAGGAAGTTCCACTGCTGATACTCGATGACTTCGGGGAGCAATCGGCCACGCCCTGGGCTCAGGAGAAGCTCTATCAATTGATAAACTATCGTTATAACGCCCGGTTGCCCATGGTGGTAACCACCTGTCTCTCTTTAGACGAGATTGAAACACGAATCAGTTCACGAATGGTGGACCCCAGGATAAGCCTGGTATTCAACATCACAGCTCCTGATTATCGGGGCAATGTAAAGCCTACACGGCAACCTAAACGCTACTGATTTAAGCATTTCATAATTACCCTCTGTTCCTGGACCAGCTGGAAATGAAATATTCCCTCCACGATTATTGAGTCATACGAATGGAGAGGATGAAGTTTTCAGAATGGACTAGTAAAGGACGCATGGATAGGTTTGAATGATAAGGCTTATAAGCGCTCTGAAGAGCCTTTGAAGGCATTGTGATGTAGATTGATAGGCAGTGGCCGTCGCTTGCGATAAATCGCCGAGAGAAAACCAGAGAAGATGTATTCATAATTACTAATCCGGTGACTGGCTATTATGGTGCCGGAGGTTGACTTATCAAATAGGTGTGCCGGGTTAATTCCACCCGCGAAGATTTTACAATTTTCCTGGAAACCCGGTTAAATTTAAGATCAAATCTATCGGGATTCGTAGAAAAGTCTTGTGACTTTTTGTGGTTAATTGAATTGAGATGCCTCTTGCGTGTATGGTAAAGTTAATGTATCTTAATAGATAATAGGTGTTAATGTATGGGCGGTTAGCTCAGTGGTAAGAGCGCTTGCTTCACACGCAAGAGGTCACTGGTTCAAATCCAGTACTGCCCACCATAAACTCTAGTAAAAGGAGGG
>JBMCVZ010000042.1:0-5910 GCA_048621695.1 Chloroflexota bacterium
CTTCCTGGCACTCTGGCGCCAGAATATTGCTTCTGACTTTGATGTTCATCGGAGCCTGTGGCGGCTCTACTGGTGGAGCAATAAAAGTCATACGGGTTTTAGCCTTGATAAAACACACGGGAGTAATGATGAGAAAAGCTATTTCCCCGAAAGCTATGATTCCAATGAAGCTTAACCAAAAACCCCTCTCAGAGGGAATAATTCGAGATATAATCTCTTTCCTATTTCTCTATATTCTAGTTGCTATTGCAGCTTCGGTCATGCTCTGTTTCCTGGGGCTGAATTTGGAGACAGCAATTTCAGCGGTGGCTGCCACTCTAGGGAATGTAGGGCCCGGTTTGGGTGAAGTGGGTCCCATTTCGAATTATGCCGGGCTCCCCAGTTCAGCCAAGTTTATCTTGATTATCTGCATGTGGTTGGGCCGATTAGAATTGTTCACCGTCATTATGATATTCTCTCCTCGCTTCTGGAGAACCTAAGCAAACTACACTGGAAGTTCAAAATAGGTTTATGGTCAAAGTTGCTTTCCAGGGAGAAAGAGGCGCCTTTAGCGAAGATGCGGCAACAAAGCTTTTTAGTGCGGATATTGATTTTTTGCCGTGTGTTCGGCTGAAAGGGGTTTTTGAACTTGTGTCGCAGGATAAAGTTGAATTTGGGGTAGTCCCCTTGGAGAACTCTCAAGCTGGCAGTATCAACGAGACCTACGATTTGTTATTGGCATATACCGTTAATATATTTGCTGAAGTTATTCTCAAAGTAAGCCATTGCCTGATGGCTTTGCCGGGACAAAAGCTAGAGGATATAACAACTATTTACTCCCATCCTCAAGCTTTGGCTCAATGTGCGGAATTTTTGAGCAAACTGGATGTCGAAATTATATCCAACTATGATACTGCGGGCAGTGCCAAAATGATAGAAGAGAAAGGATTGAGAAACTGTGCTGCCATAGCTAGCAAAAGAGCTGCTGATATCTATGGGCTGGAAATTCTGGCACCGGAAATTGAGACGAGTGTCAACAACTACACCAAATTCGTGGCTATCTCAAAGCAGAAAGCTAAACCCGCGCAGAGAAATAAGACCTCTCTAGTGTTTACTACTGAACATAAGCCTGGCTCTCTATATAGAGTTTTGGGTATATTCGCTACCAGGAATATAAATTTAACCAAACTGGAGTCGAGACCAAGCAGGAGAGAGCCATGGGAGTATGTTTTTTATGTTGATTTCGAGGGTCACTTAGATGGCAAGGTTTACCAGGAGGCTGTAAAGGAGTTACAGAGAGAGGCTGCTTCTGTCAAGATACTTGGCTCCTATCCTCAAGCAAACTGAAGTTGAGCTGTCAATATCCCCACTCTTAGATCTTCGTCAGATTCTTGGAATTTCCTTCTGGTTTTCGCTTTGGACCAAGGCTAAGCTGTTTTTCTAACCAAGAAGAACAGCGGAATTGAGACTAGCTCCATGGCCACGACAAACATGATTAAGTGGTTGATAGAATGCTCATAGAGTAGCCCTATTAAGGCACTCCCTAGAAACCAGGACGCCCCATACACTGTATTGAAAATTCCGTAGGCAAATCCTCTTCGCTCCACAGGTGTAATATCAGCGATGGCAGCACGCATAATCGTTTCCTGGATTCCCATGACCACACCCCATAATACCATGCCAGTTAGCACCAGTTTGTAGTCATAAGAAAAGGCTAAGAAGGGAATGGGCAAGGTTAATAAAGGGACTGCCAATAGCGATACAAGTCCAATTCTATCGTATGTTTTTCCCGCAAGGAGAGCTGCCACGGCATCTACTCCCATGGCAACGGCATAAATTATTGGAATGTGAGCATCCGGGACAATAGCTTGAACTTTGAGATGGTAGGAGATTAACTGGAAATTGGCAAATCCGGCCACGGAAAATAAAGAGAAAATAGTATAAAGCCAGAAAACCATCGGGAGTTTATCTTTGATATGCTGTTTGCTCTCTTCCCCTGGAGTTTCAAGTTTCCGTGGTGAAGGGACTTTCTTCCTGGCTATGGCGAGAATGGTTACGGACAGCAAAGCCGGTATCCACAACATGGTAAAACCTTCGCGATAGCCAGCGTGGGAAAGAAGAACAACAGAAAAGACGATAGGCCCAATGATAGCGCCAATCTGGTCTAATGCTTCATGAACAGCAAATCCCCAGCCCCTTCCCACTTCCTTCGTGGCATAAGAAAGCATGGTGTCCCGTGCTGGACTTCTTATGGCTTTCCCCATCCTTTCCAAAATGATAAGCACAGCAGCAAGCTGCCAATAGCCAGTAAATGCCAGTAAGGGAATGGAAACGAGCAGTCCATAACCGATAAAGGTAAAAAGCCAATATGCCTTAGTACGATCGGCAAGATAGCCAGAGGCAAGACGTAGAGCATAGCCACCAAATTCGCCGACGCCAGATATCAATCCAACAATACTGGCACTCGCCCCCAGCGTAGCCAGATAAGGCCCAATAACACTCCTGGCTCCCTCGTAGGTTACATCACCAAACAGGCTAACAATCCCAAGAAGAACTATGAAATGCACTACATACCTCTTTTGGAAACGCGTGTAGGTCTATTTTCCTCCCCTTGCTGATCTTCTCCCCGCCCTCAAAGTCCATTCCGGCAAAAATGACGGCAAGAATAAAGGTCAAACCACCAAAAGCACTAGAGCAGATTTGACTAAATCCTCTATGAATTTTTCTACACTCTAAATTAATAGCGCTATGCCACCAAGGAAAATCAGGATGGGGATAATAAGCTCAGTCATTCGAATACTTCCACTACCAGCTCTCTTATCTTTGGCTTTACTTCTTCAAGTATTTTGCTTCCTCGGGGAGTTATTTCGTAGTATTTCCTTCTCTTACCTTGCACAATTTGGCTATGACTTCTTAAAAACCCTTTTTCCTCCAATTCATGAAGAATTGGGTACAAAGTTCCCGGAGTTAGTTTGTAGCCATGCCTTTCTAATTCCTCCATGACCCAGACTCCATAAATTGGCCCAACCTTAGCATGGTAGAGAATATGGATTCTTATAAAACCAAGTACAAAGTCCTGGAGCATTATATCCGGTCACAATATCGGATTTCGATACCAATCTTAGATGGTTCATAAATCTTTGTCAAGGGGGAATAAATTGGGAGGGCGGCTGTTTCACACTTACAACTTCGCTCTCAGCCTTCGATATGTGGAAGTCAAGGCTTCCGATACAACTTTGGTATCGGACAAAATCGGCATGAAGTTAGTGTCGCCCTGCCACCTGGGGACTATATGAGTATGGAGATGCTCCGCTATTCCGGCTCCAGCAACTTTACCCAAATTTAAGCCGATATTGAAGCCGGCTGGCTTCATTACCTCTTTTAGAAGCTCCAAGCCTTTTTTGATAATGCCAAAGTGCTCCTTTGCTTCTTCATCACTCAATTCCCGTAAATTCGCTATATGCCGATAGGGGGCGACCATTAAATGCCCCGGATTATAGGGGAAGGCGTTCAGGATTATGAAATTATCTTGGCCGCGATAAAGGATAAAATTCGCCTCATCGTTATTTTCCTGTGGTTTCTGGCATAAGATACAGCCGCTTTCTGGGGTCCTCTGTATGTATTCTATTCGCCATGGTGCCCAAAGATATTCCATTAAACCTATATAGTATGCTGATTCCGGATTAAGTGCAATAGGATTCTTAGTTTAAGATGAAAAATTCTGGACATGGCAAAATGAGTTGACTATGGGATTTAGCTAAGCATAAAATACTTTGAGACTAATATGTTTGAAGTCTTGACCCAAAAGCTAACCGGTGTATTCGATAAGCTCGGCAGGAAAGGCAAGCTTAGTGAAGGGGACATCGACGATGCTTTACGCCAGGTACGGCTGGCGCTTCTGGAAGCAGATGTAAATTTCAGGGTGGCCAAGGAATTCTTATCCAGGGTGCGAGAGCGTGCTCTTGGCTCCGAAGTATTGCGCAGCCTGACGCCAGCCCAGCAGATTATCAAAATTGTCAATGAAGAATTAATTGCTGTCTTGGGTGGAGAGCCCAGCCGTTTAGCTCCTGTTACTAACTTACCAGCGGTCGCTTTGCTGGTAGGATTGCAGGGCTCCGGTAAAACTAGCACGGCCGTGAAGCTAGCCGCTCAGCTCAAACATCTGGGGCAGCGTCCTTTATTAGTAGCTGCTGATACTCGCCGACCTGCTGCTATTGAACAACTCATATTACTGGGTGAGCAACACGATATTCCGGTATATAGTGAGGATGCCAGGGTAGCGTCAACAACAATTTGCCAGCATGCTCTAAAGCACGCTAAGGAAAGAGGGGCGACCTGGGTTATAGTAGATACTCAGGGGCGCCTGCATATTGATGAAGCCATGATGAAGGAATTGGTTGATATTAAATCCCTGGTACGGCCTTCAGAGGTGTTGCTTACGGTAGATGCAATGATTGGGCAAGACGCCGTAAGAGTGGCTCAAGAATTCCACAGCCGAATCGGACTCACGGGACTCATCCTGACTAAAATGGATGGAGATGCCCGAGGAGGAGCCGCTCTTTCTATTAGATTTGTTACCGGAGTGCCCATAAAATACCTGGGTACAGGAGAGAAGATGGATGCTTTGGAGGTATTTTACCCCGACCGTTTAGCGTCGCGTATTCTGGGTATGGGAGATATGCTCACTTTCATCGAGAGAGCTGAGACCACCTTTGACCAGCAGCAGGCCACAAATTTGGAAAGGAAAATGCGCACGGGGGATTTTGACTTAGAGGACCTCCTCCATCAAATGCGTCAAATCCACAGGATGGGTTCTCTAGGGCGGCTGGCGGAAATGGTACCGGGCTTTTCCAAAGTCGCTTCTTATTTGCCAGATGACGAGAGTGAGAAACGATTAAAGAAGATAGAGGCCATTATCCTGTCTATGACTTACGAGGAAAGACGTAATCCAGCCCTTATTGATGGCAAACGGCGGAGCCGTATTGCTCGCGGGAGTGGCACTACCTCCAAAGATGTTAATCAACTTCTCAATCAGTTTCGTGAGATGCAGAAGTTGACTAAATCACTAACGCGAGGCAAGTTACCTAAAAAGATGGGTACCATGTTTGACATTCCCTTACGGTGAAACCTGTTTGCGCTAAAGCTCCCGCCTGCCATAGCTGTGCGGCCAGCAGGTCAGCGAAGGCAAGTCAGTCTAGATAGCCCTTGAGCTTTCGACTGCGGGTGGGATGGCGTAATTTGCGTAGAGCTTTGCCTTCAATCTGTCGTATCCTCTCCCGAGTGACATCGAATTCTCTACCCACCTCTTCCAAAGTTCGAGCATGCCCGTCTTTAAGGCCAAATCTAAGCTGTAGCACCTTTTTCTCACGCTCGGTAAGTTCGTCAAGGACTTTGTCTATTTGTTCTTTGAGTAGCTGCTGCGAAGTGGCTTCAGTTGGTGCTAAACTTGCATGATCTTCAACAAGGTCACCTAGACGGCTATCAGCGTCTTCACCAATGGGCATGTCCAGCGATATCGGCTCACGGAAAAACAAAGCCATGACTCCTTCTACTTTATCTGGGGGTATATTCAAGCGGTCGCCAATTTCCTCGTAACTTGGTTCGCGTCCAAGTTCCTGGATTAATTGCCTAGTTGTGCGCAACAGCTTATTAATTGTTTCTACCATGTGTACCGGAATTCGAATAGCACGGGATTGGTCAGCTATAGATCGAGTGATACCTTGCCTGATCCACCAGGTGGCGTAGGTACTGAACTTATATCCTTTTCTATACTGGAACTTGTCTACAGCTCGAATAAGACCAATATTCCCCTCCTGGATAAGTTCAAGTAGAGGCATGCCATGGCCAATGTATTTCTTGGCTATACTCACCACCAGGCGTAGGTTTGCTTCGGTGAGGTGCCTTTCTGATTCTTTTGCTTCATTCTTTATC
>JBMCVZ010000043.1:0-5767 GCA_048621695.1 Chloroflexota bacterium
TCCTCCAGATCTCGCTCCTCAAGGCTTTGTTCCCCCGAAACCTGCGCCATTGAAACCTCTTCCTTTACTTTGCTCTCCCTTTCTAAAAATTCATCATCTAAATTAACAGCGCCTGTCTCAAAGGGTGGTTGATGAGCTTGTAATACATGCTCATCCCAACAGTAGGCGTGCACAAAAGCACCACAGGAACAATGGAAAACAACCCTGTCGTAAAGCAGTGGGTTCCCGCACACAATACAATTCATCTACCTGCCTCCTGTAATTAGCAATCTTGCTATCAAAGTGCCAATTATAGCGCGCTGATAGGGTTTTATCAAGCTTCCTGTTGATGGTTATCTTATATAGTATGGCTACCTTTAGCAGCACAGCACAAAGACCACTCAGTTGACAATCTACTTTCTGAGCGGATAATATGGACGGGCCTATGGGCATAAAATATAGCATGCCTGAGTCCTCCACATCCTATCGCGACACGATGCGATTCGAGATAAGGAAGGTTATCGATAGCTGTCCTTCAGTACTTCGTAATATATTGCGATACCACATGGGCTGGCAGGATGAGCATGGGAACTCTTGTAGCAGAGAATCGGGCAAATTTATTCGATCTACCCTTTGTCTTCTTAGTTGTGAAGCGGTGGGGGGCGAAACATCACAGGTAATGCCAGCAGCCGCAGCTATCGAGCTTATCCACAATTTTTCTTTAATTCACGACGATATAGAAGATGCCAGCGATGAACGTCATCACCGGCCAACCGTATGGAAATTGTGGGGTCAGTCTCAAGCGATAAATGCCGGCGATGCTATGTTCACTCTAGCCTATTTAGCGTTACTTGAATTAAAAGAGAAGGAAGTAACCGATGAAAAGGTCGCTAGTTCCACTAAAATGTTAAGCTTGGCTTGTTTGGAGCTTTGTGAGGGACAGTACTTAGACGTTAAATATGAGAACCGTCTCGACATCACCACCGAGGATTACCTTGATATGGCAGTCAGAAAAACAGCAGCCCTGTTTGCCTTATCGACTTCGTTGGGGGCATATCTGGGCAGTGAAGATAGTAAGTTGGTCAACTTTTTCCGCCTGTTCGGCAAGGAATTAGGCATAGCCTATCAGATTTGCGATGATATATTGGGAATTTGGGGAATGGAGAAAAGCACTGGTAAATCTGTTAGCGATATCTCTCAGAGGAAAAAAACTTTACCCGTAGTCTATGGACTGCAAAATAGTGAGGGTGAGGCAAGAAAGAGGCTGGAGAAACTCTATTCTCAAAGATCCATCGAGGGCGAAAATATAGCCGAGGTCACGAATATTCTGGACCGATTAGGCGCCAGGGATTATGCTGAGAATTTAGCTGAGTTACACTACCAGAAAGCTTTGGAATACCTCGAGGCTACCCGGCTTGACATATCCAGGCAGGCTCCGCTTAAGGAGATAGCTTGTTTTCTATTGAGGCGCGACTTCTAGGAGGTAAAATGTCGAAAAGGACTATTGAAGATGTAGAGGTCAAAGGCAAGAAGGTTCTACTCAGAGTCGATTTTAATGTTCCCCTAAATATAGACACTGGCACCATTAGCAATGATAGCCGCATTCGAGCTTCGATACCTACTATCAAATATCTCGTTGACCACAAAGCCAAAATAATCCTCTGCTCTCACTTAGGACGTCCTAAAGGCAGAGTGGTTGAAAGATTACGGATGGCGCCAATAGCACAGAGGTTGTCGCAACTTATGGGCTTGCCTGTTAATATGGCATCCGATTGCATAGGTCAGGAAGTAGAAAGCAAAGTAGGGACACTCAACGAAGGCGATATTTTAGTCTTGGAAAATCTGCGCTTTCACCCCGAAGAAGAAGCAAATGATGCCGACTTTGCCCGAAGGTTAGCCGGGCTGGCTGATATTTATGTTAACGATGCCTTCGGCAGTGCTCACCGGGCTCATGTCTCTACTGTAGGTATAGCTAAATATTTGCCCGCTGTGGCTGGATTTTTAATGAAAAAGGAGCTAGAGGTTATGGGGAAGCTCCTGGATAATCCAGAGCGGCCCTTGGCTTGCCTTATCGGCGGTGCTAAGGTGGGCGATAAAATAGAGCTGTTGCAAAATATGCTAAGAAAGGTTGACATGTTGCTGGTTGGTGGTGGTATGGCCGCTACTTTCTTAAAGACACAAGGATATGAGGTGGGGCATTCTTTAACAGAGGAGGATAAGTTGGGACTGGCCAAGGAATTGTTACAGGAAGCTAAGGAGCTGAAGGCGCCGTTTTTGCTACCTATTGACGCAGTTGTGGCGGGAGAAATCAAATCTGGAGTCCCAACCAGAGTAGTGCCGACAACTAATATACCATCTGGTAGCCATATCGTAGATATTGGCCCTCAAACTATCGAGCTTTTCTGCAACGAGTTGAAAAAATACCGCACCATCATTTGGAATGGTCCCATGGGCGTTTATGAAATACCCCAATTTGCTCGAGGAACCAGGTCTATAGCCAAGTTTCTATCCACTTTAGATGCCACTACTGTTATTGGCGGCGGCTCTTCTGCTGAAATAGTTCAAGAGATGGGATTAAGTGATAAGATGACCCATGTTTCTACAGGAGGTGGCGCCAGCCTGAGGTTTTTGGAGGGTATTACCTTGCCTGGTGTTAAGGTTTTGCTAGATAAAAAATAACGGGGGGTTATGAAATGAGAATTCCTTTCATTGCTGGTAACTGGAAAATGAATACTACGACGACTGAAGCCGAACAGCTTGTTCTCGAGATGATTGAAAAAATTGAGGGAATAGAAGGAGTGGAAAAGGTAATTTGTCCGCCATTCGTATCTTTAGTTGCCATAAATATGATGCTCCAGAATTCGTCTCTCAAGATGGGTGCACAGAATATGCATTTTGAGACTGAAGGGGCTTACACTGGTGAGATATCCCCGCTAATGCTCAGCGAGTTGTGCGAATTTGTAATACTGGGACATTCTGAACGCAGATGGTATTTTGGGGAGACTGATGAAATAGTTAATAAGAAGGTAAAGGCGGCTTTGGCAAACAAGCTTCAGCCTATATTATGTGTTGGCGAGAGGCTTGAAGAGAAGGAAGCTGGCAAGACAGAGGAGATAGTTAATAGACAGGTGACAGCAGCTTTGAATGGTATAGAGCCTGTCTACAATTTGGTGATTGCCTACGAGCCAGTTTGGGCTATTGGCACAGGTAAGGCGGCAAGCGGCGAACAGTCAACAGCTACTATCCAGTTTATTCGTGAAGTTCTGGCTAAAACATGGAATAAGAGTATAGCTCAGAATTTACGCATCCTTTATGGCGGCAGTGTTACCAGTGCTAACATTGCTGAGTTTATTTCCCATCCCGAAATCGATGGTGCCCTGGTCGGCGGAGCCAGCCTCAAATCCGAAGAATTTGCGAGTATTATTGCGCAAACTGCTGAAATCAAGGGAAGAATAAAGTAGTCAGTAGCCAGTGATTGCCATCGTTGGTCCCACCGCCGTAGGAAAAAATGAGCTTGCTATGCACCTTGCTCAATATTTTCCCGTAGAGATAATAAGCGCAGATAGCCGCCAGGTCTATCGGTATATGGATATCGGCACTAATAAGCCAAGCCTGGCTGACAGAGAATCGGCCCCTCACCATCTCATCGATGTAGTAGAGCCCGATCAAGATTTCAGCCTGGCTATGTATCACCAACTGGCCATTGAGGCACTGCAATCCGTTCAACAGAAGGGCAAACTACCGTTCTTAGTCGGTGGCACTGGCCTTTATGTGTGGTCGTTGGTGGAGGGGTGGAAAATACCTCAGGTGCCGCCTGACCGAAAGCGAAGACGCCAGTTAGAAGCTAGGGCAGAGCAAGAAGGTAGCCAAAGCCTATATCAGGAATTGCAGGATATTGACCCCATAGCAGCAGCAAAAATAAATCCTAGTAATACTCGTCGCATTATAAGGGCCCTGGAAATCTATCATACGACAGGACAGCTTCCTTCTCAATTACAGCATAAAGAGGCGCCAGATTTCCCCGTCCTGCTCATCGGGTTAACCCAGGAAAGAAGCGAATTATATAGAAGGATTGATTTGCGTGTTGATAGAATGATACAAAGTGGGCTGGTAGAAGAAGTGGAACAGTTATTAGAAAAAGGTTATAGCCCTTCCTTGCCTTCCATGTCGGGAATAGGTTACAAGCAGATAGTCCAGTTTCTTCAAGGCGAGATGACTTTGCCCGAGGCTATTGATAAAATAAAATATGAAACCCATAGATTGGCTCGCCATCAGTGTGCCTGGTTTCGCCCTAGCGATAGTAGAATTCACTGGTTCGATATTACCAAGGCAGAAGTCAAAGGCAACTTTGCCACTCTCAACAAAGTGAAAGGACTCGTAGAAGGCTTCATAGCATGAAATTCTCCAAGTTACAAGCTACGGGTAATGACTTCATCTTGGTTGACGCCAGAACTACGGAAAGGGAGTGGTCAAAACTCGCCCGAGTTATGTGTGACCGCCACTTTGGCATAGGAGCTGATGGACTGATACTGGTGCAGGATTCGACTACCACTGATTTAAAGATCCGTATTTTTAATTCCGACGGTTCTGAGGCCGAGGTTTCCGGCAATGGGCTGAGATGTTTTGCTAAGTATGCTATCGAGAAAGGCTTGAGTGACAAAATTTCATCGCAAGCAGAGCAAGGCAATCGCTCTTTGACTATAGATACTTTATCAGGTGTAAGGAAGGTTAAAGCTCATATGTCGGGAAATAATGCCAACCGTATTGAGGTAAATATGGGCCTGCCCCAATTCCAACCGGAACAAATTCCCGTTAAAGTTAAAGTTGACATAATACCAATACTGGGTTATCCTTTAGCAATAAACGGAAAAGAATTGGCTTTGGCTCTTCTATCAATGGGGAATCCCCATGCGGTGAGCTTTTTGTCCCAACCAACCACTGATTTTCATTTAGCTGAGATAGGACCGAAAATAGAGATGCACCCCGTGTTCCCTCAAAGGACTAATTTTGAGGTAGCCAGGGTCTTGAGCAGGGAGAAGATAGAAGCCAGGGTGTGGGAGAGAGGTGTTGGAGAAACTCTGTCTTGTGGCAGTGGTGCCTGTGCCATAGCTGTAGCCGCTCAATTATTGGACTATGTAGAGCCTCAAGTTGACATAATACTCAAAGGTGGACCTTTGACAGTATCCTGGGATAGGGTAGGGGAGGTGTTGCTTGCCGGTCCAGTGGAGGAAGTTTTCACCGGCGAATGGATTGGAGGAAAGAGTTGACGGAATTAGCCAAAAGGCTAAATAGATTACCTCCGTATCTTTTCGTGGAAATAAATCAGAAAATCGCTGAACTTCGGGCCAGGGGAGAGGATATAATCAGCTTCGCTATTGGCGATCCTGATTTACCTACGCCATCTCATATCATCGAATATATGTGTCAGGCAACGCAGGATCCTGCAAACCATCGTTACCCTGAAACGGCCGGTTTGCCCGAACTTCGTCAGGCCATTGCTGAGTGGTATGAGAGACGCTTTGACATTGCCTTGGAACCAGATAAAGAGGTGCTACCGCTTATTGGTTCCAAGGAGGGGATTGGGCATATTGCTTTATGTTTTATTGAGCCTGGTGACCTGGCTTTGGTACCTGATCCAGGCTATCCGCCATTTTCTATGTGCACGATATTAGCCGGTGGCGAGCCTTACTTTATGCCCTTAAAGGAAGAAAATGATTTCCTGCCTGATTTTACAGCTATTCCGGATGAGGTGGCCGATAAGGCAAAGCTTATGTGGCTTAACTACCCA
>JBMCVZ010000044.1:0-5542 GCA_048621695.1 Chloroflexota bacterium
ATAATGGACGAGGTATCCCTACAGAAACTATCCCGGGACAAGATGTCACAGCCTTAGAAGCAGTCATGACCCGCCTGCACGCCGGAGCTAAGTTCAGCAATTATGTCTATGGTGTATCCAGTGGTCTCCACGGTGTTGGTGCTTCGGTAGTAAACGCCTTATCTTCCTGGCTTACTGTTGAGATTAAACGCCAAGGGAAAATCTACCGCCACGAATATCACCAAGGAATTCCCCAAGGTGACATAGAAATTGCTGGCGATACCCAGGACACAGGCACTTCAGTTACCTACCTTGCTGATAAGGAAATCTTCGAGACCATTGACTATGATTTCGACCTCGCCTGCCAGCGATTAAGGGAACTAGCTTACCTGAATAAAGGGGTGGAAATAGCTCTTAAAGACGAGAGAAACAATCAAGAGAAAGCGTTCTACTTCGATGGAGGAATAGCCAGTTTTATTCGCCGCCTGAATAAAAATAGAGCTGTTATTCATCCCTATCCCATTTATATCTCCACTATGATAGATAGCACTATAATTGAAGCGGCTCTACAATATAACGATAGCTTTACAGAATCCCTTCTCTCCTTCGCCAACTGTGTCAATACCAGAGACGGGGGCAGCCATCTTACCGGCTTCCGCTCAGCATTGACCCGGGTTTTAAATGATTATGCCCGGAGTAGTAAATTTTTAAAGGATACCGACCCCAACTTAACCGGGGAAGATGTGCGTGAAGGGTCAGTGGTCATCATCAGTGTAAAACTGCCCCAGCCCCAGTTTGAGGGGCAAACTAAGGCAAGGTTGGGAAATCCCGAGGTAAAAAGTCAGGTTGAATCTGCTATAGCAAGCAGCTTGTCCCTCTATCTTGAGCAACATCCCAACGAGGCAAAGGCAATCATAGAGAAGTGCCTCACCGCCGCCAAAGCCAGAGAGGCGGCACGTAAAGCTCGTGACCTCGTTTTAAAGAAGACCGGATTCGAAACATCAACCCTGCCAGGAAAACTTGCCGATTGTTCAGAGAAAGAGCCGACAAAATGCGAGCTTTATTTGGTTGAAGGACCTTCAGCCGGCGGCTCAGCCAAACAAGGACGCGACCGCCGTTTTCAAGCTATTCTCCCTCTCAGAGGTAAAATACTTAATGTGGAGAAAGCCAGCAAAGAAAAGATTATAGTACATGAAGAGCTAAGAGCCATTGTCACAGCGTTAAGATCAAGTACTGACGACCAATTCGATAGTTCGAAACTTCGCTACCATAAAGTAATCATCATGACCGATGCCGATGTTGATGGCGCTCATATTCGTACTTTGCTCCTCACCTTCTTTTACCGCCATATGGCAGAGCTAATTAATCAGGGTTACCTCTACATCGCCCAACCGCCCCTTTACCGCGTTAAGTCCGGGAAACAGCACTTCTGGCTTTACTCTGAACATGAAAAGGAAGAAAAGCTTAAAGAACTAAAAGAAGACAAGTTAGAGATTCAGCGCTATAAAGGGCTAGGCGAGATGACTGCTGAGCAATTGTGGGAGACAACCATGAACCCCGCTAACAGGGTCCTGCTCAAAGTACAGGTAGACGATGCCATAGCCGCAGACGAGGCTTTTCGTATGCTAATGGGCGACGAAGTTTTGCCTCGCAAAAGATTCATCCAGGCCCATGCTCAAAGTGTCAGAAACCTCGATATTTAGCCGTTGGGCTTCCCCCGGACCCAAGTTGTTGCGCAATAGAGGGAGAATTTGCTAGAGGATTCCACCAATGGCAATAAATGATGGGACGCGCGGAAAATTCTATATAATCACTTGTTAGGCGCCCAAATAAACAGCCAATGATTACTATCGACTCAAGCGGGAGGCAAATAACAAACCCACTTTATCCATGGGTAGCAACGATAAATCGCATATTTGCGGCGTGCCAATTGCCATACCTGCTCGGCCCCACAATCGCTTTGATGTCGGACTATGGCGGTGAGCATCGAACAAGTCGATATGATACGATCTCGATTCTAGCGTTTGATTCGGAAGCAAGGGGTGAATGGGAACACAGGCGACGGCAGATAAGGAGCAAGATTCTCAGAGACAGCAGGCGTATGAGTTTCAAGAACCTTGCTGATAGTAGGCGTAAGCAAGCCTTGCTGCCCTTCCTAAGTGCAGCGGATACGATTAACGGCGTCTGTGCTACATTTGTTATTAGAAAGGAAATCAAGCACCTTTGTTCTTTGCCCGAGCACCTAGCTAAATTTCAGAATCACGTGAATTCGGAGGGAGGCTGGAATTCTAAAAGCTTCGAACGGGTGATACGTTTAGTGCACTTCGTCAGCCTTTTGATTGCAGTCCTCTCGCATCCAAACCAGAACGTGTACTGGATATCGGATGAAGATCGTTTATTTGCAAATACTCGCCGTTCTCAAGATGTTGTTCGTCTGGCCTCCTACTTCACCAGTCACTACGTTAAGCATCCACTCGGGGAGCTAGGGATCGGAACCACTGAAATAGATGAAGCTGGCCTAGCATTGGAAGACCTCACGGCGGTGCCTGATCTTGTGGCTGGTGGGTTAGCAGAGATTGCCACAAGCATAGCTGCCACATATGATGGCCGCATTCCTGTGGGCTTGGCATTATCTCTCCCCGTAAAACTATCACCCAAGGCAAAAGTACTAGCCGATTGGCTTGCGGATGATACTCAATCATTGAAAAGGCCAACGATCTGTTTTGATTTGGCTGAAACTGGTGAACTCGGTGTATCGCGATTGACCCTAGCGTGACTCCCCGACTTAAAAATGTCTCCCAAAGGACCCCCTAACAAGCCACTGCAACTAACCGTCAAATACTGCGGCTGAAGCGCTGTGTTATCTGACAGATATCGGATATGTCTTGTGTTCTGTTGTATATTTTTCTACTCTACCTGAGGACTCTGTAGATTTAGTGCACTTAGCCCACAGATTCCTCCTGATTGGAGATTGCCTACAACCCTATCCCCTGGGGATCTTGCACTCCTCGGTGGCACGCTCGCCGAACTCAAGATAATAAGGTTTATCCTTGAATACTCTTTTGGCTGCCTCGTTAACCGCGCACCTAGTGCTGGGGTCAGATATAGAAAAAACGTGCCCCTTCCACTTATTTATCTCGTAGGAAGTCACCCACCCGGGATAAGGAAAGAAGTCACGTAGCCTAAGCATTTTTCTGGTCCCAATGTCTATCCACGCACTATCGGGGTCTTTCGCAATGGAGGTAGGCGGTTTGGGAATATCTACCCAGAGGTCGTGTATGCTACCACGTTTGTCTTTGGGCAATTCTTCCCAAATAATGTCGCGCAGACGATATAACTTCTCAGGGTAATCCTCAGAGCTTTTCTTGTACAGATCTATAAATTTCCCTGTTTTCTCTAAGTAGGGAAGAGACATGACTAGACAGCGTTTAAACAGATCTCGCTTCATTAACCTTTCAATGATGGGTCGCAATTGTGGCTCCGCCTCTACAGCTGCAAGAAACTGGAAATCCGTTAACCTATAGAAGTCATGGATGTTTTCAAATTTGAGGTGCTCATTTCTTATGTTGTCAGGATCCTCCCAGATGGTCTCGAAGATGGCTCTAATCATGCACTCAATAGCGCGGACTTTGTGATGGTGATATATAGCCGGGTATAACAGCATCCTGTTGAAAGTAATCTGTTCTAGTATACTTTCGCCTGCACTCAACATAACCAGATAGTATTTGCTCCATTCAGGTGCGGATGAAGGAAATCTTTTTCTGTCAAGGAGGGCCGCGGAGACTAGCACGCGTTCCACATCCACATCCGCTCGGATGCCACAGAAATGGCAATCCCTGACTAGATAGTCCAGCTTATCAGCATCGAAGGGCCCGCTTATTATATCGCCCATAAAAGCTAGCCCATCAACAGGAGCACGTATTATGAGATTTGCAACGTTATCTAGGTCAACCATGCTGAAATCCCGGTAGTAGTGGACTACTTTATCCAAAAAAGCATGAAATTGTTCGCTTTTGACAATAAGATAAGAACTCATCTCTGCCAGGCCCATGTCATGCCCCTTAAATTGTGAGGCTCCTTTCACTGCAATATATAAGTTGCGAAAGCGCGATTGCATTATGGTCTCGGACAGGTGGGAGAAAAAAGTATGCCCAACATCATGCAGTAACGCAGCCAGCCTAAGTTCAGCGATGCGTGTTTTTTCACCAGATCCTATAACCTTTTCTCCAATTTGTTGGGCTGTCTTGGCACATCCTAGGCTATGGTCAAAGCGCGTATGGTTGGCGGTCGGGTACACCAAATATGCAAGTGCAGTCTGATGAATATAGCGGAGCCTTTGCAATAGTGGGGAGTCCAAAACCATATACTCATGGGGCCATAGAATTTGATAACCGGTGACTGCCTCTCGGATTACTTTCGTTTCATCTGGCTTAGGCATTGGTAGTTTTGGGTATTCATCCCACTTAATGGACGCAACCCATGCATCTACTTCGCCCTTTAGCTGAGCAAAGGCCTTCTCACTGTCCACAAACAATTATCCTTTGACTGCCAAGCGGTCATCCAGCAGCTTAGTAATCTTTCGGATGTAGCCTCTGTACTTATCCAGTCGTTTCTCTTCCAGCTCTTGAGCCTGCTCCTTCTGTATTTGTTCCATTACAATATACTTATAGTTGGGATTGGGAAGACTTACCAGTCCAGACACAGATAGCGTAGTAAGCAGTTGATAGAATTCATTGCTTTGAGGTGGAAGGGGTGGCCGCTCCTCGAAGAAGATGACTCCCAATTGTGGAATCTTATCTCGGTACTTTTCACATACTTCATAAAGTACTTCATGCCATTTATCAGAGTCAGCTGTGAACCGATGATGTTCAGTATTCGCTAGGGCAAGAGCAAATATGTCCTCGAAGGTAGTAAACTCTTCCTCTTCGCTGTCCTGCATCTTCTCTAACTTTTCCACGAGCATCCTCCTTAGTTTGATTTACGCTTAATCTACCTTGTAAGTAAAGCTTTTTGCCTTCACCTCCTCTCATAAATATTATACTATAATTATTTTACCTTTTTAATTGTCACTTGTCAATAAAGTTATGTTTCTTTTTTGTACGTATCTGCGTAGCAAGCCAGTTAATTTCAGCTTCCGTTAGTAAATACCGGTTTCCAATCTTTTGAGCCATTGGCAACTTTTTCTTTATCAAATCGTCTACTTGTTGACGTTTATACTTATGACGACCTTTCAGTTCAGCTAATTTCTCACAAACCTCGCTGACTGGATACATTGATAAAGCAATAAATACCGGCATACCTCCAGTTTAAACACTTTATTGTCAAACGTCAATACTTCCACTACCGAACTTATAATTACATTTGATTACCTTGTAAATAAATATATCATTATATGACAAAATTTCCTGAGCCGCTCGGTTTTAAGGCCTAGGGGTGTACACTTTTAAGCGTGATGGTTTTTCCAGGGGATGTCGGAAGGGAGGTGATGAACTATTGAAAGGCACCCGCTACCTCCTGTAGCCTTAGTGATTAAGCGAAACTAAGAAAGGAGGTAAAGCAGGTG
>JBMCVZ010000045.1:0-5433 GCA_048621695.1 Chloroflexota bacterium
TGATGAGTGCCCTATAATATTCCCTGATATCAGGGTGCTTTGTGCCAAACTTCGACGGGATTTCGACGATTACGGGAGTAGTTCCTTTCCCTTTCTTAACTTGAGCCACTAAATCCTCAACGTATTCTGCGTAGTCTTCCAATATAATTGCTATGCCGACATCAGGTTCGGCTAACAGTTCGGTTAGAGCTTTCCTTACCTGGTCACGGACATCATGATTGCCCTTTATCGTGTAATGCTTGCTGATGCCAGCTAACCTCATTGCGTTAACCAGCTCTTCGTCTCCTATAACTGCTATATCTAATTGTTGGATAGGCATCTTGTTATAGCACCAAATAATTCTTTATTTCCTGAACAGGAACACCATCAAGGATAGTTTTCAGAACTAGCCGCAAGTTGCGTAATTCAACCTCTTTAAGGATTAAATACCAGGCCATCACCAGCGGGGACAATACTCTTGGTGATAACATTTCCTTGAGCATTCTGAACTTATGCTTATCGATAATTTCATCTACAGCCGTGATGCTTTTAGTCTTATCGTAATTAATGGATACTTCATTTGCTATGTCCTGATATTGGGTATCATCCAGCCTGGCAGGTATATCAGCCAGTTTCAGGGTTAATAATTCTTTAATAGTTTTGTCTGAAATCCTATAGCCGCCGGCGATGATAAATTCAGCAGCATCTGGTCCTATGCCTTCAATTATGGCTCTCCAGGCAATTTGCATGTTTGTCAGGTCTATCACTAGGCCGAAGGCTTGGGCAAGTACATAACCATCTTTTATTCTTCTTGCCATGTTTAATATGCTTTTATAATACTCCCCGTCTAAGCTGGCCTCAACAAAGAGCTTCGACTTTGGGCTTTTATCTGTTTTGTATTGTTCCAAGGCTGGTACATAGTCTCCCAATTTGCACTTGATGAGCAGTTGTATGATGTCATCTACACTCTCGGCACTGAAAAGTTGCTCCAGCAACCCATTACTGTGAATAATTCCGACTGGTATCCTGGTGGCCGTTTTACCAGTCGAAATGCCCTGTAAAGCAGCTTTAATATTCGAGACGTCATACTTTACCACATATGCTCTGGATACCTCCTGTATCTCTTTGGGCGAGAACTTGAATGATTCCACATGTCGGATGCGTTGCGCGAAATAACCCCACAAACATTCATCCAGATAATCAAAAGTCTTGACAGGTAATTCCTCCAGATAGCTTCCTATATCGGTCTCTCTGATAGTTGCCAGCGCATCCTGTAAATTGGGCGCTGTTATCATTTTATCTATATGTTCCGAGGTGACGGTCTTGGGTTCCTCGCCTTTCAGACAAGCAGATATAAACGCGTATTTTGGGCTAGGCACGGCATTCCTTTAGGGAGCTCCGAAGAGTTCCTCGCTTATCTCGGGAAGCAATATTGGTAGCAGCATATCGAGTCTGGTTTCGTAAGTGTTATCTATTCTGAGCCTTCCATCAACATCCTCGGCTATGACTCCTCCCAAGCAATTGGATTCCCTGACCTCCACTATCTTGCTGGATAATTCCTTATCCGCTTTAAGAAATTTTTTAACATTGCTTACATCTTTTGGAGAAACGTAAATTCTGGCTTTATCCACGCTGAGCCCCTCTATGGCTTCCCTGACCAAATTTAGAAAATATCTTTCATCGCTTGAAATTTGGGACAATTCATTCTGCGCACCGTCAATTATTTTGGCGATTGCGTCAGCTTTCGCACTCGATAGCTGCTGTCGTGCCTTGATAGAGGCCTGAGCTAAAATTCTAGCAGCCTCCTCGTTTGTCTCTACTAGCATTCTGTTCCTCTCTTCCTCGAACCTCGCGTCCCTCTGTCTTTTGGCTTTCTCTATCCCTCCTTGCGCTTTCTCTTCGGCTTCTCTTATTATGTTCTGGGCGTCCAGCTTCACTTTGCTGACAACGGCTTCGCTTATTTTTTCCATATCTTACAGATCCTTAAAAAAGTCCTAACATGGCCAATGCCATTATGGCAAATACCAGGCCCAGCACGCCTATTAGCTCGACGAACACGGCTAGCATCATGGAGTTAGTCAATATTCGCCCCTTTGTCTTGGGTAGAAGTGAAATACCCGAAGCGCACACAGAGCCCTGATACCAAGCTGAAAAGAATTCGGCAAAGGCGACTATGACACCAATACCCAATACTGCGAAACCCATGCCACCGCCGTTGGTTATTCCAGCGAGGTTGGGAACTACCGTTACTAAAATAAGTATCAGTGTTATGAGGCCATAGAAAGTCTGGGTCATCGGCAGTGATGCTAGGAGGATGACATTTCTGAGCTGTCCGGGTTCTTCAGACAGTGTAGCCGTCCCGGCCGAGCCGGCGGTACCGATGCCCATGGCTGACCCAGCCAAGCCTCCGGCTAGGGCTATTGCGCCTCCGATAATTGCCAGGGATTCGGGGCTGATTAACATCTTACACCTCCGTCAATTAAGTATTTTTTGACTACGCTCACACTTTGACAGACACGGGTCGAGACTTCAACCGAAACGGGCTGTATGCCCTGCCACCTCCTTCAAAGAACTTGAACAAGAACTCCACAAAACATAGCCTGAGGGAGTGCACAAAACATGTTATAGTGCTGAGAGCTAGATTCAGCACATGTCCAAGAAGCAGAACTAATATAAATATTAAACTGCCAACGATAAGCTGGACTATTCCAACAGGCATCATGTTGTAGAGTAAATCTGCCATCAGGTTAAAGCAGTATGCCAGGTAATATGTGGCCAAGCCCACACCTGCCAGCCTGGCATAGGACATAACATCACCCAGCAGCCCAGTCACATCAAATAGCCAGAAAATACTTCCCAGGAAAGCACCCTTATCCATCAGGGAGGAGAGGATAATTAATACTAGCCCTATAACTGCGACAGATATCAGGATAATCTGTATTTGCCCGGTTAACCAGGGAATATGTACACCAAGTATTAAATCTATAATCAAAGGTATAGCACCAATCTCAAGCATAAATAGCCCGGCTTTATTGGGCACTGACGCTTTCTGCTTCTCCTTTATTCCTTTGATAAGTGCGAGCACATGAGCTAGGTTTACGTGAATCAGACCTATTATTAATGAGAGTACTATGAACAACACCGGGTCTGAAAACGTTTCCTCAACTCTACTGAATATGGTGAGTGTTAAGCTCTCGATTCCAAAGAACTCGTAGAAGTTGCCTAGATAGCTTCCCGTGAGCAAACCAATAACCAGAGCAACACCACTACTTATGTAAATTATCCTTTGGAATAGCTTGAAACCTTCAGTACTGGGGTCATCAACTAAAATTCGCAGGCCAAAGTGTGCAAATAGCATGAGGAGGGCAGCATACACTACGTCCCCCAGCATGATGCCAAAAAAAATGGCGAAGAAATATGCTATTACCGGAGTGGGGTCCCATTCCTTATACTTTGGCGTGCCAAACAAGTTCACAATGACTTCGAACGGCTTAACCGCAGTTGCATTTTTCATCTTGGTAGGTGGCTCCTCTACTTGTTCTGGCTTTCTCGTGTCGACGAACACGTAGCCTATGTTCTCTCTTAGCTCAGAAATCGTAGTTTCTACACTGCTCTGTGGAATCCACCCCTCGATCAATGTGACGTATTTTGCTTCAGAGGCTTTGGCCAAAACTGCTAACCTTTCTGTTTCGGCTGATAAGGCCTCCCTGAAAAGGACGAGTTTTTCTAAATTCTCCCTTGTCTTGTTTTCAATCTCAGTATGAAGCTTTGCCAATTCTTCTTCAAGACTGTGAATATTACCGTCGGATGCTTCAAGAAATTCTCTTATTGTTAAATCTTCCTCTGGTATGGGTAAAATCCTGCCTCCCCCATCCTCAACTACAGACTCTATAGTTTCCTTATTTTCAACTTTGGCAATGGCATACAAGATAGTCTCGTTTTCTACTGTGCCCGCAAGGCTCTCAAGTATGTAGTCTCCAAGTTTAGAGTAAGAAGTTTCAAATGACTCGTTTGGAAACACAAAGACGCGAGAAAAAAGATAACTTCCAGAAAAATTTAAATCTTGTAATCGAATATCGGCCTGTCGCTCCAGAGAGCCAAGATATTTGGTTAGTTCTTTTAGCTCCTTAATATCGTTGTCCAGTTTGGTAGCTCTTTGATGCACGTTGCTGAGCTTGGTACATAGCAGCCTTATTTCGCTGTCAACTTCGTCAAACGGTCTGGTATATATAACTTCCACATCCTCTCTTAGTGAAATTACCTCTCCTTTTGGTATGTAGGCTAATATGTCATTAATGCTGGTTAATAATTCACTGACTTCCCTTCTCTCCTGCTCAATGGCTTCTTTGTCCACAGGCTTTAGCTCTTCGCTTTCTTCGACATGAAGCACACCAGCAGTATGGAGGGTTTTAAGAGTCTTGGTGGAGTAATCCTTGGTAGTCACTACCCTGACTTTGGTCATAGGGTCAGATGTGTTGACGATTAGAGGTATCATGTTAACTTCTGCCCGTGACAATATTCACAACACGCTCTGTAATTGCCCTTACTTTTTTATCAGCAGCGATGCCGATTTCAGCAGCTTTCTTCTCAGAGTCCTTAATTCTTTCATCAGCCTCTGTTTTGGCCTTACTCACAATATTGTCACACTCGGGTTTTATCTCATCTAGGGATAACTGAGAGGATACTATTTTCTTAGCCTCTTCCCTGGCTTCAACGAGGATTTGGTTGGCTCTGTTCCTCGCCTCTTCCAGTATCTTTTCGGCTTCACCCTCGAGGGCTTCTACATTATGTGTGATTTCTTTAGCCATAACACGTTTTCTCGGTAGTTCCCTGGGTGCTATTAGAAAGCATTTGCATATAAGCTGTTTCTGTAATTGGGCGGATAATCATTTCAGTAGCTGATGATTAATTGCGTCCGTGATTATAACAAGATGGTTCATTTTTGGCAAATTGCCGGTCTTGGTAAAAAGTTTGTTATCAAAGCGGAATGCTTTATAATTCAAGATATGAGGGTGCAGGCATTACATGGGTGGGAGGTGAGCATTGCCCGAGCAAGGGAAATACAACTAAGCTTGGCAAAAAAAGTGGTAACTGAAAGCGAGGCTATCGATCCAGGCCTTGTTGCCGGTATTGACATTTCTGCGCCTGATGCTCAGGGTGTAGCAAGGGGAGCAGTAGTAGTTCTCCATTATCCTGAACTGAGCATAGTGGAGGTAGAGATAGCTCAAGGTAAACTTACATTGCCATATATCCCTGGCTTATTGTCTTTTCGAGAAACTCCCTTAATCCTGGCTGCCTGTGAAAGAATAACTAATGTTCCCGATTTTATTCTGATCGATGGTCAAGGAATTGCCCACCCCAGGAGGCTTGGGCTGGCCTCACATGTGGGACTTTTTCTTGATTTGCCTACCATAGGCTGTGCAAAATCAATCCTTTGCGGCCAGCATCAGCCTG
>JBMCVZ010000046.1:0-5254 GCA_048621695.1 Chloroflexota bacterium
CCCGGATGGGGGGATTGGTTACATTGCACAAACTGCCCTGGCAAAAATCGCACACGGAATATCCATCTCCAAATTCTACTAAGGCCTCCCTGGCAGCATCGGTAAGCATGCCGCCTGTCTGTAGAGGCATGAGGTTAATAAGCCCTTTGTGTTGCCTGTGCAACTCGCTGAGCTTCTGGAGTGACTTACTGCTTTTCTGTTCCATCTTCCCCCTCTCGGTAGAAAGCGTTTAGCAATGCGAACTGTCATTGCGAGCGACCTGCCAGCCAAGGCTTGGCAGGCGGGAGCGTGGCAATCTCATGCCCCTCCATCAGATTGCTTCGTCCCGATAAATCGGGACTCGCAATGACATTATCCACATTACTAACCTTTAGGATTTAAATATTAGTATTTAGAGCTTCTTAGAGTCTATAGTTACAAATACAGCGCCAGCAACCTTTATCTTCTTCTGTTGTCCTTCAATATGTTCTCGAACAACTTCGGGAATCTGTAGATTAAGGTCAGAAAGATGCCTTATTCCCTTCACCTGATAAGTTAAATTATCGTTGCTGTTTTCTATTGCTGCTGCGGCGCCCATGGCTATAGCATGTATATAATTTATCCCGGTGTGTATGCCTGAAGGCATAACATCGCTATAAATACTGCCATCAGCAACGCAGATCTCGTTGAAGCCGGCGGGGCCGATTAATCTCTTGCCTGCTTCTTTTTCGACGACTCTCACCTCGACGGACTTGTCCTTCCAGACTGAAAATTCACACGGAGCAATTTCGTCCTTATGCTTTCGGGCGGTTTCCTCAATCGCCCTGGCTATTTTCTGCCCCCTGGCGGTCTTGGGGCTTGCTATATAGGAAATAGACTGGGCGATCTCTTCGTCGGAATACTCGACTACAGCAAATTGGGGGTATGCCAGCTTCCTCACGTCATCTATTCCATACAGAAGCATTCCCAGTCGCTCAATGCCAAATCCTGCGTTGAACACAGGGTATTTGATGTCGAAATTTGCCAGGGCGACAGGCGAATACATTCCGATGTCCGCTATTTCGAGCCAGTCGCCCTTATGCTTGACGAAGGCTTCTTGCTCCTGCCCGGGGACGAGGCAGCTTGAACGAGCTCTATGTTTGATGAATACCTCTTGTTCCTGCCCCGGGGCATAGTACTTGGATGTGGCTATCTTGGTCTCAAATTTAACGTCGGAAAAGCCATATTGCTGCATTATATCCCTGGTAACCGCCCTTCCTGCATCTAAAGACATTTTGGGGTCCATAACCACGATGGATGCTGAATGGTGAACTCGTAAGTGCTGCGCATCTTCCCTCTGTTCGTTGCGGTATCTGGGACCCACGGAGAACAGAGCGACTGGAAAGCTCGCTTTATCCTGTAATGATGCCAGGGTGTGAAACCACGTAGCCGTCATATGACTTCTCAGTGTCTTGCTGGAGGGTACGGGCTGTAGTTTTTTCATCTCGGGAAAAACTTTGTCCAGGAGTTCCGTACCCTGATAATCAGTGATGCCCAGTCCGGCAATTAGCTCTTCTATAAGATTATCTGCCTCAATTTCCCCCTTTTTATAATTTCTCAAAATGGTCTGCAGTTTTTCGATGTCAATGTACTCTGCTATCTTCTTTAGTTGAGCTATTTTTTTCGCGCTCAGCCCTATGTCAGGGCGGGGTAATTCAGCTAAGTAAAAAGCCCTGTCGAGAATAGCTCGGGCTTCCGGACCATACTGCTTGACCACATCGCTGTCGGGTACAATTGTGAGGTTCTCGACCTCGTCAAAGCCCAGGTCTAGTAATATCTGGCGAGATTTTTGAATTAATTCCCGTACAAGATGGGGTTTGCCTTTTCTCGCCAGGGAGATTTCAGTGCCCGTCGGGATAAGCTCCGCCGTAGCTGTCCAGGCATCGGTAAAACTATTTTTTGCCCGCGCCTTTATACCATCTAAATCAAAACCCATCGTATTGTAAAGTATATCCTAAAGACGTAACTTTCTTCTACCAAATGAAAAGCAATTCAGTTTGGTTTCTCCAGTTCTATCCCTTAACATCGGTTCCTTGTCGCTAACCCGGTTCTTTGTTGCATAAGTAGCACTGCAATTACCAGTAGCCAAAACGTTGAACTGTGTTGTGCTAAATATCGGAACACCCATGACACAGTCTAATAATTCAAGCTGGCTTAAAGACGCCAAAACCAATCCCAGCTAATTCTCCAACGGAGATTCGTTTTGAAGCAGGTTGTCTGTGTGGCTTCAGGGAGGCAATCGTTATCCTATTGACAGTTGAAATTAAAGATTATTACAATGGATTTCATTCACAAAGAAGCGGGTACATTGGAAAATTGATTTATTCGGGAGGCTGTTATGGATAGTATAAAGGTTTTGAAGAAGGTCGAAATATTTAGTGGATTGAGCCTAACCCAGCTTGAATCCCTAGAGCAGATCTCAGAAGAAAAGAGGTATCGTGGAGGTGAGACAGTGTTTACTGAGCATAGCCCAGGTGGTGAGGTGTACATTATCAAGAAGGGCAAAGTGTGCATAGAGTTGGGATTAAAAGGCAAGCCGAACACGGCCACAATACAGCGATTGGGTGTTGGACAGATATTTGGTGAGCTTGCGTTGGTCGATAAGAGAAGCCGTTCTGCGACTGCTATATGTGAGAATGATTGCGAGATAATTACTGTCAATAGAGATAAGCTTGATAAGCTTTTTGAACAAGATAGTCGCCTTGGCTACGTAGTTATGAAGAATCTGGCTCAGCTACTAGCCGAGCGGCTACGCAGGACCGATTTGATGTTGGTAGCAAGCGTGCTGTGGGAATAACTTGAGGATCTGAAGCATGGAAGAACTACGGGTAGACGCATATTCCCCTCCCGAAATAGCCAAAAGGATTGCCGCAGTTGCTGAGAAGAAGTCTGGCCTTGACTTCTTCAGGATGTTTGTACTTGCTATCCTGGCAGGAGTTTTCATTGCCCTTGGTGCTGAATTTTATACGTTGGTAGTACATGATAGCGGACTTGCCTTTGGTTTAAACAATCTGGTTGGTGGGTTTGCCTTTTGCCTGGGGCTCATTCTAGTTGTAATCGCTGGGGCAGAACTCTTTACCGGCAATACGCTTATCGTCATGGGTTTTATTGAGCGAAAAGTCAGCGCCAGGCAACTTCTAAAAGGTTGGAGCATAGTATATCTCGGCAATTTGGTAGGGTCACTGGTGATGGTATTACTAATGTATTATACAGATCAGTGGGGTTTTCATGGTGCTATGGTCGGGGGGAAGGCTCTACTCATCGCTAATGCTAAAGTAAATATGACTTTCCTTGAAGCGTTTATAAGGGGCATTCTCTGTAACGCCCTGGTCTGTCTAGCAATCTGGCTTGCTTTCAGTGGTCGCAGCACAATTGATAAGATTGTGGCTGTTATTTTCCCCATTACAGCATTTGTGGCGTCTGGTTTTGAACATAGCGTAGCAAACATGTACTTCGTCCCTATGGGATTGGCATTAAAGGGGCAATCTGAGGTTCTGACTGCTGCTCAGGGCATGGCAGGGCAGTCGATAATGATCGGCAACTTAACCGTGGCCGGTTTTATTGTTAAGAACTTGATCCCGGTCACCTTGGGCAATATTATCGGTGGGAGCCTACTAGTTGGGGGCATCTACTGGTCAGTATATCTCCGACAATTTTCCTTTCGAAACTTGTTTTGGGTTGCTCAAGTGGGCTTTCGACTCATTTTTCTTTTTAACCCCAGGGAGCTTGCCCCATCACGGATAGCGGCTAACTTTTCCAGTTTTTATGGCTTTCTTCGACGGAAGCCGACCCGCCGTCGTCCTTTGCCCCGTGACCTCACGACTCTTATTGAAGATGACACTGAAAAAAAGGACTAGGCTGGAAGTACACGTATCATCGTTCAGGTCAGAGGCATCATCTATATCATGTCCTTAATCTTCTGGTTTGGTAAAATGCCTTTCCACCCTATTTTAAGAACCGGAGTTTAATCATTTAAAATCTTCCCTGATACGAAATCCTTCACTACATCCAGGACCTCCTCTTTTGAACACTCGGCTCTCCACATTCCATCGGGAAAGTTAAAGATCAACCACTTCCTATGAGTCCCCTTGCTCATGACCAGGACGAAATCACCCGTCTCGGGGTCCTGGGAAATTTCTATAAGGCCTTTGTTTTTCAGCCCCCGCATTTGCATCCTATCTCTAACCCTTATTTCCTCCATTTTCATTTTTGTTACCTCCTTATTATCCTTGTAACCCTACGTATAGCGCAGGTTGTTTGGGTCAACATCGCTTTCAACCCCCAGCCATTGCACAAGTCACTGAATTTCTATTGTTTTTCGTCCTTCTCCTCTACTGTATCTTCTATCCTCTCTACCTCGAGAGTGCATTCTGTGACCAGTGCAGCAATTGCTCCCAGCGCAGCCAGTACCGGGGCTGCCAGGACGGTTACTGCAGCCACACCAACGCCTGCTGTCAGCGGGATGTCTATCAGGGGACGCCCCTTATGTATCAAACGGACTCTTCTGATATTTCCCTGATGTATTAGCTCCTTGATCTTCTCAACCAGCTGACTTCCATCTACGGTAAACTTTTCGGTTGTCATTGTCCTTAACCTCTTTTCCTAAATTTTATAGTGCGACTCTTCAGGGTCGTGCCGCACGAGGCTAACCCGCCTGCCAAGCCCTGGCGGGCAGGAGCCTCGCACTACATCATTTGGCTTTGATGTATTGCAGCAGATATTGCTTCAGCATGTTCAGTGCGGCTTCAGCAGCATCTCGCTTGTTTTCATCTCGATTTCCCGGGAAGATGTGCTTCTGACTAAAGCTTTCATCTCTGGCTGCCAGGCCGAGGTAAAACAAACCCAGCGGTTTTTCGGGACTACCGCCCGAGGGCCCCGCAATACCGGTATCGGAGACGCATACGTCCACATCGAGGAGCTTCCTGCCGCCTCGAGCCATCTCCAGGGCAGTTTGCTCGCTCACGGCGCCATAATTTTCAAGCGTTCTCTTTTTTACCCCGAGCAAGGTAATCTTTACTTCGTTGCTGTAAGCTACTACCGAGCCCTTGAAGTAGTCCGAGCTGCCGGCTACATTGGTTATCCTGTCAACTATCCCGCCGCCGGTAGCCGACTCGACAGTGCCGATGGTTAGCAGCTTTCCCGTCTCGGCCTGGTATTCCCTTATCAGCCGAGCAATTTGTACTTCCAGTTCTGCCATTGACAGCTCTCAGTAACCCCAATCTGTCATCCTGAGCCC
>JBMCVZ010000047.1:0-5240 GCA_048621695.1 Chloroflexota bacterium
CTCCGTTGATTGTGCTCTGCAGCCCCCGTAATGACCCCAATGTAATTCATGCTGGAACAAGGTTTGCGGTAATTTAGTCAATCAGGTTTATATAGTATGTCTTGGACATCGCACATATGCCATTTGACAGTTGATAAACCAGCCAAAATTGTGATATATTGTAAATGCGACTCTTTTGATTGAGATAAGGCAGGAGGTTCAAATGGAAGAGCTGCTAGCTTACGTCGAGGAATACAGAAGGGAGCACTCTGAAATAGATAGTTTCCTGAAAATGTTTGAAATGGCACGTGAGAGTTATGAACGTTATCTCGCTTTGACTACCATGCCTTTGCCTCAAACACGTCCGACAAGTACAACACAGATAGCCTACGATGCCAACGTTTCAGCAGTATCTGGACAGTATTAAAGACCCGAAGCAACACCAGCAGCTTCGCCTCAAGCTAATAGGTGATATCGAAGCTTATAGCAATCGCAAACTAATTGTGTATGCTGCAGATTTCAAGAAAGCTCAGAGAGCCCCTGTAATTATCGACCAGACAGACAAAGCTGGCTTTTCCGACCTAATCGAAGGGATTCAAGGTAGTCCCCTCGATGTCTTTATCCACAGTCCTGGTGGCTTTGCTGAGAACACAGAAGAGCTTGTAAAGCTCCTGCGGGCTAACTTTGACGACATACGCTTCGTGGTTCCTCATAGTGCGATGAGTGCCGCAACCATGTTTTGCCTGTCTGGCAATAAAATCCTAATGGATGACAGATCATCGTTAGGTCCTATTGACCCACAAATTCAGTTACCTTCGCAACAAGGGCAAATCTCTGTTCCCGTCCAGATAATAATCGATGGCTTTAAAAAGGCCAAAAAAGCAATTGCTGATGATCCCAACGCTTTACCTGTGTTCCTTCCATGGTTGAACCAGTATGGGCTTCTTGTTGAGGTATGCCAAGACGCCATTGACCTCTCAGAGGCTCTAGCCAAAGAGTGGATAGCCACTTATATGTTTCCTCGTCGGCGGAACAGGAAGAAGCTAGCTGATAAGATCGCCTCGTATCTATTAAGTCGTGAGGCTCATAAGTCACACAATCGCAGGATTGGCATCTTTGAGGCTACGAAAGCAGGGCTAAATATTTTTGATATGCGCCAAGACATGCACCTCCGCGATTTAATCTGGCAACTCTATTGCTGCGTTGAATTATACTTTGACAGAAGTGCTAGCTACAAATTGTTTGAGAATAATTACGGTGTAAGCTGGGCAAGGAATATTCGGGAAATTGCAGTTCAAGTCCCCTTACCGGGAATACCTGCGCCACCTCAGCCACTACCCGAACAGCCCCCGCCATCTCCGTAGAGCGAGTAGTAAAGATCCCTAACTACTTAGATTAGACAACAGAATAGCCGATAAGTGACCGTTTGCTTGTGTGCTGGGACACCTTCATGAGCCAGCACAAAGGTTTTTTCGAAGGTTTTACCTTTTATCCTGTTTGGTGAGACATTTCTTGGTTCAATGAAAGCATCAATAGCAGAGTAACTTAAGAATGATTCAAAGAGGAGAGGAGATCAAGCCTCAAGGTCGTTCTCAGTATTCTATGCTTGCTTTTGGTATATGCTAGATTTTCCCAGATTGTGCTGAGTTCATTGCTCATTTCATAGCCTCTTGCCAGAGTTGGTGGAGGAGGCGCTGGCGGAGCCTTGGATCAAGGGTTTGTATTGCTTCATAGGCATCGCCCGTTTCTCACGGGGTTAAGATTCGCTTTACTATCTCGTCTATGTGGGCAAGTTCCTCTTTTAGCTCGGCTTTTATCAGGTGGCGGGTGTGGCCTATGCTGCGGGATTTTGCCAAGTGGGGAAGCAGATGCTCAACCTTTTGGGTGCATTGCTCGCCGAGTTGGGACAAAGCTCGGTGGTTTTCATCAGGTGAATTGTACTCAGGGATAGGAAATTCCAAAACCTTCTTGCAGATATGCCTGGGCCCCCATAACCCACGACTCTGCATGGGCTTTATGAGTTCGTCCACGGTAGGAGAATTGAGAACCGCGGCTAAATAGTAAGCCTCTTCTTTGTCATCAGTATCGTAGGAATATGTCACGTAGTCAACTACAAATTCCTGCGCCTTAGCGGTCTGTCCCCCCACCTCAAAGCTGATGGGCTTGTTTCCCACTACACAGCTACAGAGGTAGGTAGCAGAGGTAGGATAGAGGACTTTGTATTCCGCTCGCCTCTGACTAGACAACTTTCTTCTATAGTCAAGCCACTCTTGGACATTCATCCTCTCTGCCTTTTCTCCTCTGCGCTCCTGCCATTCATGCTGAGACTTCTCCAGCCAGTTCGCTAGGTTCAGAAAGCCCTGTTTTCGGGCTTCATCGGTGCTAAGTATTTTGAAATGCTTGCCCGAAGGGAGAAGGGGCAAGACTACTAACCTGAAATCGAGATGCCCGAAGGCAACGATGTCGGTGGAAAGCAAGGTGGCGTAGAGAAAATCCTTCTCGATGTTTCCTTCCAGCTTCAAACCCTTATAGGCTGGCTTAGCCTCTTTTTGAGATCTTTCTGTGGTGGAAACATAAGGCAGCGAAGGGTCAAAACCGAATGTGGGATGGGATTTTACCTCCACAAACCACAAGGAACGAGGAACGATAGTTGCTCCTTGTTTAAAGTAAGGTCGGTAGAAACTTCTGACACCCACAGTGGATTTCACCTTTGAAGTGCTGAGGAAGCTTCGCTTTCCCATTTGAGTGACATAGAGTTCCTCTGGGGTAATGGTGAGTGCCTGCTCTGCCTCCCCCAGAGAGGAGTTCTTACGCTCCAGCTTCCCGGAAAATACCTGGCATTTCAGAGGATGCTCGGTCTCAATCCCTCTTTTGCCGAAGAGGACGCAAGCGGGAACATTGAATAATGGCTCTACATCTTCCAAATCCCAGACCTCTTCAAAGCCAAGGTGGAGTGAAAAATAAGAGCGGCGAAAATTATAATGCTGGTCGGAAGAAAATATACTTCTAGGTAGAATGAAACTAATAGTTCCTCCCTTTTTAAGGTAGAGGTCAGCAGTTCTGAGGAAGAAAAGGGTCGCCAACTCCATGTGCGTTATGAGTTCTGCTTTGCCGGAGAGGAGCCTGTATTCCTCCACGATCTGACGTTTCAAAAACTTCTGGTATTCACCCTTCTCCACATAACGATAGGAGAGCCAGGGAGGATTGCCTAGAACTATATCGAAATTCCCTTTGAGAAACAGAGGTTTATACAGGTTCTTGAGGATGAAAGCCCAGATGGTATCCCGCCTTTCCTCTATGAGTTCTTTCATTGCCTCAGCCAGATTGTAGAGTGCCTTGGAGAGAGCTCCATCAGCAGCTATCCGAGACGATGTCCTTCCTAAGAAGTTGACGAATGTTTTCTCATCTCCCCTTTCCCTACCGGCGAAATTCCGAGCAAATTCCTTAGACACCTCAATAGCCTCGTCGTAAAGGTGGGGGTCATGGATAAGGACTTCGGGGATTATGATTCTCTTGCCGTCAATTTCCAGTTTGAAGCCAGGCAACGGCACGCCCATCTCCATCTGTCCCTCCATCTGGGGAAGCCTGATGGAATCGGCAAGATAAATGGGGAGCGCTACGGGCTTTCTTCTTTTTTTGAAGAGGTCACCCAGAGCAAGCAGGTAATTGGTCTTGGTGATGCTTACCGCCAAGGGGTGAATATCTATACCCACCACATTCTCCAGGATATGCTCCAACGTTTCCCAAGAATCTCCCAGAGTGTCCCGCTTGTACTTTATGGTCATATAAAGAAAAGTTCCCGAGCCACAGGCAGGGTCTAGGACAGAATAGTGGGGATTCTCATCCAGCACCTTTGCCACCATACGTTGGGCGAGCCAGTCGGGAGTGTAATACTCTCCTAAGTCATGGCGTGCTTCGGGGTCAACGAGTTCCTGGTAGAGTGCCTTGAGAACATCCTCAGAAAGTTCTTTCAGGTTGTATCTCAGAAGCAGGCTCAGCAGCTTTTTGGAAACATCAATACCGCTGGCTTCTGCTCCTTCACGTGCGACCCAGGAAAAGAAGTCTTCTTCAAGGAAATTGGCGATGCGTTGCCCGCGGAAGAACTCTCCATTCAAAATGCTCGATATTTCCTCGCTGGAGGGGATTGAACTTTTCTCAGTGAGCCGTGCCCAGGCAATCAACTTGGCCAGCGTTGCCAGATAGGTATGCCTGAGGAAAAGGTCTTTGCTTCCAATGAGACTTCCGTAGGTAACACGAAGATATCTCTCCCAGTTTTCATAGATGACCTGGAAATCACTTCTGTTCTCTACTTGTTCTAGAGCATCTTTCAGCAATCGAAAGGAAAAGAGGAAGGCGGGACTGCGCATGCCAAAATCCCGCTCAAATTCCTCGGTTCGTGGTGGCAGAATTTTTCCCCTGAAGAGATATCTATCCAGCCAGAAGTATGCCTGGTAAGGTTCTGGAGTTGGTAACCTGAGTTCGTCAACCTTTTCTAGCACTATGTCTTCTGGGAGCAGGGACTCAGTTAAAGGTTTTTCGGTGCTCGGTGAAAAGACTTGGAAGTCTATGCCGTCCGTTGCGAGACAGAGGTAGTTTACTCTCCGTTCCTCTTCCGCAGACCAGAGACAGGCGACGTATCTTTTAAGCTGCTCTTTGGCTTCCGGGAGCATCTTCCCCAGGTCTCTCTCAAATTCAATCACCAGATTTCCATAGAGGTTGTCAACCTTCCCTTTCAGCACAACGTCTTTCCTCTCGCTCTTCACATATTTTTCGACACCGCGGAGATAGTCCTCAACGAAGTTTGTATTCACCTCGCCGAATATATCCTTCAGGAGTAAAAGAAACCTCTGGCATCTGGCTGACTCCGAGCCCAGGTGAGAGACCTCTTCAACATACTTCTGGATACTCTCCGACTTCTGGATGTCAAAGGGGTCAGCAAAACGTGATGGTTTTTCAGGAAGCTTAGACGGTTTTTTCGTGCTCATTTGAGTTCTCCGTGAATAACTCGTCGGGCGATTTCGAAAGCGGCGGCGATGCGGATGATTTTAGTGTCGCCAAGTCCTTTTATTTCCAGGAGCTTTTCCAAAGGCTGGTTAGCCATGCCCTTGAAGCCGCCGAACCGTTGCAGAATTTCATTAGCAATCTTTTCCGCCGGCTTGCCTTTAACCCCCGGAGCGATGAGAATTGACAGAAGCTCGGCATCGGTCAATGTTTCTGCGCCAAGCTCTCGGAGCTTGCCACCGGGGTGCTGCCATTTTTGT
>JBMCVZ010000048.1:0-5101 GCA_048621695.1 Chloroflexota bacterium
TCTTTGTTATCAAAGCGAGAATTGAGCAAGAGGTCAGATAGCACGTCAAGGGCGATGGGAAAATGAAACTCAGCAACCTTACACCAGAAAATAGTTAATTCCTTGTCTGTGCCGGCATTGATTATGCCACCAATGCCTTCAATATCTTGAGTTATCTCCTTTGACGTTGGTCGCCGCTGTGTACCCTTGAAGAATAAATGCTCGGCGAAGTGGGAAATGCCCGCTTCCTCGTTACTTTCGTAGCAGGAGCCAGCGCCTATAAGGATGACAATGCATACTGAGTGGCTGTGGGGCATGGTTCTGGTAATGACCCTCAAGCCATTGTCGAGTACAGATTTGTTGTACATCACCAGAATTTTACTTTGCTTTTCTGTTGACGGTCAATGAAACTTTACTGTCTCCCGATTTGAGAGGTATTTTGGGATAATATAATTCACACTAAGTCCAGTCTAACTCATGGAATTGGTTTAACATATATTGTTTGGATGATTATGCCTTTCGGAAAGAATGGAGAAACTCGAGCTCATTACCAGTTTGCCTCTTATGCTTTCTTTAGCCTACTTTTTCTTACAAACCTGTCAATTCTTCTTAGCGCTTCCTCGATGCTAGATAACGAAGTAGCGTAACAGCAACGGACAAAACCTTCACCGTATGGTCCAAAAGCGGTGCCTGGGATTACAGCAACTTTCTCCTCCGATAGCAGCCTTCCAGCAAACTCCTCTGAATTCATCCCAGTAGCTTTTATGGAAGGAAAGGCATAGAAAGCGCCTTTGGGCTCGAAACATGGTAAACCAATCTCATTCAATCTCTTGACCATGAGGCGACGGCGTCTGTTGTATTCTTGAGCCATTTTTTCGACCTCGCTCTCACCATTTCTTAGGGCTTCAATGGCTGCCATCTGCGCCATCGTCGGGGCGCAGAGCATGGTGTATTGATGGATTTTTGTCAAGGCTTGAATGAAACGGCACTGGGCTGCTACATAGCCAATACGCCAGCCAGTCATGGCATGAGATTTGGAAGAACCGCTAATCAGAATGGTACGCTCCTTCATCCCCAAAAGGCTGGGAAAGCAAATATGCTCTACTCCATAAACTAAACGGGCATATAGCTCATCAGATAATACCAATAAGTTATAATTTTTAGCCAACCCAGCAATCGCGTCAGCTTCTCTTTTGGACATGACTGCGCCAGTAGGATTTGCCGGATAACCTATTAAAATAGCCTTCGTTTGTTTCGTGATACGGGATTCAATATCAGTTGCCCTGATGACGAAGTTGTTTTCTTCGTTTGTGGGAACAAGAACAGGCACACCGCCCGCCAGAATGATGTCGGCAGGGTAAGCTACATAGCAGGGGTTAGGAATTATGACCTCGTCACCGGGATTGATGGTTGCTCTTAGGGCAAGGTCTAATGCTTCACTACTTCCTGTAGTAACAAGAATTTCATGCTCAGGATGATAGTTCACCCCGTAGTGAAGCTCCAGATAGTTGGCTAATTCCTGGCGTAGTTCCGCCATGCCGGAGTTCGAGGTATACATGGTATGGCCTTTTTCTAAAGAATATATGCCTGCCTCCCTGATATGCCATGGGGTAACGAAATCAGGCTCACCTATACCAAGGGAGATAACGTCTTCCATGGAAGAGAGCAAGTCGAAAAACTTCCTGATACCTGATGGGGGGAGGGTATCCACCTTTTGTGAAATCAGGTTATTCCGGGCTTCGGCCGAAGCAGACTTTGCGTTCAGCATATTACGGCGTTATTGGTAAGCGTCTATTTATTTCCTTATGAAGGTGAAAGGTTTCCCCATTCTCCTTGTATCGTTTGAGGAGGAAGTGGGTGACGGTGCTTTGCACCCTCTCCAGAGGAGCTAGTTTCTCCGTGACAAAGCTGGAGATTTCATGCATATTCTTGCCTTTCACCAGTATAGCTAGGTCATAGGTACCTGAAACTACGTAAGCAGAATGGACTTCAGGGAATTGATAAATGCGCTCGGCAATAGCGTCGAAGCCAACATCACGTTGCGGTGTTACTCTGACTTCGATTAAAGCCTGTATATCTTCCTTGCCTAATTTGGGCCAGTTTATTATAGCTTTGTATTTCAGAATGGTCCCATCTTTCTCAGCCTGCTTAATCATTTTCTCTACCTCATTGACAGGTTTATCCACCATGGTGGCAATCTGTTCCGGGCTTGCCCGGGCATTCTGTTCCAGAATCTCAAAAATCTCTTTCATGGGTTCTCCTTAAAGCATCAGTTCAACGGCTGACCAATAATCTGATTTTTCATTGTAACACAGTTCAAATAGATTGCCATCCTCAGTAACAACTCTGAATAGCCTTTTGCCTGGTTCGTGCCAGGCTTTTTCTATTGCCATTATTCTAAGTTCCTTTTCTTGCCAGATAAAAGACCGTGGTTCCTCAGCATATATATAGCCTGAATAGCATTTCACTTTTATCTCCATGTTTTACCTTACCATACTATAAGATTTGGTTCGACGACAGACCATTGTTCATCGGGCTCATTATAATACACTTCAAGTAGTTTGCCATTCCGGTAACAACTCTGGAGCTTGTCGTGAAATTGACAAACGTGATGCGCTAAAGTAGTATCAAGAGAGACGAAAGATGAAAAAAGATTTGCTCTCAATATCTGACCTTAACGGTAAGGAAATCGAACGACTCATAGACCAAGCCTGGCATGTGAAACAAGAAGGGGCACCGCCTCTTCTTTCAGGAAGGACCTTAGCTTTACTCTTTGTAAAGCCTTCCCTGCGAACCAGAGTCAGTTTCGATGTAGCTATGTATCAGCTAGGCGGACATGCTATCTACCTATCTCCAGAAGAGGTAGGCATGGACAAGCGAGAGCCAACGGCTGACATAGCTCGGGTGTGCAGCCGCTATGTCGATGGCATTGCCGCTCGTACATTTTCCCAGGAGACTGTGCAAATTCTCGCTAGCCATTCTTCCGTGCCTGTAATTAATGCCCTTTCCAACCTGGAACACCCCTGCCAGGCTCTTTCCGACCTTTTCACCATCTATGAAAAGAAAGGGAAACTTCTTGGCTTGACTTTAGCATTCATTGGCGATGGCAATAATGTGGCCAATAGCTTGCTTCTCTCTGCCTCTCTGGTAGGCATGAATTTTCACCTTGCCTCTCCACAAGGATATGAGGTCGCGGAAGAGGTGTTGAATCAGGGAAAAAAATTCGCTGCTCTTAGTGGCAGCCAGATTAAGCTAACCAGCGACCCCTATGAAGCTGCCAAAGATGCTGATGTAATATATACCGATGTGTGGGCGAGCATGGGTCAGGAGGCTGAAGCAGAGAAACGCCGTATCGCCTTTTCAGACTATCAGGTTGATAATAAATTATTAAACTTGGCTAAAGGAGATGTTTTATTTATGCATCCTTTGCCAGCCCACCACGGGGAGGAAATTTCTGCTGGGTTATTAGACGACCCCCGTTCAGTGGTATTTGAACAGGCAGAAAACAGGCTTCATCTGCAAAAAGCATTACTGGTGAAGCTGCTGTCAAATCCAGAGGTATCAGGCAAATGACCAGGCCTATTGTAGCCATTGTGGGTAGAACCAACGTGGGCAAGTCCACCTTGCTTAACCGCCTAGCAGGCAGGCGGATAGCTGTGGTTGCTGATTTGCCGGGAACTACCAGGGACCGCGTTTTCGCTTTTGTTTCCTGGCAGGGGCGAGAGTTGACTGTGGTTGATACTGGCGGCTGGCAAACAAAGCCATCTACGTCTTTGGAGCAAAAGGTCAAGCAGCAGGTCGAAGCAGCCATTACCCAGGCGGATGCCATCATCTTCTTGGTAGATGCCAAAGACGGACCTATCGCTGCCGATGAAGAGATTGCTGATATATTGCGCACCACTAATAGGCCTATTATATTAACGGTAAACAAGGTGGATTCTGTCAAACAATCAAACCAGGTGGCTGATTTTTACCAACTGGGCATGGGTGAGCCCATTCCTATCAGTGCTCACCATAATCGAGGAATAGATGAGTTAATGGATGCTGTGCTGGCTTTGTTATCACCGCAGCCTATCAGTATTGCAGAGACGGGCGAAGCTAAATTAGCCATCGTTGGGCGACCTAATGTAGGCAAGTCAACTTTGTTGAATACATTGCTAGGCGATGAAAGAGCCATTGTCCATGAGTCTCCGAGCATAACTCGCGACTCGCTTGATGCTATAATTCGATGGAGGAATAAGGAGATCTTGCTTGTCGACACCGCTGGGATTAAACGACGCGGAAGAGTCGGTGCTGGAGTGGATTACTATAGCTTGCTTCGTGCTCTCCAAGCTATAAATCGCTGCGATGTTGCCTTGTTGCTAATCGATGCCGGTGAATTTATTACTGCCCAGGATATGCATATAGCGGGCTATATTATTGAGGTTGGAAAAGGTATAATACTATTGGTCAACAAATGGGATGTTGTCCCCCGAGAACAGAGACAGGAGTTCAAACATAGCGTGGAGCAAAGATTAAGATTTGCCCCCTATATACCTATCATTTACATTTCTGCCAAACTAGGGCAGGGGATAAACAGGATTCTACCCCAAGCCTGGGAAATCTGGCAGGAAAGACAAAAGCGGATACCGCAATCAGAAGTTGACGAGTTAGTCAAACAGGCAGTAAGCAGCCATTCCCCACCTCGCACAGGTTCTAGACGGTTGCACATTGCTCAGGCCTATCAAGATGAGTCTAAACCAGCAACTTTTGTTCTCAAGGTTAACGATCCTAGACTGGTTCATTTTTCCTATCAACGCTACTTGGAAAATAAGCTTCGCCGGGGCTTTGGTTTTCGCGGGGTTCCTTTGAAGTTGATTTTCACAAAGGCTGCCCGTAAAATCAATAGAAAGATAGAGGCAAGAACATGCTGATAGTTGAGCTTGTTGCTGTAGTAGTCATTGCTTATCTCATTGGTTCCATTCCCTTTGGCTTGATAATAGGCAAGCTGAAAGGTGGCGTTGATATCAGGGAACATGGAAGTGGCAAGAGTGGCGCCACCAATGTAATGAGAACTCTAGGAACCAGGCTCGGCGTTTTAACTCTGGTTCTCGATGTGGTTAAAGCTGGTGGGGCAGTCATG
>JBMCVZ010000049.1:0-5089 GCA_048621695.1 Chloroflexota bacterium
GTATCACTTACCGAATAGCGCATATAACTCAAACCACCTTGATAAATCAGGTCAATAATGAGCTTTAACTCGTGGCAAACCTCGAAATAGGCAATCTCCGGCTGATAGCCAGCCTCTACTAATGTTTCAAAGCCAGCTTTTATCAGAGAAGAAACTCCTCCACAAAGCACCGTTTGCTCGCCAAAGAGATCGGTCTCAGTCTCTTCAGCAAAGGTCGTTTCCAGAACCCCGGCTCTAGTGCAACCAATCCCCTGGGCATAGGCAAGAGCCATATCTTTTGCTTTCCCCGATGCGTCCTGGTAGATAGCCACCAGGGCCGGAGGTCCTGAACCTTCAGTATAAAGTTTTCTGAGCATATGTCCCGGGCATTTAGGCGCTATCATGCTAATATCAACTTCGGCTGCAGGAATTATTTGAGAAAAGTGGATGCTGAAACCATGAGCAAACATAAGTGTCTTACCCCGGGACATTTCTTTCTCAATTGACTCCCGATAGATCCTGGGCTGCAAAGTATCCGGAGCCAGCATAACAATTATGTCTGCCTTTCTCGCTACTTCAGCGGCAGAATCCACTTCAAAATCAGCCTTCTTTGCCGCCTCCCAGGCTTCAGTGCCTGATAACTCGGCAACAATAACCTGGCAGCCGCTGTCCCTCAGGTTCTGGGCATGAGCATGTCCCTGACTCCCAAAGCCAATAACGCCAACTGTCTTACCTTTGAGCAAATCCAGGTTAGCATCCTTATCGTAATAGATTTTAGCCATAATCCCTCCCTGTTAACTTTCAGCCGCCAGCTATCAATTATCGGCAGCTATTTAAGAGAACTGCTTCCGCGAGTTAAGGCTATCCTGCCAGTTCGTGAAACCTCCTTAACACCAAAATCACGAAGCAGCCCAAGCAGAGAATTCAACTTACCTTCGTCACCGGTCACCTCCACCGTCAGTGAACCCGGAGCAACATCAACTATATTAGCCCGGAAAATGCCAACGATTTGCATAATCTCGCTTCTTGTCGAGGCAGTAGTCTTCACTTTAATCAAGGCCAATTCTCTGGCTACCATTTCTCCTTCGGTTATATCAGAGACTTTGACCACGTTGATTAGCTTCTCCAGCTGTTTTCTCACCTGCTCCACCTGAGCAGAATCACCAACAACAACAGTAGTCATGCGAGATAAGCCGGGATGTTCGCTCGCACCTACAGCTAGACTTTTTATATTAAAGGAGCGCCTTCGGAATAAACTAGCTATTCGATTAAGCACCCCTGGTTTATCCTCCATTAAAGCTACTAAAGTATGTTTTGTATCAGTCAATTTGCCCCCCAATATATAAATCCTGAAGACTAATTTCTAAACTCTAAACAAATTCAATTTCCAAATTCGAAGCCTTTTATCTTTTAATCATTGGAGTTTCTCGGTTTTGATATTGTTTAGCATTTCATGCTTCGTGCTTAGGATTTGCCTTCCAATATTTCCGGCTTTGATGGCTCGAAAAATCTGGTCAGGCTTTCCCCCGGTGGCACTATTGGATAGATGTTTTCCTCGGGCTCAACAAGAAAGTCAATGAGAAAAGTCCCAGGGAACTCCATGGCTTTCTGTATAGCCGGGATGACCTCCTCCCTTCGTGTCACCCGAAGACCAGGGATGTCGTAGGCCTCAGCAATTTTGACAAAATCGGGATTCCAGAGTTTCGTGTCAACGTAGCGCCGTCCATAAAAAAGCTCCTGCCACTGTCTTACCATGCCCAAAAAGCCGTTGTTCATGATAGCTATCTTTACAGCAATATTTTCCTGTGTCAAGGTAGCTAATTCCTGGATAGTCATTTGAAAGCCACCGTCGCCGGCAACACACCATACCACTTCATCAGGGCGACCAACCTTGACTCCCATGGCCGCAGGTAGTTCAAACCCCATGGGCCCCAACCCTCCCGCAGAAATAAGACTGTTTGACTTGGTATAAACGAAATATCGTGCCGCCCACATTTGATTCTGCCCTACTCCAGTAACCACTAAAGCATCACCCTGTGTGGCTACGCAGATCTGTTGAATAATGTATTGAGGCAAGAGCTCATCACTTAGCCTGACCTCCAGCGATGGATGCCCATATCTCCACTGTTCCACTTGGGAAAGCCAAGCCACATGCTCTTTTCTCTCAATCTCCTCATTCAGAGCTGTAAGCACGCTTTTTATATCCCCGACTACCGGGACCTCGGTGGGGATATTCTTTCCAATCTCTGCGGGGTCAATATCTATGTGAATGATTCGGGCATTGGGAGCAAATTCCCTGATATTTCCTGTAGCTCGGTCATCAAATCTCATGCCAATAGCGATAAGAAGGTCGGCGTTTTGCACTGCCATATTGGCGCAAGGTGTGCCATGCATCCCCAGCATGCCCAGGTTAAGTATATGATTCCCGGGGAAGGAGCCCAGACCGAGGAGGGTGTGAGTCACTGGTAGTTGTGCTTTCTCAGCAAATTCCTTAAACTCTTCGTATGCCTGGGAAATAATTATCCCCCTGCCAGCAAGGATAACAGGCTGCTCAGCTTCGTTAATGAGCCTTGCTGCCTTCTTAATTTGAGCCGGGTGCCCACGAGAGACAACCTTATAGCCTGGCAAATCGAGCTTATCAGGATAAACAAAGTCCTTTTGCTCTTGCTGGACATCCCGCGGTATGTCAATAAGCACGGGCCCCGGCCTCCCCGTTTGGGCAATGTGAAAGGCCTCTTTGACCGTTTTAGCCAGCTCGTTAACACTGGTAACGAGATAGTTATGCTTGGTAATGGGAAGGGTAATGCCTGTGATATCCGTTTCTTGAAAGGCATCCTTGCCAATAACAGGCGTGGCTACCTGGCCAGTTATAGCTACCATGGGAACTGAATCCATATAAGCATTGGCAATGCCGGTAACCAGATTAGTGGCTCCGGGTCCTGAAGTAGCAATACATACTCCTGCTTTATGTGTAACTCGAGCATATCCGTCGGCGGCATGAGCTGCTCCCTGCTCATGGCGAACCAGTATATGTCGGAGTTGAGGATATTGGGGGAAGGTATCATATATCGGTAAGACAGCGCCACCGATGATACCAAAAATAACCTCCACCCCTTCTTTAACTAAACTTTCACAGAGAATCTGAGCACCAGTTTTTTTCATCCAATAGCTCCTTACCCAGCAAACACCGCACCAGTGCTGGCCGAGCTTACTTTATCACTATACCTCTTAAGATAGCCAGTTTTAATCCTGGGTTCAAAGGAAGGCAACGAAGCCAACCGTTGTTTTAGCTCTTTTTGGCTTAATCCTACTTCCAATTTGTGCTTAGGTATATCTATTTTAATAATATCACCATTTCTCAAAGCAGCTATCGGACCCTTTTCTGCCGCCTCAGGAGAGACATGTCCAATGGCTGCTCCTCGCGTGCCTCCAGAAAAACGCCCATCTGTAATAAGAGCTACTTCTTTATCCATGCCCATACCGCTGAGGAGGGAAGTGGCTGCTAACATCTCTCGCATTCCTGGTCCTCCCTTAGGGCCTTCATAGCGAATGACGATTACCTCACCTGACTTAAATTCTCCTTTCATTATCGCCGCTGTAGCTTCCTCCTCACTATTGAAAACTCTCGCTGGACCCCGATGAACTAACATCTCAGAGGCTACTGCAGCGCTTTTCACCACGCTGCCATCGGGCGCCAGATTGCCAAACAATATGCTAATACCACCAGTAGAGGCGTGTGGTTGTGACAGTGGGCGGATTACCTGTTTATTTTTAACTCTGGCCTCCTTAGCTATGTCGCTTATTGGCTTGCCCAAAATGGTGTTCGCCTTAAGCTTCAGCAGGCCCGATAGTTCGTGCATTATCGCAGGAATACCACCGGCTAAGTCCAGGTCCTCAATATGATAATCGCTGGCCGGGCTTAATTTGCAGATATGAGGAACAGAGTCGCTAATTTCATTTATCAGTGATAAGGGAAAATCTATCCCAGACTCGTGAGCTATGGCAGCAAGATGCAACACGGAATTTGTACTGCCACCCAGAGCCATATCCACGGCAAAGGCATTGTAAAAGGCATCCCTGGTGATAACATCTCTAGGCCGAATATCTTTAGCCAGCGCTTCCATGACCTGCTGCCCGGCTTTATGGGCAAGTTGGACCCGTCGTGCTTCCACCGCGGGTATTGTGCCGTTACCCGGCAAAGCCATCCCCAAGGCTTCGCTGAGGCAATTCATAGTATTAGCAGTGAACATCCCGGCACAGCTCCCACAGCCAGGACAGGCGACCATCTCCAGTTCTTGTAACTCAGCCTCGCTCATCTTACCCCTAGCTACTTCCCCTACAGCCTGAAATACGCTAATAAGGTCAACGGACCTGGCAGTATTTCCCCTGACAAATTTCCCGGCCAACATGGGGCCACCACTCACGAATACAGAAGGTAAATTAAGCCTCACTGCGGCCATCAGCATCCCTGGAATCACTTTATCGCAATTAGGGATAAATACCAGGCCATCGAAAGCGTGAGCCTGAGCCACGATTTCCACTGAGTCGGCAATAAGTTCACGGCTGGGCAAGCTGTATTTCATTCCCGGATGGTTCATGGCGATACCGTCGCAAACGGCTATGGTGTTGACCTCAAAAGGCACTCCGCCCTCACTGCGAATCCCCTCTTTTACTGCCTTGGCGATTGTTTGCAGATGGATGTGCCCAGGGACGATCTCGGTAAAGCTATTGATTACTCCAATAAATGGCTTATCCCAGTCATCTGAAGAGCAACCTACAGCCCGCAGCAGCGACCTATGAGGCGCCCGCTCGATTCCTTTCTTCACCAAGTCGCTTCGCATTTAGCTTATGCTCCTATAAACGAATTATGTTGCGTAACATATCACAATGCCTAACTAGCGTCAATACGATATCTTTTTAAGATTGAGCAATTGTTCAGTTGTCACTGCCAGCCCTCCCTTTTTGTCATTGCGAGCGACCTGCCCGCCAGGGCTTGGCAGGCGGGAGCGTGGCAATCTAGTTACCCTTCGCGAGATTGCTTCGGCTGACTGCGTCAGCCTCGCATGTATGAAAACGCTGAGGTTGTCAAGAGAAAATATATATTAGTCGA
>JBMCVZ010000050.1:0-4926 GCA_048621695.1 Chloroflexota bacterium
AAGCCTCTTGTTGACATATCCCTACATGGGTCTTGATGCCTCTTTCATTTAGCCTGGCGACTCCACGCCCTGAAACTACCGGGTTGGGATCGAGCAAGGCTATATGAACCTCTGAAATACCGGCATCGATTATAGCTTGAGTGCAAGGCGGAGTACGTCCATAATGAGGGCAAGGCTCCAGGGTAATATACATGGTAGCACCCTGTGCCCTATCACCAGCCTGACGAAGTGCCATAACCTCAGCATGCTCCGCGCCAGCAGGCTGGGTATATCCCATACCAACAGCTATTCCATCTTTAACAACTACTGCCCCCACTGCTGGGTTAGGACTTGTATATCCCATAGCTAACTTGGCCAGAGATATAGCATATTCCATATACTGCTGGGGGGGCATTACCATCTACCTCTCTTGGCTAAATTCCTTGTAAGGGGTTGCTAGCTGTAGATTCGCTTTACCCTCAGTATTTGCTCCTTGAAACGCTAGAACCATATAACTTTCCATACGGTAAAGTCAAGTTTGACGAAGACATACGACCATTATCATCTTATAATACAGCGTAACTGGAAATTTGCCAAATTGGGAAAGCCACGGTAAAAATGTCCCTTTTAAGCTCGTTGGTATTGATTGTAACAACAGCTTGAGTGAAGTGCAAAAAGAGCTAGCGTAAATTAGAGATGTTGCTGCTGTTTTTGTATAATGGACTAACGGGGATGAAAAGAAGTTTCGAAATAATTGACCATACTGCTGATGTGGGCATCATCGCCTATGGGACAGATATCGAGGAACTTTTTTCCAATGCTGCTCTAGCTCTGTTCAGTTTGATTACCGAGCCTGAAGGAATTGAAGAGAAATTACACCTCGATTTGGAAGTAAGCAGTGAGGGCAGAGATAGTTTGCTTGTTGAATGGCTTAATGAGCTTATTTACCTCTTTGATGTCAAACACATTTTGTTCAACCGGTTCGATATTAAAAGCTTGACTGACAATGAGCTTAAGGCTGCCTGTTATGGTGAAAATTTTGATCCTCCGAGACATAAGATAAAGATGGGAGTAAAAGCAGCCACATATCATATGTTGAAGTTAGATAAAGATGGTGGTGTGTATAAGGCACAGGTAATTTTTGATATTTAGGAGGTAAGGAAATGGCACGATGGCAAGGCGAACTTGTTAAAATAGACGATTATCGCTGGGAAATTCCTCAGAATTATAAAACCGGCATGAGGGTTCCCGGACTAATCTATGCCAGCAAGGAAATGCTGGAATCTATGCGCGAGGAACAAACTCCGGAACAGGTTGCCAATGTCGCATTTCTACCCGGCATACTGGGCCACTCTTTTGCCATGCCCGATATCCACTGGGGCTACGGCTTCCCTATAGGCGGAGTGGCGGCTATGGATATCAAAGATGGTGTAGTTTCCCCTGGCGGAGTGGGTTATGATATCAATTGCGGTGTAAGGTTGTTGCGCACCAGTCTCAGTGAAAATGAGGTACGGCCCAGAATTAACCAGCTTGTTAATGAATTATTCCGTAATGTGCCATCAGGCCTTGGCTCTGAAGGAAAGATAAAGGTAAGCCAAAAAGAGTTGAATCAGTTGATGGTGGAGGGATCTCGTTGGGCAGTAAAACGTGGTCTGGGTTCCGAGGAAGATTTGGATGCTACTGAAGAAGGTGGATGCCTCAGTGGCGCCGATCCCAGCAAGATAACCGATAAAGCTGTGAAGAGAGGCATGCCTCAGGCAGGCACATTAGGCTCGGGAAATCATTTTCTCGAGATTCAGATGGTTAAGGAGATATTCGATTCCCACATAGCTGGTATTATGGGCATCACGGACATAGGTCAGATACTAATCTTAATTCACACAGGCTCTCGCGGCTTCGGTCACCAAGTGTGTACTGATCATCTGCGTGTCATGGAGGGGGCAGTATCAAAGTATGGAATAAAGCTCCCAGACCGGCAGCTAGCCTGCGCTCCCATAGAATCGTCAGAAGGCAAAGATTATTTAGCTGCTATGGCATGTGCTGCTAATTATGCTTGGGTTAATCGTCAGTGTATTGCCCACTGGGCCAGAGAAAGCCTTTGCAAAGTTTTTGGTAAAAGTCCCGAGGCACTTGGTATGAAGCAGATTTATGATGTCTGTCATAATATAGCTAAAATAGAAGAACATACGATAGATGGTCGCAGGCGCAAGGTTTGTGTTCACCGCAAAGGAGCCACTAGAGCTTTTCCAGCAGGCCACAAGGACACCCCCGCGCGCTACAAGGAGGTAGGTCAACCCGTGCTCGTGCCCGGGGATATGGGACGTTGTTCTTTCATTGCTGTGGGGACTGAAAAAGCCATGGCTGAGACCTTTGGGTCCACTTGTCATGGGGCCGGAAGGATGTTAAGTCGTGGTGCTGCTAAGCGAAGTATGAAGGGTAGAGATATACTTCAAGAGTTAGAGGGTAGAGGTATTACTATCAAGGTAGGAAGCGTTCCTTCGCTAGCTGAGGAAGCTTCTCAGGCTTACAAGGATGTTACTACAGTCATAGATGTGGTTCACCAAGCTGGCATCTCTAGAAAAGTGGCTATGGCCGTCCCTATTGGTGTTATTAAAGGCTGAATGTTATTTGTTAGTTTGAGTGTAACAAAGAATCAGGCATGGAGCAGATCATAATTAAGCTTCCCAATCCTCAGTTGAAAGGTAAGATTTCATTAGAGGAAACGATACTAAAGCGGAGATCGGTTCGTAGATACAGTAGGGAGACATTAAACTTATCTCAATTGAGTCAAATACTTTGGTCGGCCCAGGGCGTTACCGGAACCATGGGACTCAAGGCAGCACCCAGTGCTGGAGCTACCTATCCCTTAGAGATTTTTGTATTCGTTGGCAAACAGGGTGTTATTGTCAATAAAGCAAGGCAAGCTACTGAAGAATTACAGGCTGGTATTTACCAGTATGAAGCAGACTCTCATTCCTTGAGATTGCACAAAGCAAATGATGCGACACCAGATTTAGCCAGAGCCGCTCTGGATCAAGAATTTATTTTTGACGCCCCAGTGAATATAGTCATCTGTGCTCTTTATCACAGGACTTCCTCTACATATGGCAAGCGTGGAGAAAGATATGTTCACATAGAGGTGGGACATGTAGGTGAAAATATTCACCTTCAGGCTGTGGCTTTGGGGTTAGCTACAGTGGAAGTCGGCGCCTTTCGTGATGAACAGGTAAGGAATCTCATAGGTGTAGAAGAGCAAATTAATCCTCTGTATATAATGCCACTGGGCAAAGCGATGTAGGGAAATCAATCGCGATGGTAAAAAATTATGATGTCGTCATAGTTGGTGCTGGACCCGCGGGTATATTCGCTGGCTTGGAATTAAGTAACGCTGGTATTGACATCTTGCTTCTGGACAAGGGAGGAGACATTGATACTCGTATTTGTCCCGTTCAAGACAGAAGCGGAAGCTGTGTGCTGTGCTCCCCGTGCCATTTAGTGAGTGGCTTTGGAGGTGCTGGTGCTTTCAGCGATGGCAAACTAACTCTTTCTACTCAAGTAGGCGGTCGGCTCCAGGAATTGGTTGGCCTTGATCAAGCCAGAACACTCATAGATTATGTTGACTCTATCTATCTTAAATTTGGTGCCCCTCCCAAGGTTTATGGAATGGGCGGTAATACGGCTGAACTGAAGCGAGAGGCTGAATCAGCCGGGCTCACATTAACCCCTGTTAAATTGCGCCACTTAGGAACAGAGTTTTGTTACGAAACATTGAAGGCTATGCAGAATTATCTGTCATCTAGATTAGAGATAAGTCTGAGAACAACAATTAATAATATTGTAGTTGACAATGGTGCAATCAAATCTGTTGGAACTAGCAATGGTGAAAGCTTTAGCTGCCGCTACTTAATCTTAGCCCCGGGGAGGGAGGGGGCAGAATGGCTATGCAATGAAGCTGAGAAGCTTAAACTGAGCCTTAATTCTAACCCTGTAGATGTGGGTTGCCGAATCGAAGTACCAATGACAACCATGGAGAAGTTAACTTCGACGTTGTATGAATCAAAACTTGAATTCTATTCCAGAAGTTTCAATGACCGCGTAAGGACGTTCTGCATGTGTCCTGGAGGCGAGGTAATTATGGAGTCCACGGGCGGCTCCGACCCTGTGATTACAGTCAATGGCATTGGTTATAATCAACCCAGGACAAATAATACTAACTTTGCCATTTTAGTAAGTACCACGTTCACCGAGCCTTTCCATGAACCTATTGCCTATGGTAAGTATCTGGCAAGGCTAGCTAATATCCTTAGTGGCAGTGTGTTAGTGCAGAGATTCGGAGACTTAATGCATGGTCATCGTTCTACAGAAGCCCGACTCCAGGATAGTACCATTAAGCCAAGCTTACAAGCGGCAACTCCAGGGGATTTAAGTTTTGCTCTCCCCTATCGTTATCTCAAGAGTATAGTGGAGATGCTTCAAGCTATGGACAACCTAGTTCCAGGCGTCGCCTCTCCACATACTCTGCTATATGGGATAGAGGTTAAATTTTACTCTAGTCAGCTAAAATTAACCCCTTGTTTGGAGACCGAGATCAGCAATATATTCGCTGCTGGCGATGGTGCCGGTGTCAGCCGGGGTTTAGTCCAAGCTTCAGCCTCAGGCGTCGTGGCAGCTAGAGAGATATTAAAACGGTTAGGGAAAAGGTCTTCTCCTGGAATGTGAATTATCCCACTTTTTTTGGAATTGATTTAGCCTCAACAGAAACCAAGCCTAGCGCTTGTTTAGGATTGGATAATAAATCAAAACTTGTTTATCTTGGCTTCCTAACTGAGAATAGAGATATCATTGCTCTTTTAAATTTCTATTCACCTCAAGTAATAGCCATCGATGCTCCATTGAGCTTACCACTGGGGTTATGCTGTCTTGAGGAAAGTTGTCCTTGCAAGCCAA
>JBMCVZ010000051.1:0-4823 GCA_048621695.1 Chloroflexota bacterium
AGTTGGATTTTCCCTTCAGTTGGTCCCGTGGGACTAACTATTCTCTCAAATTCGAGTCCAGTTATAACATTCTCGTACTTTCCGTAGCCATATTGAGGAATGAGTTTGGCATCCATAAGGCTATAGCCTGTGGCTAAAATTATTGAGCCCACTTCAACTTCGAGAATCTGGTCCTGCTGATTAAAGTCTACGGCCTCCGCCTCGCAGAACTTTATGCAAGCTCCGCATTTCTTCCCTTCTGATTTAATATAAATACAGACATCTGGATCAATAGTGGCAACGTTAGGAATAGCTTGTGGGAAGGGAATATAGGCCGCTTTTCTCTTGCCTAAGCCCAGTTCGAATTCGCTATCTGTCTTGTAAGGGCATTTTTGCATACACACACCACAGCCAGTACACTTGTCCTCATCTACATATCTTGCCTTCTTCCTTATCTTTGCCTTGAAATTCCCCACGTAGCCTGAAACCTCCTCCACCTCGCTGTAAGCTAAGAGTTCAATATAAGGATGTGAGCCTACCTCACTCATCTTTGGAGTGAGGATACATTGAGAACAATCTAAAGTAGGGAAGGTCTTATCAAGCTGAATCATATGCCCGCCGATTGAGGGCTCCCTTTCTACTAAATAGACCTTATGCTCAGAATTGGCGATTTCCAAAGCTGCTTGAATTCCGGCAATCCCTCCACCTATAACCAAAGTATTAGGATTATACGGAGCTTCCTTAACTTCTAAAGCCTCATGGTAATGAACACGCCTTACGGCAGCATTAACTAAAGCCTTCGCCTTCTCTGTATTTGCCTCTTTGTCCTCACTGGTCCAAGAGCATTGCTCCCTTATATTTACCATTTCGAATAGATAACGATTTAAGCCGGCGCTCTCACAAACCCGGCGGAAGGTCAGTTCGTGCAACCTGGGGGAACAGGAAGCGACTATAACACGATTGAGGTCATATTCCTTAATATCTTTTCTAATAAGGTCTTGCCCCGGGTCGGAACACATGAATACATAGTCACGGGATAGCACTACTCCAGGCAATGTTCCGGCATACTTCGCTACCTCTGCCGCATCAACCGTTGCTGCAATATTCACTCCACAGTGACAAACATAAACACCAATCTTTATTTCTTCCATTTCATTCCTCCGTAATTGCCTCAGCAACGAGCTCAGTAACATCTTTGACCTGGATAGTGTCAGCCTTGCCCATGGAGAGCACGCTGTCTCTATAGTTGAGAACACAGTAAGGGCAAGCCAGGGCTATTATATCGGCACCTTTCTCCACAGCTTGCTCCACCCTTATGTCAGAGAATCTTTCCCCTTTTGGAGTATCCATCCAGATTCTACCGCCGCCGCCGCCACAACAAAGACCATTCTCGCGAGCCTCAGGAAATTCGATTAATTCCAAGCCTGGAATGCTCTCTAAAACTCTCCTTGGCTCATCATAGACCTCATTATGTCTCCCCAAATAGCAGGGATCGGAATAGATTACTTTCTTGTTTATGTCTTTGGAGAGCTTCAATTTCCCCTGATCAATAAGTGAAGCCAGGTATTGGGTGATATGAATGACTTCAAACTTGCCTCCAAGCTCGGGATACTCATTCTTGAAAGTGTGATAGCAGTGCGGTGAGGAAACTACGGCGGTTTTGACACCGTTGCTGGTAAAGAGATTAATATTGTTTTGGGCCAGACTTTGAAACGTATCTTCATACCCGGCTTTTCTAATTGACTCGCCACAGCATTTTGCTTCGTTGCCTATAAGGCCATAGTCGATCCCAAGCTTATTGAAGATTGTGGCAGTAGACCGAGCCACTACTCTTACATCAGGGTCATAGGATGGAATACAGCAGGGGAAATAGAGTATTTCGGTGCCCGAAGCGAACGTTTTCACCTTAAGGTCTTTAGCCCAGTCATCTCGCTTTTCCGGTGCCTCACCAAGTGGATTACCTACGCCGGCGATGTTCTTAGCTGAAATTCTCAGGGCATCGGGGACGACGCCGATACCAAGACTAGCTATAGCTCGGCGCATAGCTCTCATGATATCTATTATCTCGACACCTCGAGGGCAGCGCTGAACACAGGCTCGACAGGTGACGCAAGTCCAGACATCCTCGCTGCCAAAATCGGTTGCCCCAAGCTGAGCTTCATGCATGATGCGGCGAACGACAAAACTGCGGACCAGGTTCCAGGGACAAATACCGGTGCAAAGACCACACTGGTAACACAATTTCAGTGGCTCACCACCAGCTTCGAGTATCACATCTGTAGCTTCTTTGTAAGGACTTAGTACTTCCATTTTAATATTTACCTCGACTCTTCAGAATTGGCTACAAAAAAGGTGGCCCACAAAAGCATTGTGGCCACCCTTTTTCCAGGAATATAAACTGGAGCACAGCCGAGAAGTATAACAAACCCCGGCAAAGAAGGCAAGCTCCCATCCTGGCCTTGTGGCAAAATGGTTATTGATTTATTCCCCACCAGAGAGCAGACAAGGTTATCACGTCTCTCAGGGAGGCTCTATCGTTCTACTCCACGTTCAATTGTTATGGAGCCCAATACTCCGTTGATTAACCGGGGAGAAGAATCGCCTCCGAATTCCTTGGCTAACTCTATAGCTTCATTTATTACTACCTTAATGGGAGTTTTATCAGTACACAAAATTTCGAAAATAGCGAGGCGCAGAATATTCCTATCGATGATCGACATTTGCTCCGGGGGAAAGGCGGGAGCAAACTTCTTAATGAGAGCATCAAGCTCAGATTTGTTTTGGAGCACTCCTTTCACAAGCTCTTCACTGAAGCTAAGTACTTCTTGGGGCAGTGTTTCCCCCGCTCTCAAGTGAGCCAAAGCTTCCTCCGCCTTATGCTTCGTGCAATCAAGCTCATAAAGCGTTTGGAGAGCAACGATTCTCGCCTTTCGCCTAGCGCCGGTCATTAATTAGTTGCAACCTCTTTGTATGTTAGCTGCGTTATATCCTCAAGTCCTGATATATTGAATATCTGGAGCTCAGAATTGATTCGCCTGAGTAAACCGCTAAGCACTCTTCCGGGACCTATCTCATAAAAGGTGGTGACCCCACTGTGCATCATATACTCCACCGACCTTTGCCATTGGATGCAACTACGAAGCTGCTTCACCAGTTCTTCTTTTATCGAATCAACATCGGTTAACGGCTGAGCGGTCACATTGGATATTACAGGAATCACCGGTGGTTGGAACCTAAAGTTCGAGATAATTTTGCTGAATTCTACTAATACTGGTTCCATTAAGGCAGAATGAAAGGCCCCGCTAACCTTCAAAGGAATAAGAGCACGAGCACCTCTTGCCTTGGCTAATTTGTCAGCTTCAGCCAAAGCTTGGGCAGTGCCACTGACTACAATCTGTCCAGGACAGTTTATGTTGGAGATTTCGGCTCCACTATGAAAGCTTATATCCTTAACTGTTTCTTCATCAAGCCCTATTATAGCTAGCATGCTCCCGGGATTTTTTAGCCCAGCTTCATACATTAATCTCCCTCTTTCCCTGACAAGCAAAATAGCATCAGTTAAGCCAAGCACACCAGCAGCAACCAGGGCAGTGTATTCGCCCAAACTATGTCCAGCAACAAAAGAGGGGGAGGGGAAATTAGATATGGCGGCTTCCTCAAGCGTTTTAAGGCAGGCAATGCTGACGGCTAGTATGGCTGGCTGGACGTTATGTGTCTTTTTTAATTCCTCCTCTGGGCCTTCAAAACATAAGCGGGAGAGGGAAAAGCCTAAAGAAGTATCAGCTTCAGCGAAGACTTCCTTAGCTGAATTGTAGCTGTTGTACAGGTCTAGTCCCATGCCAGTGCCTTGGGAGCCCTGCCCTGGGAAAACATAAGCTGCCTTGGGTAACTCAGCCATGCGAACTATTTCTTGGCGGGTTTGACCTCGATTACTTCTCTATCATTGTACCAGCCACAGCTAGGGCAAACATGGTGAGGTAGCTTAGGACTGTGACAATGTGGGCACACATCCGTGGCAGGCGGAGTTAGTCTAAGGTGACTGCGCCTTTTCCCTTGGCGAGATTTAGCAGTTTTTTTCTTAGGTAGCGCCATGTTAATTCGCCTCCTTTATTCCTGGACAGTCAGGTCGACATAGTGGTTTCATGGGTAAATTTAGTAAAGTATATTGCCGTATTAACTCGCTAAGGTCAAGTATATTTTTACTGTCAATAGTAAACACTTCCGATTGTTCCAGCAAAGAGGGTGCTAAGTCATCAGACGCATCGGATACCGGGAGAAATTCTTCCTCTGCAGTGAAGCTTATGAGGCATGAAAATGTATTCAGGCACCGGCTACATATGAGTTTTACTTCAGCGTTTAATCTACACTGGACCAAAACTCCTTGACTGCTATGAATCAACTTTGCATTTCCTTCAACAAAGCCTTCCACTTCCTCAGCAATTGCTCCACTTATATCATGGCTTTGGCTAGAGCCAATGGGGCCTTTCAATAACTGCGCGACATTTATCAAAGTGCTCAGAGGTTCTCTTTCCATTTGTCATAGCCTAGAAATTTAGGTTAAACACAAAGTATAATAACTATCCTTAAGAGGTTCAAGTATCCGAAAAATAGGAAACGATTATTTCTCACCTGGGCGGAAGACTCGGCTTGATAGGAGGAATTGATAAACCACCATGGAGATAGAAAAACTAAAGCCGAAGGTCAAAGATAGCGTCGAATTACAAAGGCAGCAACTTGTCCAGTTGAGCCTGAATATCCATGATAACCCTGAGTTGGGTTTTGAAGAGGAAAAGGCGTCGGCTTGGCTTACTGGCTATCTTGAAGATAATGGATTTTATGTAGAA
>JBMCVZ010000052.1:0-4820 GCA_048621695.1 Chloroflexota bacterium
ACAGTTCCACCTGACATGCTGGTTGAAGAGGCAGTGTCTGTTGCCCAGAGTAATAAGGTGGGTTCCCTCGTGGTAGTTGAGGATGGTAGGATGGTGGGTATTGTTACCACCAATGACTTTTTCTACAGGATTGTGAATCCGTTGATGGGTGTGGCCAGGTTTGGTGGTCAACTACCTGGCACCAGAATCGAAGTTATTGGGGGCGGAGAGGGAAAGGAGTTGGAGAAAATAATCTCAACCGCAAACAAACTTGGTATGAAAATCTCTATTGTCCATACTATGCCGCCAGTGGAGCGGGTTAGCACCAAAGATATTTGTATCCACGTAGAGAACGAAGATGTGACTCAGTTCGTCTCTAAGCTGGGAAGCGAGGGATACTCTGTGAGAATTAGGAAATATTCCTAATGTCTCCAATCACCTAGAGTTTTCAAATATAGTGCTTGGGCTTGGTCACATTTTACCCCTTATCGTTTCACTATAGGTGAAATTAGTTCCTCATCTTTTCTTAATTCGATAATGCGGTCGCGGATTAGGGCAGCTCTTTCAAACTCCAGATTCTTGGCTGCTGCCTTCATCTGGGATTCCAGTTGCTTGATAAGTTGAGCTATTTCTTCTTTGGAAATAGGATTAACCGCATAAGCAGTCTTGGCCTCAGCTACCGCTTGAACTCTCTCAGTTATGTCCTTGATGGCCTTTCGAATTCCCTGGGGAGTTATGCCGTGCTCCTTGTTATAAGCTTCCTGAACCCGGCGGCGGCGGCCAGTTTCCTCTATCGCCTTCTGCATGGATTGAGTAACGACGTCAGCATACATTATGGCGTGAGCGTTTAGGTGCCTGGCAGCACGCCCCATTGTCTGAATGAGGGCTTCCTCTGACCTTAGATAGCCTTCCTTGTCAGCATCGAGTATGGCTACCAGGCTCACTTCGGGCAAGTCCAGCCCCTCGCGGAGAAGATTGATACCCACTACCACATCATAGACGCCGAGGCGGAGGTCACGGAGAATCTCCACCCGCTGTAAAGTGTCTACCTCTGAATGTAAGTAATGAGTCTTAATCTCCATTTCCTTCAAATAGTCACTTAACTCTTCTGCCATTCGCTTGGTTAAGGTAGTTACCAGACAACGTTCCCCTTTGGCGACCCTGCTCTTTATCTGATAAATAAGGTCGTCAATTTGACCTTTAACTGGCTTAACCTCCACGGTAGGCTCCAGCAAGCCAGTGGGGCGGACCAATTGCTCCACCACTTGCTGGCTGCGTTCGTATTCATAGGGCTTGGGTGTAGCCGAAACGTAAATAACATGCTTTATGTGCTTGTCAAACTCCTCAAAATTCAGTGGACGGTTGTCCAGGGCTGAAGGAAGGCGAAAGCCGTAATCAACCAGCGTCTGCTTTCGAGAAATATCGCCGTGGTACATGCCCCTTATCTGGGGCAGGGTCATATGAGATTCATCGATAAACAAAAGGAAGTCATCTGGAAAATAATCAAGCAGAGTCCACGGTGTGCTTCCCGGTGCCCGCCGCTGGAGATGACGGGAGTAGTTTTCCACTCCCGTGCAGTAGCCCACCTCATGGAGCATTTCAATATCGTAATTGGTCCGCGCCTCAAGCCTCTGAGCCTCGAGTAGCTTCCCTTGGCCTCTTAACTCCTTTAATCTTTCCTCCAGCTCGACTTTTATATCCTCGATTGCCGCCATCAATTTATCGTGAGAGGTAACGAAATGCTTTGCTGGGTAAATATCCACTTGATCGCGATAAGCCAGTACCTCCCCGGTTAGAGGGTCAACCTCTACAATGCGCTCAATTTCGTCCCCCCAGAATTCGATTCTGAGGGCTTTCTCTTCATAAGCCGGCTGGATTTCCAGGGTGTCGCCTCGAATGCGGAATCTGCCTCTGGTAAAATCATAGTCGTTTCTTTCGTATTGCATATCCACCAAATGGCGGGCCAGTCTGTCTCGCTTGCACTGTTTATTCTTTTCAATAGTAAGGACAAAGCTTCGGTATTCTTCAGGTGTCCCCAGGCCATAAATGCAGGAGACCGAAGCTACAACAACTATATCCCGGCGCGTGAAGAGGGACATGGTAGCGGCATGCCGTAGCTTGTCAATTTCCTCATTTATATCTGTTTCCTTCTCAATATAGAGGTCAGTGCTGGGGATATAAGCCTCCGGCTGATAATAGTCATAATAGCTGACAAAATACTCCACAGCATTCTCGGGAAAAAATTCCTTGAACTCTGTTGCTAGCTGAGCGGCCAGAGTTTTGTTATGACAAATAACCAATGTTGGCCTCTGTATTCTCTCGATGACATTAGCCATGGTGAAGGTTTTGCCACTGCCAGTGACTCCAAGCAGTGTCTGGTCTCGATAATGTTTGTTCAATCCCTCAACCAGTTTGTCTATGGCTTGAGGCTGGTCGCCTGTGAGACGAAAATCGGAGATTATTTTAAACTGCGGCATCGGGTTCACTCATCACAATAATAAAGACCAATAACCCTTAATATATAAGAAATAACGAAATTCTGCATAATATGGGAAAAGGAGCAACACCATCTACAGGTGCTGTGTCAACTCGAGGTCTTGTTTGAGACATCAGGCCATGTTAAAATTTTGCTATCCTCAATGTGAAAGAAAGGAAAGTGGTGATATGAAGTCCTATGAGGAACTCGCTAAAGAGCAGGCGGACAGAGAAAATACTCTCTTATCCAAGTTAATGGGGGAGGCTGCGATAGAGGAATTGACTGATTTTGAGGCCGGTCTGAGTGGGCGGCAGAGTGAAATCTTGTTCAAGATAACCACTGAGATAGAAGATACTGAAAATGCTTTAAATCAGGTTGAGCAGCTTGCTCAGAGACTCAGGAAACATCTCGAGCGGTTGAAGAAGCTACATCGAACTCTATCCAAGTAAGGTGGTTAAGTCGGGCAAAATGTAGCGCAATGCAGTCTGAGTCGGAAACATCGGTTAGACTTCGTTTTGCGCCCAGTCCCACAGGGTATCCACATTTAGGCAACATCAGGACTGCGTTATTCAACTGGCTTTTTGCTCGCCATCACGGCGGCAAATTTATTCTACGCATTGAAGATACTGACATTACCCGTAAAGTAGAAGGTGCGGTGGAGGTAATACTAGATAGCTTACAGTGGCTGGGATTAAACTGGGATGAAGGGCCTTACTTCCAGTCACAACGATTGCCCATTTACCATGAAATTTCCCAAAGATTGCTTGAGGAACGTCAGGCATATTTATGCTACTGCTCTCCAGAACGATTAGAGAAAATGCGCCAAGAACAGGCAAAACGTAGGCTGCCACCGAAATACGATCGACGTTGTCGAGATTTGACGCAAGATGAGAGAACTCGGTTAGAGGCAACAGGTATTACTCCCGTGATTCGCTTTAAAACACCTCTTGAAGGAGAAACCACTTTCTACGACTTAGTTCATGGCCTGATATCTTTTCAGCATGATACCTTAGACGACTTCATCCTGCTCAAATCCGATGGATATCCTACTTATCACCTGGCTAATGTAGTAGATGACAATCTAATGGCTATCTCACATGTCCTCAGAGCTGATGAATGGCTTTCCAGCACTCCGCGCCATGTTTTGCTTTACCAGGCTCTAAACTGGCAACCCCCGCAATTTGCTCATTTACCCATGATTCTGGGACCTGACCGCGCCAAACTGTCCAAGAGACACGGTGGTACCACTATCACCGAGTATCAAAACGAGGGATACCTCCCAGAAGCCATGGTCAACTTCTTGGCGCTTTTGGGATGGTCGCTTGATGATCGGACTGAGTTGTTGTCCCAAGAGGAATTGATAAAGTACTTCTCTCTGGAAAGGGTGGGCAAAACAGCAGCTATATTTAATAAAGACAAGCTGGAATGGATGAACGGTGTTTATCTGCGCAAACTGAGCTTGGGCGAATTTGTACAACAAGCCATGCCATTCTTGGATAGAGATTTACCAGATTTGGTAGAGCGTCCGTTGAGCAGTAGTTACGTCAGCCAGGTTTTGGCACTCATTCAGGAGCGAGCCAAAACCCTGGCTGAGGTTCCCCAGCTTGCCAGCTTTTTCTTCCTTGACGAGCTGCAATATGATACAAGTCTACTTTTAAGCGGAAAACCAGATGCCAAATCAGCTGCTAAGGCTATCACGATTGCCTCGCAAAGGTTGGAAAAAGTAACTACCTGGGATGCCACCACGCTTGAGAACGTCCTGCGAGCCATGGCCACAGAGCTAAATTTAGGCGGAGGGAAATTATTCGGTTTGTTGAGGGTAGCTGTTACAGGGCGTACTGCGGCACCACCATTGTTTCAGACCATGGCCGTATTGGGAAAAGAGAAATGCCTGAAACGATTTGATAAAGCATTGCAGTCGCTATCCAATTGTTTTAACTAGTATGCCATATGTAGCCTCGTAACAAGACTCTAGATTATTCTTTGTCCCCTGCCTCCACTGCTAGAAGGCTCCAAGAGTTTGCAATATTTGCTTTAAAGGGTTCAGAAGGTATTGACAAACCTCTATTCTTAAAGTATAAACTGTGAACAAGCTAAGTGCCCCCTATACAGGGCTTGCAGTCTAACTGAATTGACCTAGGGGTGCCGCGATATTGTTTTCGGAGAGCGGTCTGAGGAAGGTAGACAGTGAATTTGGATGCCATTGGGGCTGTGTTAATGAGACGGGGCGCACCGTTCAACCTCCAAAAAATTCTGGAAACTTCATGATCGGAATTATGGTTCCTGAGTTCTAGATAATGCAAAGAACGATTTTTAATTAAAGGCGTTGATTGATGAACAAAAAGGGACGAGGTAGTCGAGTTCA
>JBMCVZ010000053.1:0-4587 GCA_048621695.1 Chloroflexota bacterium
CCCCTCGAGCAACAATAGAAATCTTATGTACAGGGTCGGCATTAGGCAACATCCTGGCAGTCAATGCGTGGCCACTTTCGTGGTAAGCAATTATTTGCTTTTCTTTGTCACTTATTATACGGCTTTTCTTTTCCGGCCCCGCTATAGTGCGGTCAGCAGCATCTTCAAGCTCCTTTAGCGTAATATCTTGACGATTGCGCCGGCCAGCCAGGATGGCTGCCTCATTGATTAAGTTAGCAAGGTCAGCGCCGCTGAATCCCGGCGTTTCCTTAGCTACCGTTTCGAGGTTAACTCCCTTGGCCAACGGCTTGCCTTTGGCATGCACCTCTAAAATAGCCTCGCGACCTTTTATATCGGGTAGATCGATAACAACATGGCGGTCGAAACGACCAGGGCGAAGGAGGGCTGGATCGAGGATGTCGGGGCGATTGGTGGCAGCCATGATGATAACATTGACACCGGTATCGAAGCCATCCATTTCAGCTAGAATTTGATTGAGGGTCTGTTCCCTCTCGTCATGTCCTCCACCTAAGCCAGCACCACGGTGTCGGCCAACGGCATCGATTTCATCAATAAATATAAGGCATGGTGCATTACGCTTGGCTTGCTCAAACAGGTCCCGGACCCTGGCAGCGCCGACACCTACAAACATCTCCACAAATTCGCTACCACTAATAGAGTAAAACGGTACCCTGGCCTCTCCAGCTATAGCTTTGGCCAGTAAAGTCTTACCTGTACCTGGTGGCCCTACCAAGAGCACTCCTCGGGGTATGCGTCCACCCAGCGTCTGGAATTTCTGGGGGGACTTGAGGAATTCCACTATTTCTTGCACCTCTTCTTTTGCCTCATCTGTCCCAGCAACATCAGCGAAAGTTACATCAGGCCTCTTTTCAAGAGTTAATCGGGCACGACTTTTGCTGAAATTGAAGGCTTGCGTGCCAGCGCCGCGGGCGGCGCGGAAGAATAAGAAGTAGAACAATGCCCCAAGCAGTACAATGGGCAGAATGACTGTCAGTGCTATCGTTCCCCAATCAAAGCTACTACGTTCAACGAGGAACTTTATTCCTTCTCCTTCTGTTCCGAAGACTACCCCTTTATCTTCGAAAAAGTTGAGCAACTCATAGGTCGTGCCATCAAAATTCGTTGTAATTATGACTTGCTCATTTTCCAGGCCCTTGACTGTCTCGCCACTCTGCTGGATGGTGTCAATTCGCCCTTGTTTGGCTGCCTCGGTAAACTCAGGCAAGCTTACTTCATCAGGTCCCTCACTGGGCATGAAGGCAAATACCAGAGCTAATACTACTGCCAAAAGCAGCAGATAGAAAAACCCGCTACGCCACCATTTTGCTTGCATATCTTTATCCTCGTCTTAATTATAGCAGATATATCACAAACCGAAAAATTACACTCGTAGTTTTACAAGTGGAATATTACCACGGTAGAGTCTGTATACCCGATACATTATCGTCAAAATATACACGGCAACATAGTCCTTGGTCAAATGTTGCCGTAAGTGGTATAATTATCTAAGGAGGTTAGTGCCTTTCTGGAAGCGGAGGCAATAGCGCGCTTAGCTACCGAACTTGCTTCTGAGAAGCAAGCAAGGAATGTCACTATGCTGGACGTTAGAGCCTTGTGCTCTTTCGCTGACTATTTTGTTATTTGCACTGGAGATACCAAGCGGCACATTGAAGCTATCTGGCAGGGTATTGACGAAGTATTGAAAACTAAGGGGGTCGTACCTCATCATAACGAAGGTACTCCTGACTCAGGTTGGATGCTTGGCGATTTTGGTTCGGTTATCGTTCATATATTTGCCCCGTTAGAGCGGGATTATTATCAACTGGATAAATTATGGGACAAGGCAATCCCTGTGGTTAGAATTCAATAGATCCACGTATCCAGCTCCCGGTCATAGTCAAAAATTTCCTCTTCTGAGAAGAATAAGTCTATTTCCTTCACGGCATTTTCCAGCGAATCCGAGCCGTGTACTAAGTTATGTCCGATATCAACACCAAAATCCCCTCTGATAGTACCACTTTGGGCTTTGGCAGGGTCAGTTTCTCCCATCATCTGCCGTATTATTTCCACGGTATTTTTACCCTGGAAGATAATGGCGATGAGCGGGCTAGAAGTAATGAAATTCACCAAATCGTCGAAGAAAGCTTTTCCTTTATGAATGGTATAGTGGCGTTTGGCCAAATTCTTATCCGTGTGCAACATCTTCATAGCTACAATTTTAAGTCCCTTCTTTTCCAGGCGAGAAATGATTTCCCCCGCCAATCCCCGTTGTATGGCATCGGGTTTAATAAGGACTAAACTTCTCTCCATGATTTAAACCTCCTTCCTCTTTATCCCAACTCCTTTCTAAATCCGTGTGATCAGGCTAATCAAATCCACGTCTTCTAAGGAGTCAGCTACTTTGTCAGCCTCTTGGAGTTTTTGTCGGGGGTGTGTATTGGCTATGGCCATGCATTTCATCCCCGCGGTTTTAGCTGCTTTGACTCCCAGGGGAGAATCTTCAATTACCAAGCAATCGTTAGGTGTCACTTCTAGCTCCCTAGCGGCCAAAAGATATATCTGGGGACTAGGCTTACTTTCGGATACTCTTTGACCAAAAACAATACAATCAAACATTCCTTCCAAATTAAGCCCACTAAGGACCAAGTCGATGTTTTCCTTTGGCGCTGAAGATACCAAGCCTAGTTTGAAATTCCCCCTCTTAATGGCATTCAGCAGCCTTAATGCCCCGGGAAAGGGTTTGATATTTCCTGTTGCCTTCTGCCGAAAATTTTCTTCTTTCTCCTGTACCATGATTTTGACATCTCTTTCGGGTAGTTTCCCGCCCATAATGCTGCCGATTATGAAGTCATTTCTGGTGCCAAAGAGCTTGCTAAAATCTTCTTTTGTGAATTTTACTCCCCTTTTAGCAAAGGTCTCTTGCCAGGCAGCAAAATGGAAGGAATAGGAATCTGCAATAACTCCATCCATGTCCCATAGGATTGCCTTTTTTGATTGTCTCCAGACGTAGAATAAGAAATCGCCATCGACTATGACCGTATTATCTTTGAGAGTAAGCACTCCTTTGGTTTCCACTAGTCGCGTGGTGAATTTAGTGACCCAGCCAGAGGCTTGGATTGGCTCATTGATGGGTGCTACTTGCTTAAATCTTATCTCGCTCTTGGCAGTAACACCAAACTCAATCCCATAGCAAAGCATAGCGTAAGCAGTTACTTCATCAAGAAGGGTGTAGAGAATACCGCCGTGGACCACATCATTCCAGCCTTGGTGAAACTCTCCAGGGATGAACTCCGCGATGACCTTTTCTCCATCGTGAACAGGTTTCAACTTTAACCCTATAGGGTTCTCCTGGCTACAGGCAAAACAAAGCTTCGCTGTGTACTCAACACCTAATTTGGGGATTTCCATTTCCTAGTTTCCCTTGCTCCACTCGGAGTGATAAAAGGGGGTGTTTTATCCTTGGGCTTGGTTATATGAGGGGGGCGAAGGTATAATGGCTGTAGGGTGACCAGGTCATCTTGTTCCCTACTGCTTAATTTTCGCCAACCCAATATAGCCAAAGAGCTAGCTCGAGATGGGCTATTATTTTGGGAAATTATAGCTTGCTTGCCCAGTTTTTGCTGTATTTCGCTTATTATGTCAGCAGGAATTTCGCCACAAAAAAGCGTTTTTTGCCTGATTCGACGGCACACAGCTTCAACTGTGGTTAGGTTTTCTGCTTCCAGACATTGCCATTCATTATGTTTTTCCCTATAAAGGGCAGTGGCTATTTCCTCGCGACCAGCCTTTTGAATAGGGCGCAGGGGCAATCCAGTAAAGGCAAAGGGATAGGCTTCAACTTCTAACGTGTTTACACCAAGCAAAGGAATATTTAAGGCAGAAGCTAGTCCTTTGGCAATACTTATGCCTACTCGGAGTCCATTAAATCTACCTGGACCCTTGGCTACAATGATTGCTTCTATAGAGTCTAGCTCCACCTTTGCCTGCTGCAGCAAGCAAACTAAGTTCGGCAACAGTTCTACTGTATGGTTTCGTGTTGTCTGCCAGGCTAGCGAAGCCAGTACTTCACCTTTGTGAGATAGAACAACGCCGACAAAATTGGACGAGGTATCTATAGCTAATTCCATAGTAGAAATCTAATTTGTTAAGTCCAGGTAAAATCCCGCTGAAATAAAAAGAGTGAAAAGAAAAATACAAAGTGAAACAGCAAAAATTAGAGGGTTTAGCATTTCGTATTCAGAGCCACAACTCCCTTTCTTTTCCTGAGTTGTTCTATTAGTCCATAGTAGTGCTCGCCTTGGGGTTTCAGGCAAATAGACCGTCCTTTTTCGGAGGTAGGAATATAGTGTATAGTGACAAGCAAATTCTCCGATGGTACTACCTGCAACCCTTTCTCTGCCCATTCAACCACACAGACCCCATCGCCGTAAAAATATTCCTCCAACCCAAGGTCAGCAATTTCTTCAACACGGTCCAAACGATAGAAATCAATGTGATATAAGGGAAGTCTCCCGTGATACTCTCTAAGGATGACAAAAGAGGGACTGAAGGCATATTCTTTTACAT
>JBMCVZ010000054.1:0-4428 GCA_048621695.1 Chloroflexota bacterium
TAATAAGCTGCTATAACTGCCCGATGGAATGCGGAGCGTTGATTGCACATCCATCACTGGGGCTTTCAAAATACATGATGAAATGCTATTCGAAACTTACTTACGTGATGGGGGCTATGACAGATAACCTGGAGTTTGGTTTCAAAATCGCTGGACATGCTCAGGGATATGGGGTGGACGGATACACGACCCCGCAGGTCATGGCCTTCGCTGTTGAACTTTATGAAAATGGTATTTTGACCGACAAGGACTTGCCCAAATTCCCGGCGAAAAGCGAAGAGAGATTCTTCTATTTACTTGAAAAAATTGTGCGACGGGAAGGGATTGGCGACGCTCTGGCTAATGGCGTTTACTGGGCAGCCCGTCAAATCGGCAAGGGGGCGGAGGAGTACGACCATAATACCATTAAGAAACAGGAGCAGATTCCTATCAAATTGGGAATGCTTAACCCCATTTACTACATTATGTGGGCAACCGGCGAAAAGGTGAATATTACCCAAATTGAAGGACAGCTCCCCCAGGCACCTTTTCCTACCAAAGAGCTGAGGGAGGAGTTTGTAAGACAGTGGCCGCAGCTCCCTACCGGTAAGGAGGAAAGATTCAAACAATTTATTCTGGAGTGGGGAGATGAAGGCAAGGGATTACCATTTTGGCCACCTCTCGATTTAGTTTTTGACCTTGTGGAATGGCAGGAGACGATGCACTACATTGATGATGCCACCGGTATATGCGCCGGCTTGTCGTCATTTCCAATTAAGCCTCCCTATCATATACACAATCTACCGAAGTTAATATCATCTGCCACCGGGCTGGATATCGATGAAGACGGACTGTGGAAAATAGCTAAGAGGAATCGAAATTTGCTCCGAGCCGTTAACATTAGAAGAGGCATGAGGAGAAAGGATGAACGTCCTCCCGATGACCATTGGAGGAAGCGATTCCCCGAGTTTGAAGCTGAGCTCCACGATAAGTATTACAAATTTAAGGGTTGGAATAATGAAGGTATTCCAACTAAAGAAACTTTGGACGAACTCGGCTTGGATTACGTGAGCGAGGACTTTGAACAAAGAGGGGTCTATAAAGAGAAAAAAGTCAAGGCAGCTAAACAGGATTCCACCAAAAGCGAAAAGGAAAAAGTGACTGAGAAGGGTTCTAAAAAAGGAAAAACTCAGGGTAATAGACAATGAAAACCGTTAAGCAAATCAAAATCGATGCTGATAAATGTAATGGTTGTCGGGCGTGTGAGACAATCTGCTCCGCCTTTCACGCTGTGCCAAAGTATAGCAGCGCCAACCCGGAAAGGTCTCGGATTCGGGTGCTTTTTAATCCACTAAAAAATATTTATGTTCCCGTCATAGCTGGCGAATATACTGAAGCCGAATGTAATGGCAGAAACGTTTATACGATCAACGAAACGGAGTATGATGAATGTGCCTTCTGTAGGGCTTCCTGCCCATCCAGGGACCTTTTCAAAGAACCTGATTCTGGTCTCCCTTTAAAGTGTGATATGTGTGAAGAAAGAGAGCCAGAGGAAGGACCGTTATGTGTTGAGTGGTGCATAAACGATGCTCTGACTTATGAAGAAAGGGAAGAGGAAGGTGAAGAGGAAGAGAAACCGGGAGAGATGGAGATAGGCCTGGAATCATTGGTGAAAAAACATGGAGTGAAGACGGTAAGGGATACACTTGCCCGAATAGCTAAGGACTGAGGATTAAGGTTAAAAAGAAAGAAGGAGTAGAAGATAACGGAGATTTTAGCGCCCTTCAAGGAAGGGATAGATGCGGTAAAAGAGGCAGGCGGGGAAGCCTTCAAGTTTTGTTATCAATGTGGACTGTGCGATACTGTGTGTCCGTGGAATAGGGTCAGAGCATTCAGTGTTCGCAAGATAGTCAGACAGAATACATTTGGTCTGCCTGAGATAGAGAGTGAAGACACATGGCGTTGTACTACATGTGGACTCTGCCCTCAAATGTGTCCCAGAGGAGTAGAAACGATTGAGGCTAGTCTGTCTTTGCGCAGGATTGCTTGGGGAGCAGGAATTTCTCCCGCTCCGATCCACACCGTAAATGTAAGTCTGGGTGCTGAAGGCAATCCTCTACGCGAAGCACGAGCAGAGAGGGCGAATTGGGCAAAAGGTCTGTCTGTAAAAACGTTCACAGAGGGGACGGAGATCTTGTACTTCCCTTGTTGCTATCCCGGCTATGACTCAAGGGCAAAAAAGATGGCTATTGCCACCGTTAATATCCTTAACAAGGCGGGGGTAGATTTTGGAATATTGGGTCCCAAGGAGAATTGCTGCGGCGAAAGTATCCGTAAGACAGGTGACGAGGAACTGTTCAGGCGTTTAGCCAGGGAAAATATCAAAACCTTTATCGGCAATGGCGTGAAGAAAATCGTTGTTTCTTCGCCCCATTGCTATCATACTTTTAAAAACGAGTATCCCGAATTTAAGGTCAACTTCGACGTAATTCATATTGGCCAGTATTTATTCGAGCTTATTAATGAAGGTAGGCTTGAGCTCACCAAGGAGTATGGTAAGAAAATTACTTATCATGACCCATGCTACCTGGGTCGCCATAACGGCATATATGATGAACCCAGAGAGGTCTTAAAGAAGGTGCCCGGCCTGGAAATGATTGAGATGGCTGAGTCGCGGGAAGACAGTCTCTGTTGTGGAGGAGGAGGTGGCGGGGTGTGGATGGACGTTCCAAAAGGGGAAAGATTTTCTGACATAAGATTAGAGCAAGCTATTGATGTGGGAGCTAAGGTGCTGGTTACCGCCTGCCCGTATTGCATCACCATGTTTGAGGACAGCAGGTTAACCCGAGAGGATAGTGAGGTCATAGAAGTTAAAGACATTACCGAGATTATTCAAGAGGTTATTTAGAGCAGAGTGATGGAGGGCGTCGCTCTCAACGATAATGCCTATAATCGGGGCATATTGATAAGAATGGTAAAAAATGGAAGAAGAACCAATTGAGGGACAGTCTGTTAATAGTCCCGAAGAAAACAATGTCGGCGATGTTATGGTCGTTGGTGGAGGCATCAGCGGTATTCAAGCTTCTCTGGATCTGGCTGAAATGGGCTTTAAGGTCTACCTGCTTGATAAATCACCGGCTATTGGTGGCAAGATGGCCCAGCTTGACAAGACCTTCCCGACCAATGACTGCTCCCTGTGCATTGAATCACCCAAGTTTATTGAATGTGATAGGCATCCCAACATAGACATCATTACCTATGCTGAGGTTGACAAGGTGGAGGGGGAAGCGGGAGATTTCAAGGTAACCATGATTAAAAAACCCCGATACATTATAGAAGATGAATGTCGTGGTTGTACTACCTGTACCGAGTACTGCCCGGTCAATATTCCCGATGAATACAACCAAAACTTGTCTAAGAGTAAATGCACGCATATATACTTCTCTCAGTCGGTTCCGCTGGTCACCTATATAGACCCTGAAACCTGCCTTTTCCTCAAAGACGGGAAATGCAACATTTGCGTAGGAGTCTGTAAGAATAACGCCATAGACCTTCATCAAAAGCCAGAGAGGGTAGAAATAGAAGTAGGGGCGATAATTCTGGCTCCGGGCTACGAAGCCTTCAATGCCAGGCTGAGGGGCGACTATGGCTACGGAAAGATGGAGAACGTGGTAAGTGGTCTCGATTTTGAAAGGATATTATGTTCCACCGGTCCTTACGAAGGTGAAATAAGGCGCCCCTCTGATGGAAAGCATCCCAAGAAGATAGCCTGGATTTCGTGTGTCGGTTCCCGACAGGTTACCCCGGGAGGCAATAGCTATTGTTCTGCCGTATGCTGCACATATAGCCAGAAACAGGTGATTCTGGCTAAAGACCATGACGCTGAAATTGAGGCTACTATATTCCATAACGATGTGCGGTCATTTGGCAAGGACTTTGAGAGATTTTATCAAAGGACAGAGAACCTTCCCGGCATCAGATTCATAAGGAGCTATGTATCAATAGGCAAGGAGCTGCCGGAAAGCAAGAATGTAACCATAAGATATTCTACTACTGATGAGGGAGTAAAGGAAGAAGAATTCGACATGGTGGTATTAGCCGTTGGCTTGAACCCTCCTGACGATGTGGAGGAACTGGCTGACACGTTCGGCATCGAACTCGAATCTCACAGATTCTGTAAAACTAATCCGGTTAATCCTATTGAAACCTCCCGTCCAGGAATCTTTGTCAGTGGAGCTTTTCGGGGTCCTATAGATATCCCCGAGTCGGTTATGGGTGCCAGCGGAGCCAACGCTATTTGTAGCCACCTCCTTGCTTATCGGCGGGGGAAGCTGGCCAGAGAGAGGGTATATCCAGCGGAAAAGGATGTTTCGGGAGAGGAACCGAGGATAGGGGTCTTTGTCTGTCACTGTGGAGCTAATATCGGAAGAGTGGTAGATGTTCCTTCGG
>JBMCVZ010000055.1:0-4367 GCA_048621695.1 Chloroflexota bacterium
CAGTAAGTTTATGCATAGTGTTTGTGCAGATTACCAGGAATTCAGCACCAGCCCGCTTAACAGCATTGCCCGCATCGACAAGAACACGGCTTATATCATCCCAGCGGTCTTCATGCTGGGCTCGTTGAATCTCATCAAAATCTAAGCTGTAAAGAACTAGACAGGCTGAGTGAAGACCGCCCAGCCTTTGGGTAAATGACTCATTGATGATTCGATAATACTCCAATGTAGAATTCCAGCTCATGCCTCCAATTAATCCGATGACTTTCATAGGTCTCCTCTCTGTGTATCCCCTGTCTGGTTCATGACCAAGACTATCTCAACTCTAATCTGCCTCAGGCCCAGTTTAGTTATAAATGTAACATAGTTTAACACGACCTGATACTATCCTGACACTAAAGTAAAGAGAGCTTAAATTCAGGTACTGGATGCAAGAATCGTTAATTCATCCAAAGAGGGCTTCTTGAACAAAGATACCTAATGGCACAAATCGAAGTCAAACTGCCAATAAAAGGGTGTCAGTGTTTACACACTTCTGCACTCAAAGGCACAACTTTTGTATCTCTTAATCAAGGCGCCGCAGGTTCGAATCCTGCACAACTTCCGGGTAAATCATCAAATTTTGGTAACATCAGCCTCTTCAACTTCAGTGTGTTGCTCAGGATTAAATAATTGGGCAAATCTCTGTGCTACGGCTTCGTGAAGACCCGATAAAATGTTGCTGCGCCAACAAGGTTTCGTGGGGCAGTGATGTATTGGACGCCGAAAAGAGGCGGCGGATAAAATGCGGAAATTTGAACGTGAAATTAAACAGCCTGAAACCTCTTCATCCAAGATACCCTATCAACTCGCGGCTGTTACTTGGATGGCGCAGCTTGGCCAGCGCCTCTTTTTCAATCTGGCGTATTCGCTCCTTGCTTAGACCTAACCTGGTGCCAACCTCTTCCAGGGTCCGGCTATATTCATCGTCCAGCCCAAACCTCAACTCAATGATGCGCCGTTCTCGGGGTGTCAGCGACTCTAATGTTCTGCTTAATTTTTCCCTGAGCAAACTCGCAGTGGACTGCTCCTCAGGCTGCAGAATCGTCTGATCTGCTATCAAATCACCAAGTTGACCCCCCTCTTCTCCTAATGGTTTCTCAAAAGAAACAGGTCCACCGGAACTTAACTTAAGCAACAATGCTATCTTCTTGTCCGCCAGTCCTGACTCAGAAGCTATTTCCTTATCAGTCGGCTGGCGGCCAAGCTTCTGAGCTAATGTATTCTTTGCTCGGTTCAGCTTCGTTAGTTCGTCAGTTAGATGGCCCGGCAGGCGTACCATGCGCGACTGGTCATTAACTGCCCTGTTGACTGCCTGCCAGATCCAGGGAACGGCATAGGTGCTAAACTTATAGCCCCTGCGGTGGTCAAATTTCTGCACTGCCTGCATTAACCCGATATTGCCTTCCTGAATAAGGTCAGGTAGAGGCACACCCCAACCCATATGTCCCTTAGCCACGCTTACTACCAGGCGCAAATTGGCTTGAACCATGTGGTTGGTTGCCTGGCGGGACCTTTCTCTTACTTGTTCAAAGTGCTTGACAATTTCTAAGCGATGCGCTTCCAATTCGTCATGAAATTCTGACGACTGCAGCGCCTTCCCGAATTCGGTCAGGGAACTTTTCTTAGCTGCCCTCTCTATGATATCCCAGGGTATCAACCGGCTGTCCACCGACAATTCCATCAGAGTCTTCTCAGTTTCAGCTTGGCTTGCTCCAGTGATTTTAGCTATAGCGCTGGACAGATTCTCATCGATATTGTCATCAATTGCACGACGTAGGTCCGGGTGCGATATCTTCTCTCCTATACTCCCGTTAGAAGGAAGGTCCAGATAGTGATAAAGGGCTTCAAAAAGCAGACGCACCTTACTCAATCGCTCCATCAATGCCAGCAATAAGTCTATTGCCGAAGGCGGAGCACCATGTCCGGCAACCCAGTCCTTCTCAAGTCGGGCAAGATGCTTGCCATCCTCTATCTGACTACCCAGCGCCTTTGTCTCCTCAGCATTGAGAAGGGGAGTTTGCCCCACTTCAGCGAGGTACAAGTTCAACGATTCCTCACCAAGTTCAAGCTCCCGCTTCGGAGGAGTAGTCGTGTGATCGGGAACCTCAACCCCCTCCTCAATCTCTTCATTAACCAAATCTAATTGCCCATCCTCGGAAAAGACCTGTTCCTCATCTTTAATGTTTTCCAAAACTTTCGTCATCTTCAGCCTCTTTTGTAGTCTTCATCTATACTGTTCATTCCGCAACTGCATTTTTCATCCAAGCTAATTATAGGTACGGGAACAATCTTTGTATGCGACTTTTGTCTCATACAGACATGGCGACTGGATAGGGAAACACAGGTATCAAAAGATTGGTTGAGAAAGCGGCTGTAATATTTTATAAAAGCTCTTGGATAATTATCTCAAAGGGGCAACTTATGGCTCCAGCGGGACAAACGAGTTCGCAGTCTGTACACCAATCGCATTCCACTGTTTCAATAATGGTAATAATGCTGTTAACTAACACTAAAGCATTGTTGTGGCAAACGCCAACACATAACCCACACCCATCACACTTTTGGGGGTATATAACAGGCATCTCAAACACTGATTTCAATCTCCATTTTAGTTATTCTAAAAGCAAAGTTTGGACCCGTCTGTGACTTTTGTCTCAAGAAGGCGCCTCCATTATTTCCCGGAGTGCTTCCTTATCAGTAATTATTATTCGGTGATGGTCCAACTTGATTGCCCCTTCCTCCTCTAATGCCTTCAGCGACCTACCCACTACCTCCCGAGCAGTACCCGCCATAGCTGCCATTTCTTGCTGTGTAATCCGTGGACCACGGCCCATTTCACCTCCGACGTGCTCAAGAAGTATCTTGGCTACCCTCCCGATGACATGCTTGAAAGACAGGTCCTCAACCAGCGATACGAGGTGACGCACTCGACTTGCCAGTACCTTGATTACATTCAATGCTATCTGTGGGTGCTTCCTGAGGATAGCTTCCACATCATTCTTCTTTATCCCATAAAGGAGAACGGGTCCCATAGCCCGAGCGCTAGCAGGATTTTGGCCACCATCAAAGATAGGGACATCATTGAATGATTCCCCGGGGCGCACAATGCTCAAAATCTGTTCCTTTCCTTCAGCCGAGGTCTTGAACATTTTCACCACCCCCGAAGCGACGAAATACAGAGTCGCAGCCGATTCTCCCTCAAGCAAGACCATTTCTGCCCTGTTAACAGTTTTTTCAAAGACGAGCTTTCTGACTGACTCAAGCTCAGCCAGACCTAGACCGGAAAAGTATGAAATGTTCTTTAAAAACTCCAACTGTACAGCCATAGCCCATATCCCCACGAGCTAGCAAAATCTGCTTTATTATAACGCCTGTTTTCCTCCTCTACCAAGCTTTCAGGAAATCCTGTTAATGCACTGTAGAAACGGGCGTCGCCCGTAGTCAGTTGTCCTAAATCGCTGCTCTACTAGCTGTAGCCGTGCATCAAATAACCCTAGTCCGTTAGCCCGCATATAACACATTCAATCACCTTCTCAATGAATCCCATCATGCTGCATTTTTCTCCAAAGCTTTCTTCATCATATTCAGAATGACCTCTTCATGCCGTGCATGTTCTTCAACTGCCTGGCGAAGACTATTGATGTCCTGTTGTATTACTGATTTCTTCGATAACAGCTCATGCTGCTCCAACCCTTCCAGCTTCATACTGGTCAAGGTTGTCTTAGCACTATTGATTTGCCTCGATATTTGATTGTGTTCATGAAGGATAGCTTTAGCAAGAAGCTCTCCGAGCAGGGGGAGTAAGGCTTCTTCTTCAAAGTCGAAGTGATTTTTTAGCCCTTGTTCCAGAAAGCTAATCGCCTGTAGCAGTTGAGCCTGCTTCTCGGTCAGAGACTTGATTGAAGTCTGGCCCCATCCAGATTGTGTTTTCTGGAGGGCGAAAAGTGCTTCAATGTCATTTACGGTGTCCCCAGCAAGTTTGACATGTTCTCTGATGGCATGGTGCTCTAAGATGACCCGGGTGACAACTGCTAAATTGTCTGGCATGATATACCTCCTCTGTTGTCAGCCAAAAAGGTTACCGCCTCTTCACGGATATGAGAAGACAGGATAGATGAGGCAGACCCATTTCTTAACCTAGAACCACATAGTGCCGTCAGCATCGAGGACCAGGTCATTCAATGTCGCCGCTCCTACAACCTTGGCTTCTGGTATAAAGTCTCCTCTATCGAGGTTAAGTAATTGGGTACTTTGTTCGCAGACCAATAGTTGAACTCCGGCAGCTATTGCCTGGTCCATTATTTCCTTAACGGTGGGAAAGTTGC
>JBMCVZ010000056.1:0-4295 GCA_048621695.1 Chloroflexota bacterium
TCATCCTTATCTCTTCGCCTGGCGGCTCTGTTATCCATGGTTTAAGCGCATATAACTATTTGAAGGGATTACCTGCTTCCATAACTACACACAATTTCGGTAGCGTGGACTCAATAGGCATTGTCATATACTGTGCCGGTTCGAGGAGGCTATCTGTACCACAAGCGAGATTTTTACTTCATGGCGTTAGTGCACAGTTCAGGGGGGAACAGAATTTAGAGGAGAAACTGCTTGAGGAAAGGTTAAAGGGATTGAGGGTAGATATGGAGAATATTGCCAAGGTAATCGCAGCCAATACCGGTAAAAACGCCGAAGATATTACTGATGCCATGATTGAGAGAACGGCGTTGAATCCAAGGGAGGCGCAGTCCTGGGGCCTGGTGCACGAAATCAAATCAGAGCTGTTTGAAGCAGGAAGCGAAGTAATTGCCATACAGTTTCAACAACAACCACAGCCGCCGCGTAAGCCTTAACATCAGCTGAGAAGAGCATACTCCTCTATTCCCTGTTTTAAACACGTGCCGCCGCCATTTGACAGCAAGTTGGCTATTGGAATGTTATTTTTGTATTAACAGGTGTTGACCAGAGCCCCTTCAATAGATAAAATCGTGGTCAACCAAATATGAGGTTGGTAAGGAGGTGAGTATGTTAAGACATATTGGTAGAGGTCTGGCTGTTATTCTTATAGTTACATTATTAATGATATTGAGTGCGGCATCCGTTCTGGCATTTGATGCTCGCAGTGGAATGGCTGTCACCGTCGCTAGTGGAGAGGTAGTGGACGATGACCTTTACGTGGCTGCCGAGACTATTACTATTGATGGCACTGTGGATGGCGACCTCTGGGCTGCTGGTAATACGATCACCGTTAATGGCATAGTTAATGGCAGCGTCATGGCTGCTGGCAGAATAGTCAATATCAACGGTGATATTAGCCACGCTGTGCGGGCAGTGGCTGAAACCATCAACATTAATGGAGATGTTGGTGGCGATGTGATAGCTGGTTGTGGGAAGGCGAATATAGCCAGCACAGCCAGAATCAGTGGCGACCTTCTTTTTGGAGCTGATATTGCCAGCATTGATGGACTTATTGAGGGCAACATCAAAGGTAACGGACGCGAAGTAATTATAAGCAACCAAGTAAACGGAAATGTTGAACTCAAAGTGGAGAGTCTAACCATATTGTCTACAGGGAATATCGGAGGTGACCTAAGCTATACCAGTGAACAGGAAGCCGATATTTACCCAGGTGCCCAAATCGCCGGCGCCACTACCCATACATTACCCGAAGTGAAAAAAGATGAGGCTGAGGGCTTCCCCTTCGCCCCACTAACTGGCGGACTGAGCAAATTGATAAGCTTACTGATGGCTTTAGTGACAGGTGTAGTTATCATTTTCCTCGCTCCCAAGAAACTGACCTCTATCACCGATGCTATAGGCACTCGACCCGGACCAAGCGCTGGCTGGGGGGCTATGATTCTGTTTCTTACTCCTATTGCCGCTGTAATAGTGTGCTTAACTATTATCGGTATACCTGTTGGACTGATTACCCTGGCTCTTTATGGTATAGCTCTTTACCTTGCTCAGATCCCTGTGGGCTTATTTATCGGTCGCTGGATAATTGGCCACTTCAGAGTCGTGGAAAACAAAGCTATCATGGTGGGAGCCTTGGCTGTAGGTCTCGCCATTCTCAAGCTCTTAAGCCTTATTCCTTACTTCGGATTTTTCGTCGGATTTGTTGTTGTCCTCTTTGGTTTAGGAGCAGTGGTGGCTGCAGAAAGAAAGCGGCGGGCTGAAGCGATGGAAGCAGCTTCAGCTTAGCTATAAAATTTGAAAGGAGCCGGTTAAACTCTACTCAATAGTATGCTCTAACCGGAACTTAGGTTCGTTGCCTCTTGCTATACTAGATTTCAAATAGAGGTAAACCATTATGGCATGTTGGTAAATAGGAAGGCATGGAAATGATGCGTAGCCTGTTGCCTTCAGATTTCGATGCTATACTCAAGGTCATAAATGATGCTGCGCAAGCTTACAAAGGGGTAATCCCAGATGATAGATGGAAGGAACCGTATATGTCAGCCGAGGAGTTAAAAAGGGAAATTGAAGCTGGTGTACGATTCTTTGGGTGGGTAGAAGGCGGGCATTTGCTCGGAGTAACAGGAATCCAAACTCTTCAAGATACTACGTTGATCAGGCATGCTTATGTACTTCCAGGATACCAGAGACAGGGAATTGGCGCGAAACTACTTGAATATCTCATCGGCTTGGCTGAGACTCAGGAAATTCTGGTAGGGACTTGGGTTGATGCCACCTGGGCTATTCGATTCTACGAGAAGCACGGTTTCAAAATGGTGTCGTCTAGGGAAAAGGATAGGCTCTTGCGGAAACATTGGAGCATCCCGGAGAGGCAGATTGAAACCTCAGTGGTACTGAGGACAATTCCCCCTTTTTCTGGTTAATAATATGACTTCCCAAATTTGTCAATGGCGTGTACTCGTCGGACACATTAGCGATACCTTGGTTTCTTCCTATTGCCAAGCAATCCTATTTTTATTTTCCCCGCAGCCACCAAAGTAGGGGCTTGCAATATACCTCTTACTGCGATATACTTTATCACGATATAGTTTCGCGAGGGTTTTCCGGAAGCCAAGATGAGTATTGAAGAAGCTCTAGGAAATACTGCCAGGGAAATGCCATATAGGCAAGCCATTGTCCTTGGTGCTCAGAGGGTTACTTATGGGGAGCTGGATGAAGTTTCTAACAAGGTAGCCAATGCTCTCCTGGAGCTGGGGATGAAAAAGGGTAGTCATGTTGCTATCTTAATGAGCCATAGTCCCGAGTGGGTTATCAATTTTTTTGGGGTGGTTAAAGGTGGGGGTGTAGCTGTACTGTTCAGCACTGCGCTTAAGGCTCCTGAACTTGATTCTTTGCTGCGAGACTCCGAGTCGGAAATTTTAGTCACGGAGAAGAAATTTTCTCAGATTCTGTCCTCGGTTTTGCCTTATGTTCCTTCACTTAAACAAGTGATTGAAGTTGATACGGATTCTTACATCAATATGGTAGCCAACAGCTCTTCTATATCACCGTCTATCGATATAAAGGACCAGGATGAAGCTGTTATATTCTATGTCTGCGGTGTGCTGGGAAAGTACAAAGGCGTAGTGCACACACATGGTTCCATTATGGGAACTCCCCCTATCCTTTCTGCGATTATACAACGGGGGAGAGCAGACGTCATAATAGACCTTGTTCCCTTTTGCTATCTTTTTGGGTTGTTTGAAGTCATTTTTGGTTCGATTATCGCGGGTTCAACCGTTGTGCTTGTCCCCAATTTTACCCCCGAAGCTGTCCTAGAAGCTGTGGAGAAAGAAAAAGGAACCATTATGTTTGGAGTTCCTGCAATGTACAATGCCCTGGCCATGGTGCCTGATAAAATTTTGAGAGGATATGACCTGGGCTTGCTGCGATTGGCCGTTACTGCCGGGGCAAAGTCCTTCCCTGAACTAATGAAAGCGTTGGAGGACAAAACTGGCTTAGCTATTTATGAGGCATATGGTCTTACTGAAACTTCAGGCGTTTCCTATTACACATTTAATAACCGTAAATGGGGAACTGTGGGTAAGCCAATTTGCGGCATTAAGATACTGGATGATAGCGGCATAGAGGTTCCCCGGGGTGAAATAGGAGAAGCTGTGGTCAAAGTCCCCTGGGTGATGAAAGGATACTACAAAGCACCTGAAATCACGTCTCAAGTCCTTAAGGATGGCTGGTTTTATACAGGAGATTTGGTCAGAATGGATGAAGAAGGCTACTTGGAGTACATGGAGAAGAAATCATTCATAATTGTCAGTCCTTCTGGACTTAAAATCAGTCCATCAGAGGTTGAATCCGTGCTACTGAGCCACCCCAGTGTATCTGAGGCAGCCTATGTAGGTATTGATGATGGTTGTGGGGGACAAATACGTGTAGCCTCCGTCGTGCTAAAAGAAGGGCAACATACCACGGCAGAGGAGCTGTCCGACCTTTGTTACCAAAACCTGGCTAATTTCAAGCTTCCTAAGAGAATTGAATTTGTAGACAGTATCCCTAAAACTAGCTCGGGGGAGATAGATAGAAAAAGGCTCAAAGAAAGAGAACTAACCAGAATTAGTTAGAAGCGTTTCTATTAGCTCTTTCTGTGCTTCTTCTCTGAAACAAGCTCAACTGGTCGTGTTGCCATCTTCTAGTGTTGCCATCTTCTAGAGTCTTTTCTAATCCAAGGATGAGCCTAAAGGGATGAGCCTCAGTCACCTCGG
>JBMCVZ010000057.1:0-4266 GCA_048621695.1 Chloroflexota bacterium
CTGGCTTTCCTCTAGTCTTTTTCTCCCTTATTATGGGGGCCATCCTCGGTGGCATTGTGGCCGTGGCGCTGATGATAGCCAAAAAGAAAACACGCCGGCAGACAATCCCCTTTGGTCCTTTCCTTGCCGTAGCCGCCATGATAACATTGCTCTGGGGAAGCGATATACTAAACTGGTACGTGGGACTGATGTAATACGTCTCAACCGTGAAGGAAGGATTCCTTCACGCCCCATGAGAAATTCAAAAATCAAAGGTCAAAAATCAAAATGAAAACTTAAAATGCAAATTTTTGACCTTTGCCCTGCCACTTTGCATTTTTCTTTTTACCTTTTACATTTCAGGGGCATTTATCTGGGATGTAATTTCTGTGGCTCACATGTAACCACCTAGCACACTTTATGTAAACAACGATGCGGGCGGGTGCAAGATTCTTCGCTTCGCTCAGAATGACATGCCCCTTCTGTCTTTGCGAGGCACGATAGTGCCGAAGCAATCTCAATGGGTGGATGCTGGGGATTGCCACGCGCCTTTCAGACGCTCGCAATGACAAAGAGAGAAACTGCTCAGAATGACAGGAAAATGTAGTGGCGGGATTTATCCCCGCCTCAGGGGATGAGGGTGGTCTGGGCGGGTACGAGACCCGCCCCTACAGTATCCAATTATGGTGACCACAGGCAACGTATATTGATGTAGTGGCGGGATTTATCCCTGCCTTACCAGTGGGAACGATGCGGGCGGGTACAAGACCCGCCCCTACACCTTGGAACCCCCTCTCCATCAATTGAACAGATGTTATTTTCTACGTAATATTAAAGTCCCAGGTTTTAATGACCAGAACATGAAGATTTTGAATTCTAGAATTAGGATTTGGAGCCTAGGATTTAGAATCTAATTTCTGCCGGTTACAGGCAAGCGCCTAATGAGCTTTATGTAAAGTCAGGGCGGGCTCACTTTCTTCTGAACAGGGCAAAGAAACGGTCTTGATATTCCGGGAATAGACCCCAGCGGTCTAACTCAACCACCAACTCCGGCGTCCGGGAAAGGTTACGACTTGCTTTCTCAAAAAGCTCCTCAATATAATCACGGGCACCCTGGGGCACTCCACTAGCATCTACGTCTAAAAAGCCGCGGCGGTTAAATTCGGCCATGTTAGTGCGAGCCGACTTGCTAGTCAGCTCATAGATGAACATGAGTAAGGATACATCCCATAGTTCCTCCACCCCCCTAATTATGGTGCTTAAGGGGTTATGCTGCTCCTCTATCTGGGAGCTCAGATTGTTTATTACGTGCTTGATAGGCTCGGAGACAACATTCATCCCCTTGGGTTCGTTCTTATACCGGTAAAAAATGCCCGATTCATAAGGGCGTTCCCGAGCCATCATACCTATATATTTTTTTGCCTGCTCGCTAAAGCCTTCAACATTGACCAGGTAAGCAGGAGTAACAATTTTGGGCCTTTCCGCAATTACCTTTCCATCCCTGACCACACTAAGGTTTCCCATAAGTTCAGTGACGACGTAATAATCAATGACAGAACTGCCAAAAGAGTCCAGCTCCTGTCGTGGCGCCCGGATTAACTCCGTGTGTTCCAGAGCATATTTAATTCTGTCATCCGTTTCCATACTAATTCCCATCTATATTATTTTAAATAAACATCTTGACCGTGTAAAAGTTACGCCTCACTTTATCCTTGCCAGCAACTATGCTCCCCACTTCAGTGCTGTGACCGGGGACGAGGTATTCCACATCAAGCTGGGACAGCTTGTCAATACTCTTCCGCAGCAAGGAAGGGCTGCCACCGGGGAAGTCAGTCCTGCCTATGCTACCAGCAAAGACCACGTCACCGCTGACCAATATTTTATCCTCTTCCAGATAAAGAGAAACGGAACCGGGAGAATGTCCCGGGGTAAGGATAACCTTAACCGCTAACTTATCATCTTTAGCTCCCAGGGACAAATTGCCTTCCTTAAGATAAAAAGATGGGGTAACCTGTGGCACCTTACTGCCGAACATTTGAAAGTAACTCATCCCCACTGTACGATGAAATTCATCCTCCTCACGAGATAACGTAAACAAGGCACCACTTTTTTCCACCACCAGTTCAGCGGCTTCAATATGGTCGGGATGGCTATGAGTGGCAATCACCAGACCAACATCCGCCATTTTGAAGCCATCGTTCTCCATAGCCTCAGCCAGTGAATCAAAACAGGGCTCCCCGAGCTCATTACTGACATGGCCAGGGTCAACTAATACATGCGGACGCTCTCCCCTTGAAACCAGGGGCCAGAGAATGGCATTGCAGTTATTTCCTCTACCCTGCCATACATAGCAATAGAATTTTTCTGCTAACTGCACAGATTTATGATTAATCATCGTATCAACTCAAACTCACACATTGTCTAATGATATTCATTTGTCATTCCCAGCCCTTTCTGTCATTCTGACCCCCTTTTTGTCATTCTGAGCGAAGCGAAGAGCCTCCCGGATTCTTCGTCGCCCAAATAAATCTGGACTCCTCAGAATGACACTAGTATGTCACCCAAATTCACTTTGTTGAACCTACCTAATATTATAGGCTAAAATACACTGCTAAGGCTAATAAAATCATTGCTCTGTCATTGCGAATCCCGATAAAGCGGGATGAAGCAATCCCAAAGAGGGAATGTGAGATTGCTTCGTCTTCAGCTCGCAATGACGTAGTGAGAGGAGCTCGCAATTTGAGGTGTGAAGGAATCCTTTCCTTCACGAGAAGGTTTTGAACTTGGAAAATTAGGATTTGGAATTTGGTTGGGATTTAGAACTCAGGATTTAAGATTTTATCTTGTATGGGTGAGCTAAAGAGTGCCTGGGAAATTGCTCAAGAGAAAGCCAACAGGTTGGGCAAGCTTTCAGCCGAGGAAAGGGAACAGCAGGCAAGACAAAGGTACCTCAAAATCGGTCAGGCGCTGGCGCAAAAATGGCTTGACAGCTCCCAAAAGCTGGATATCACTGCGGAGCTAAACAAGCATGAAGAAAACGAGAGAGAAATAATAAGGAGGGCTGTAATCGAACACCTGGCAGAGGCTATCGAGTTTACGACTGCCCACTGTATAGATAGCACGAAAAAGGTAATCGCGGGGATAAGCAGCTTACGGCCTGAATTGCAGCCAAAGGCAGAAGAAATTGGCAAGCTTATTCAAGAATATGAAGGGGCAGAGCGAAAGATAAGGCAGGAAATAGAAAGCAACTATAGAGAGACTTTGCACCAATTGAGAATCTCAGGAACAGCAGTGGGTGCTATCAATATCGAAGATGACCCAAAATGGCAAGCAGCCTGGCAGGAGCTCGTTGGAGCTTTTACTCCCAGGCTCAATGATTTGAAGAGAGCATTAATCAGCTAATAAATGTTTCCAACAATTTGTCAGGGGGCACAAAGCCCCAGACGCTGGGCGTAAAGTGCCTTGCGGCGGTCGTAATCGGTCTGGATGGCCTGCACCCGGTAGTTCTGAGCGGATATGCCGCATCGCTCGTCGGTAACCTCCACGACATCGAGTAGCTCCTGGTCGACGTTGGTGGGGATAACGAGATTGCCGCGCTCCGCTCGCAATGACGAATTCCTTAAGATGGCGTCGGCTCTCTCCTGGGCACGGGTGGCGTCATCGAGGTTGGGGTCATAGTCCTGCTCCAGGATATCGATAGCGAGCTGCAGCAAGTCCCAGTCCTGGGCTTCTTCCAAAATACGGTTGTCGGAAACATCCCTTCCCAGGGCACGGGAACGGGACAGGGTTACCGCCTGGCGGTACTGGCCGGCCAGGATGGCATGCGAGTTTGTTGGGTTGCTTGGGTTGCTTGAGTAAGAGTAGCAGGACGCCTCGTCGGCGAGGGGGTTCTTGGTAAATGCCTCCTGACCTCTGAACACGAGGTTGTCGGGAACGAACGATAGCAGCCTGCGTATCGCACTATCTCCCCCTGTACCGGGGTCGATAGTGAAATCGGGGTAGAAGTTGTTGATGGCGGAGGACTGGGGCTTGGGCGGGGTGTTGGTGAGCTTGATACCTGCCCTGGCTAAGAGCTGGTAAAGAATTTGCCAGACGGACTTAGGGTTGACGGCGTCCTTATTCCAGCGCATCTGGTAGCGGGCTGACCACCCAGCCATTAAACCCCACCCATCGATACAATAGAGATTAAATAGGGATTGATTGAGATTAGTGGAATATTGCCAGCCGTCTACCCAGTAGGTGCCGGCCTCCAGGGCGAGGTCGCCGTCGGGGGTCTTATAGCCAAGG
>JBMCVZ010000058.1:0-4103 GCA_048621695.1 Chloroflexota bacterium
ACTCACTGCCATTTCTTTTCAACGGATACTTGAGTCGGTCTGGAGAATAGATGTAATCTATAGCTGCTTCCCCCTTGGGGCAGAGAACACCTTCGTTCAAGGGGTGTTCGCGCATACCTTCAACTCTCACAATTTTGCCATCCTTGACGTATACGTTCATACCGCAGGAAATGTGGCATAGCTGACACGAAGTCTTAACTGTCTGAACTTCCGCTTTCATTTTTCCTCCATTGTCACAGTCATTTGCACAAATACACTGAAGGTAAAAAGATCGTTATTAGTATCTCAAACAACTGGCAATTCTTGCCATGTTCCTGACCAGGAATTGCCTTTAAGGGTATATAATAGAGCATCTTTGAACCATATGTCATACTATTTGCTGGCTGACCACATTGTTAATACTGGGCAGCATATTTTAACAAGTTCCTTTGCAATTGTGGATTTGCAGAAAGTTCATAGGGCAAATTTAACGCTTGAGCGGGATGCCTCTTGGCACTTTTTGCCTGGTATATTTCCACCAAATTAGAGCATGTGTTGTTCTCCAGAGGTCTAGCCACTGTTGCTCTTTGGGGCTTTCTCTCCTCAATGCTATAATAGTTCTTGAATCCTCATGGATGTCTTAGCCACACTTAATCCCGCCCAGAGAGAAGCTGTGGAGGCTATCGAAGGGCCTGTACTTATCCTGGCTGGACCCGGCAGCGGCAAGACCAGAGTGATTACTCATCGCATCGCCTATCTGATTAAATCCTGCGGCGTTAGCCCACACAACATTATGGCAGTTACCTTCACCAACAAAGCCGCCCGGGAAATGAAAGAGAGACTTGAACAGCTCCTGGGTCAGGCAGTAGAAGCCTTGACCTTGGGCACCTTTCACGCTATCTGTGCCCGAATTCTCCGTCGTGAGGGCAAAGCCATAGGGCTCGACTCAAGCTTTGTTATCTACGATGAAGAAGACCAGCTGAGCCTGATAAAACAAGCTATGGAAGAACTGAATATTGACCCCAAGCAATATGCTCCTCGGGCTTTGCGCTCAGCCATCAGCGCTGCTAAGAGCCGTCTTATCGGCCCTGAGAAATACGCCCAGCGAGTTAGCAGCTATTTTGAGGAAATAGTTCACAGAGTTTATCAACGCTATCAGCAATTGCTCAGCCAGGGACGGGCGGTGGATTTCGACGACTTGCTGATGAAGACGGTACATTTGTTCCAGGACCAGCCTCAAATTCTCAAAAGATATCAGTCAAGGTATGTTCATATTCTGGTTGATGAATTCCAGGACACGAACATCGTCCAGTATATGTTGATGAAGCATCTGACAGGAAAATACCGGAATCTGTGCGTGGTCGGTGACCCCGACCAATCTATTTATTCCTGGAGATTTGCTGATTTGCGTAATATCCTGAGCTTCGAGAAGGATTACCCCGAAGCCAAAGTAGTTTTTTTAGAGCAAAATTACCGTTCCACCAAAACTATTTTAGATGTAGCCTCGGACATCATTTCAGTCAATATGCAGCGCAAACCCAAAAAGCTATGGACGGAAAACGAAGACGGAACGTCGGTAATTGTTATCGAAAGTTATAATGCCGAGGAAGAAGCTCAATCTGTGGTCAACGAGATAGAGAAGCTCACCGGCCAGGAGCAAATATCCCTCAAAGATTGTGCCGTCATGTACCGGGTCAATGCTCAATCACGGGCTTTGGAGGAAACTTTCCTCAGGTATGGTGTACCTTATAGGCTTGTCGGTGGCACGCGCTTCTACCAACGGAGAGAGGTTAAAGATGTCATTGCTTATCTCAGACTCATTCATAACCCCCAGGACAACGTTAGCCTTGTCCGCATAATAAATGTTCCTGTAAGGGGCATCGGGCAGCGCACCCTCAGCCATCTTCAAGATTGGGCAAAGGCTCATGAAACCTCTCTGTTCGAGGCTTTAAAGCAGGTGAGCCATCCCGATTCTATCGAGACGAAGCAATCTCTTCCTCCGCGCATTATCCAGGCTCTGGCTGGATTTGATGCCGTTATGACTGAGATTATTGCCCGAAGCCGTGAGCTAAGTCTTTCCGGTCTACTGGATAAGATATTAGAGCACACCCGATATAGAGAATATATCCTGAATAAAGAGGATGGTGAAGATAGATGGGAGAACATAATGGAGTTGAAAAACGTCGCCAGTGAATATGATGAGCTTGACCCCGGAGGGGCTTTAGCCACATTTTTGGAAAAAGTAAGCCTGGTATCGGACGTAGATGAACTGGATGAAAAAGCTGACGCTGTGACCCTGATTACCTTGCACCAGGCTAAAGGATTGGAATTTCCTGCGGTTTTTATCGTCGGCCTGGAGGAAGGGATTCTCCCCCACAGAAAATCGTTTGACGACCCAGGACAAATGGAAGAGGAGCGCCGCCTTTGCTATGTGGGAATAACTAGAGCCAAGGAGCGACTCTACCTTTTACGCAGTTACCGTCGAAGTTTATTCGGCGGCAGCACAGCAAATCCTCCATCCCGTTTTCTCCAGGACATCTCACCCCACCTGATAAGCCCGAGAGGACTATGGCAGGAGAGCCCAACTCCTGTAGCTAGTCCCGATTTCAATCGGGACTCCCAGCCTTCACCTCGACCTATTGAAACTCCAGCGCTAAAGGTCGGTGACCATGTCCGCCACAGCAAATTTGGCCCCGGCATAGTGATGAATTGCCTTCCTACAAGGGATGACCAGGAGCTGACCGTAGCCTTTGAAGAGGCGGGGGTTAAGAAGCTCCTGGCGAGCCTGGCGCCCTTGGAAAAAATCGAGAAAGATTTCGATTTTCCCCCATAAACTATTGACAAAATACACGAAACCGTGTAAAATGGATAATAGATGTCGATTAAAGTCTTAGCGACTGAGGTAGTTTCTAAGATTGCCGCCGGGGAGGTGGTTGAGAGACCGGCCTCGGTGGTCAAGGAGCTTGTTGAGAATTCCCTGGATGCTGGAGCCACCCAGATTGCCGTAGAGGCCCAGGGCGGTGGAGTGGAGCTAATTAAGGTAAGCGACAATGGGGCGGGTATCCCGGCATCGGAGCTAGAGCTTGCCTTTCACAGGTATGCCACGAGCAAGATTGACGATTTAGGCGATCTGGAGAAAATCTCCAGCCTCGGCTTTCGGGGCGAAGCTCTGCCCAGCATCGCCGCTGTTGCCGAAGTAGAAATTCTCACTCAACCGCGTATTAAATACGGGGCTTCGGAGACCATTGGCAGCTACCTGCATTTGAGAAAGGGCGAGGTAGTTGGCAAGGAAAGCCGAGCCAGACCCCAGGGCACCACCGTAACCGTGCGCCGATTGTTTCGCTATTTCCCGGCACGACTCAAGTTTCTTAAATCGGTAAATACAGAAAATAGCCACATCGCTCATTTAGTAAGCCAGTATGCCCTGGCTTTTCCCGAAGTTAAGTTCAGCCTGGTTCTTGATAAACGCCCCAGCCTGCGCACTACAGGCAATGGCGACCTGCGCGAGGTGGTAAATGCGATATATGGTCCCGAGCTAGCTCAAAGGATGCTAAATGTAGAGCAAAAGGACGGTCCGGCTGAAGTCAGCGGTCTGACAAGCCCACCTTCCTTGGCCCGTTCTAATCGCAACTATCTCAGCTTTTTCGTCAATCGAAGGTGGGTGCGCAGTCCCTTGCTAACCCGGGCGACCGAGGAAGCATATCGTGGCTTACTTATGGATGGCCAGCATCCCGTTGGTGTAGTCAATATCTCACTGCCAGCGCAAGAGCTCGATGTCAACATCCATCCTGCCAAAGCCCAGATAAAGTTTTGCCATGAGCAAGCTGTCTTTGGCAGCGTACAGAAAGCCATAGAAGAAGCATTAGCCAGCACGCCTATAGCCAGCTCGAAGTCTATGCCCTTCTCTGTCAGCCCGGGGCAGTGGCAGAGCCCCCGCATGATAATGGATAACGAGTCGGCTTTTGTTGTTGCCCAGCTGCCGACCATGGAATTACCACTTTTGCGGGTATTGGGACAGATAGCCAACACTTATATTATCGCCGAGGGACCCGATGGACTGTATCTCATCGACCAGCATGCTGCTCATGAGCGCATACTTTATGACCGAATTTCAGCGCAGTGGG
>JBMCVZ010000059.1:0-3935 GCA_048621695.1 Chloroflexota bacterium
CAGATGTAGCAATCCCAGATGAAACAGGTGAACAAAGGGGACTAGGTGAGGGAACTCAAAAAGTAAAGGGAACTAAAGGTGGGGAAACTAGAGGGGAAGGCATTTCAGTTTATCCTGGCGATGAACCAGGACAAGCTCCGAGTAATAAGTTCGGCCCAGGCTCTACAGCAATAAATCATCAAAGATCTATTAGAGGTAGTAGCATACGCATTTCATCTGGCGAGAGGCCAGATTTAGAGGAAGAGGCTTGGTTTGATGGGGAGACAGCTATTGTAAATACATCTCACCCAGCGTACAAGAGAGCTGAAAGAGACAAGCTTATTAACTATCATCAGGTGAAAAGTATTATTCTGAGCGTTATCAAATTTAACTTGGATAAAGACCCTGAGGCCTCGCATCAAAAAGCTCTTGAACTCTCACAAAAGTTCTTTACGCTATGGGGTAGGCAATGAATAATACAAAAATAGCTGTTCAGATTAAGCTGGTTAAAGACCCTAACGGAAATAAGTCCCTCAAAGCCACTGCCCCTATGAGCTCAGTATTTCGAAAAGACTTTGACGCAAGATGGTTAAACGAAGAGCTCCAAAGATGTGAAGATAAGTATCTTAGGTTGGTGGATAACCTCAAAAGTATCTTAAACTTGATTAAAGCTAGAGAACGAAAGGGCAAAGTCTTGCTATATTGGATGTTCGGGGACGAAATTCATGAATTCACAGAGCGAAACAAAGATGGCACTCTCTTTGTGGAAAATCTAACCGCTCATCTAATAAGAGATATAGGCGCATCTGAGAAAATGATTCATCGCTGCAAGAAATTTAGATCCCGCTACCCAGATATTAATAATGTCAACCTAGGCAGGTCTTTTAACAACTATGTTGAGACATTTGAAGGGGGTTACATTTCAGCAAGACGAAAGCGGGAAAGGAAAGTCGAGAAGAGCAAAGATGCTTGATAGAAACGTCGTTGAAGAATTTCTTGATTGCCAACTTAAAGAGCTGGAGCTGGAAATTCCCAAAGATATTTCCGAGGAACAGCTTGTGGAAGCCTTTTGTCAGTATGTCGAGGATGATTATTACGAGTGGCTGAAGGATAATTTCAAGTCTTTCTTCGGGGACGGCGAGCCCGATTGGGAGTGGATAATGGGGAGGATTGGGGCATAAGTAGCGTATAGTTAGCAGCGTAAGCCATAATAATTCTCCTTAACCCTGACCCTCTCGCTTCAAGGAAGAAGGTTTTGTGCAAAATTATGAACTGTTGCACTGGCCAGAAGGGCTTGCTAAAATAGCTCAACTAATAGCCAGGTTGTAGCTATGATAGATTCTCCTGTTCTAGTGCTTAATCAGAGTTATGAGCCCCTTAACCTATGCCGCACACGCCGGGCTATAGTGCTGCTCTTCCGAGGCAAAGCTGAAGTGCTGGAAAATAGCAGGGGGCAACTCCACTCCGCTAGCCAGGTGTTCGAGATACCTTCGGTAATCCGCCTCGTCTATATGGTCAGGCGCCCTCGTCATCAGAGAAAATTGAGCAGGCTCGAAGTATTTAGTCGTGACGGATATACCTGCCAGTATTGTGGCCGGCAGACCAAGGAGCTAACGTTAGACCATGTTATTCCGCGGCGACGGGGTGGGCAGCACTCTTGGGACAATGTGGTCAGTGCCTGCATTCCTTGCAACAGGCGCAAAGGCGGGCGTACGCCGGATGAGGCAAGAATGAGGCTACTGTGCCAGCCACGGCCCCCCCACAATGATGGCTTCTATGTTCCCTATCACCTTCTCAATAATCACGGTGAATGGCAAAAATACCTGCCCTCTCTAAATTAACAAAGCTGTTTAATTTTGGCCTAGCTTTGGATCCCTATTTGTCTTAGCTCTCCCGAAAATTCTTTATCTCCAAATTTTCTAGTGCGACGCTTTGGGTCGTGCAGCACGAGCCTAAAGCCTCGCACTACATTTTTAAACATCCTCATTAACTTAACCCCAACCAGCTCCAAATTTAATCGGCTTCCTTAGAAGACTCCTCTTCCGAATGAATTAGTTCGTCCAGAGCTATCTCTTTAATCACATCATTATCTAAAAGTACTGTTACCGTTTCCTTGAGTAAGTTGTTGCTGATTACCTTGCCTTTACCCCAAGGTGTTATTATTTCCTGTTTCGGTTGCGGCATCTTCTTCTTCATAGCTACATAATCTTTGTTTTCAAACGACAGGCAGCAGAGGAGCCTTCCACAGATGCCCGATATCTTCATAGGATTCAAAGCCAAGTTCTGTTCTTTGGCCATTTTAATAGATACAGAGGCGAAGCTGGTGAGGAAATTCTGGCAACATAAAGGATAGCCGCACTTGCCTATGCCACCCAATAGCTTAGCCTCATCCCTCGCTCTCACTTGCCTCAACTCCACCCGCGTCTCCAGAGCACGACTTAGTCTTCGAACCAGGTCCCGGAAGTCCACCCTCTCCTGAGCGCTGAAGAATATGGTCAGGCGCTCGCCCTCAGAATCATAGCGTGCCGCCTGTAGCTTCATCTTTAATCCAAGTTCATCTGCCATTTCATGGCACTTGCTTAAGCCCTCTTTTTCCAGGTTCCGCCGATATTCCTCTAAATCCTCCTCCCCAGCCTGCCGCACTACCATCATTGGTGGCTCGCTTTGTTGAGACGGGGCTTCAAGAGTCACGACTTTCGCCACATCCAGACCATGCCCAGTATCCACCATTACATAGTCGTCCACTTGCAGGGATATGTCACCAGCATCACAGTGGACTAACCTACCTCTAGGGCGGAATTTAACTCCAATTACGTTAGCCATCGCCGTATGAATCCTAAATTCTAATTTCTAAGCTCCAAACAAACCTTTTGAAACGCAAAAGGCAAAAATCTTTACATTTGAATGTGTCATTTTGATTTCTTAATCTTTGATTTTTAACTTTCTACTGTGCCCAGTACCTTCTTTCCTGGGCAAATTGAGCATCAGCCATTCCAATGCTAAACGGGGATTAACATTCTTAGAGATCTTTTCCTCCAGTAAGCAAAGCTTAGCAAGAAATCCTTTGATCTCGCTTAGATTTAATCCTCCTGCTTGTTCTTCCATAGTTATCTCATAATCTACATTGATGATGGCTCCCTCGCAACCACCTTTAATGAGCATCAAATCACGCCACCAGTCGAGCCAAATCTCTATTATTTCTGCACCACTTCTCCGGTTCTGGCTAAATTGGCTCGCTAACTCCTGGGCATAGGCAAACCTTTGGCCTAAGTTGGCAGTTAGTAAGGAAACCAGCATGGCTATCCTTTGGGACCGCTGCTCCAGTATAGCGTCATCTGCTAGAGCGGACAATGCCCAGCCAAGCCGACCATGGCACAATTGAGTTAAAAGCTTCGCTTTATCGGCATCAACATTATATGAGCTAATGAGCATCTCCTCTACTTGTTCTGATGGCACTGGCTTCAGTTCCAGCCGCTGGCAACGTGAAATAATTGTCGGCAAGAGATGCTCATCCTCAGCAGCCAATAAAAGCCAAATTACCCTTTGAGGCGGCTCTTCTAAAATCTTGAGCAAGGAATTAGCCGCCTCAGTAGATAGAAATTCAGCGTCATCAATGATAAACACTTTGTACTTGCCTTCATACGGTGGCAGATTGGCTAAGCGTTGCAGCCCTCGAATATTGTCGATGCCAATCTCCGTTCTAGAATCCAGGCCAATAGTGGTGACATCAGCGTGCTTGCCCGCCATGATTCGCTGGCAGGAATGGCATTGACCGCAAGGCGGTTCGGGACCATCGCAATTCAGGGCTTGAGCAAAATTGATGGCTAAAGTCCCTTTGCCCACATGCCGCGGCCCCAGTAAGAGATAGGCATGGGCTATCGCATCGGTTCTAAGGCTGTAGTCCAGCAAAGATAAAATTTTATCCTGTCCTATAACTTGCCACATGTTAAATCAGG
>JBMCVZ010000060.1:0-3873 GCA_048621695.1 Chloroflexota bacterium
CTTCCATACCTCCTGCTTGACTTTCACCCAGGTACTGATTTAAAATCACTCCGTTAATTTGCTAACTAAACATGTACATCACGTTCTAAACTAGAGAATCTATATTTAGTTGACTCTTTACCTATGTTGACTTACAATATAATTTCGTGCATACTTGCCCACATAGCTCAGTAGGTAGAGCACGTTCTTGGTAAGAACGGGGTCACCAGTTCGAATCTGGTTGTGGGCTTTGAGATAAAAGGAGGTTAAAATGGCTAAGAAAATTTATGAGCGTGTCAAACCACATATCAATGTGGGCACTATAGGACATGTTGACCACGGGAAAACCACACTGACTGCAGCCATGACCCAGATATTGTCCAAAGCGGGCACTACAGAATTTCGGCCGTTTGATTCTATAGATAACGCTCCTGAAGAAAAAGCTCGCGGGCTAACGATTGCCATTGCTCATATTGAGTATGAGACTGAGCAACGCCATTACTGTCACGTTGATTGTCCCGGTCATGCTGACTATATCAAGAACATGATAACTGGAGCCGCTCAGATGGATGGAGCTATTTTAGTGGTCGCCGCCGATGATGGTCCTATGCCACAAACCAGAGAACACATCCTTCTAGCCCGGCAGGTAGAAGTTCCCCGCATAATGGTGGCTCTCAATAAGGTGGATCTGGTGGATGACCCAGAGTTGTTAGATTTGGTAGAGATGGAAGTTAGGGACTTGCTTAAAAGGTACAACTTTCCTGGTGATGAAATCCCAATTGTGCGAGTAAGTGCTCTTAAGTCTCTGGAATGTGGCTGTGGCAAAAGAGAGTGCCAATGGTGTGGACCAATATGGAAGTTGTTGGATGCTATCGATGATTACATTCCACTACCACAGAGAGAAAGAGATAAACCATTCTTGATGCCAATAGAAGATGTGTTCAGTATCAAAGGACGGGGGACTGTACCTACAGGCCGAGTCGAACGAGGTGTGATCAAAGCCGGGGACGAAGTAGAAATAGTAGGATTAAAAGAAACGAGGAAAACGGTGGCGATCAGCCTGGAGATGTTCCATAAGACAATGAACGAGGCAGAGCCCGGCGATGCTGTTGGGGTGCTGTTGCGAGGTATAGATCGAGATGAAATAGAGCGGGGTCAGGTTCTGGCAGCGCCAGGCACGGTCAAGCCTCATACTGAAGCTGAAGCTGAAGTATATATCTTGACCAAAGAGGAAGGCGGCAGGCATACACCTTTCTTCAATGGTTATAAGCCCCAGTTTTATATCAGAACTCTGGATGTTACGGGCGAAATAAGTCTGCCCGAAGGTGTGGAGATGGCTATGCCCGGTGATAGCATGACTCACATGAAGATTAAGACAATTTCCCCAGTAGCTATGGAGCAGGGATTGCGCTTTGCTATCCGGGAGGGTGGCAGGACAGTCGGCGCTGGCGTGATCAGCAAGGTTATCGCATAAGTGAGGTTCACTGAAAAATTTGCGGACTTTTAGATAGATGTGGCTAAAAAGAAGGGCGATTTACGTGTAATTATCCACCTGGCGTGCAGTCAATGCCTGCGGAGAACATATACTACGACGAAGAACAACAAGAATGATCCGCAACGGCTGGAGTTAAGAAAGTATTGTCCTCTCTGTCGTAGCTATACTAGTCACCGAGAGACAAAGTAACTTATGACAAATCCTGCTAAGAAAGCGAGTACTAAACCCACTCCAGCTAAAAAATCAAGGTTCAGCTTCTTTACCGAGGTAATAGCTGAACTGCGCAAAGCACACTGGCCAACAAGGCAGGAAACCTTAAGGTTGAGTATTTTGGTACTCGTCGTGTGTGCTATTGTGGGAGGCATTTTAGGTGCTCTAGATTTTGCTTTTACCAGACTGTTTTTGCTTCTAGGTGGTTAATAGTCAATGAATAATGGAGAATGGTACTTATTATACGTTTCTTCAGGTCACGAGGAGCAGGCCAGGAGAAATTTGGAACAGCGTATCAAATATATGGATGTAGGTGACAAGATATTCGATGTGGTGATTCCCACAGCTAAAGAGATTGAAATCAAAGCTGGAAAGCGTCGTACGATAACTAAGAAGGCTTTCCCAGGCTATATCATGGTAAATATGTCATTAGACGAGCACAGCTGGGATATAGTACGCAACACCCCTGGTGTTGCTGGCTTCGTGAGCGCTGGTACTAAACCTGTTCCTTTACCTGCACAAGAAGCAAACGCCATCCTGCGGCGTATGGATGAAGCTCCTACCGATGTTAAAATGACTTTCAAGGAAGGAGATAGCGTACGTGTAACGAGTGGGCCTTTCATTGACTTCATTGGCAAAGTGGAGCAAGTCAACTTAAGTAAAGGTAAGGTAATAGTTTTACTATCACTCTTCGGCCGGGAAACGCCTGTGGAATTAGACCTCTTAGGAGTAGAAAAGATATAACTTGTACTCAGTAGGAGCTAGAACGCAGTAGAAGAGATAATCAGTAATGGCAAAGAAGGTTAAAGCAGTCATTAAGTTGCAGATACCTGCGGGTAAAGCTACTCCGGCACCACCAGTGGGACCTGCATTGGGGCAGCATGGTATTAATATCATGGCTTTTTGTAAGGACTATAACGAACGAACTGCTTCTCAGGAAGGTTTCATTATTCCTGCTGAAATAACTGTGTATGAAGACCGCTCATTTAGTTTTGTGACCAAGATGCCACCTGTTTCTGATCTATTACGACGCGCTTTGGGAGTGGAAAAGGGCAGCGGTAACCCGATAAGCGAAAAAATAGGTAAGATAAGCAGAGATACCGTTTATGAAATCGCGCGAAATAAGATGAAAGACCTCAATACTACTGATATTGATAAGGCAGTAAAAATTGTTGCCGGTACGGCTCGGAGCATGGGAGTCGAGATAGAATAAATTCAAGTTCTTAAAATTTCGTATAATTTTGAGGGTATAAGTAAGTGGCAAAACACGGTAAGAAATACCAGGAAACTAGTAAACTTGTAGGTAAATCAAAGGCATATTCCCCGGAAGAAGCAATCGAGTTAGCTAAGCAGACTTCCTACGTTAAATTTGACGAGACAGTTGAGCTGCATTTGAAGATGGGGGTCAATCCCCGCAGTGCCGACCAACAAGTACGTGGTGTGATTCTATTGCCTAATGGACTCGGGAAGAAGACAAGAGTGCTCGTCTTTACTCAGGGTGAGGGGATAAAATTGGCGGAGGAAGCAGGTGCTGACTATGCTGGAGCAGATGAGCTTATTAAACAAATTGAAGGTGGCTGGCTTGAGTTTGATGTATCTATTGCCACCCCTGATATGATGCCCAAAGTAGCCAAGCTCGGTCGTATTTTAGGGCGTCGAGGTTTGATGCCTAATCCCAAGTCTGGCACCGTAGTACCGCCTCAAGACCTATCTCGAGTTGTAAATGAAGCTCGTAAAGGCAGAACTGAATTTCGTTTAGACAGAACAGCTATTATCCATTTGCCAATTGGTAAAATCAGTTTCGATAAAGATAAGCTCTTGGAGAACTTGGCAGCGGCGGTTGACGCTATTGTTAAAGCAAAACCTAGTGGGGCTAAAGGGCAATATATCAGAAGTGCGTTCCTGGCTACCAGCATGGGACCGGGATTTAAGCTGGATATTACGTCTCTGTTTGCTGTGTCAAGTCTTTTGAGCCGATAATCCAATCGCAGGCTGCAGTGCCCCCGGATGTAGTAAATCTATTGCGTTGCGCGTCTATATTGTAAACGTAGAAGTACACAATCGGTGATTACCTATAATAGTCACGTAGTTCCAGAAATAATGAAAGCTCTGACAATCTATATCTCTGTACACCATGGCAATACTGAAAGGGTTGCTAAGGTAATAGCAGATATTCTTGATGCCGACTT
>JBMCVZ010000061.1:0-3662 GCA_048621695.1 Chloroflexota bacterium
TAATAGAACTCGAGCCAGCCGAAATAATGATAGGTAAAGTGCCCAATGTGCAGGACGGAGGTTCCACCAACACTGACCTAGCCCGATTGAAAAAGGAGGTAAAGGAAGTGGGACTGGTGGGTGTAATGGGCACGGAGGCCCTGGTAGCATTGATGCAGATAGGTATAAAGCCCGATTACGTTCATGGTGTCCGGGAGGCAGCTATAGAGGCAGCTTACTGTGGCCTGTCCTTTCTCGTTGTATGTAGTAACGACAAGCTTCCGATTCTGGTGCAGAGACTGGAAGAGGAAAACCTAGATTATGCGATTGTTGACCTGAGGAAGAGATAGGGAATCCCTTCCTTCCTAATCGCATATCCCACCGAACTGCAAAATTTTTTCTAAGAATACCCCCTGAAATCCCTTGACATTTTGTCCTGTAGCGTTTTAAAATTCTAAACAAGTCTGCTTGTATAAAATCAAGTAATGCTACATAAAAGGAGACGAAGGGGGATCGCATGATAAGTTCCTGTAAGCAAATCCTTTCTCCGGGTATAAACTGGTTCCTGGTGCTTTCGAGTATAGCTCTTGCTCTGACAGCCTGCACTGCCGAGTGGCAACCAGAGGAATCTGTAGAATACGTAGTTGATGACCTGGGAAGATCGGTCGCTATTAATGGAACACCCCAAAGAATCGTCTCCATAGCTCCCTCTAACACTGAGATACTGTTCGCCTTGGGTCTGGGGGATAAGGTGGTAGGAGTAACGGACTGGTGCGATTATCCTCCGGAAGCTCTGGATAAGGCAAAGGTAGGCGGATACGATACACCAGATATAGAGAAGATAGATGCCCTTAATCCTGACCTCATACTGGCTGCACATGGTACTCCTGTAGATGTTATCGATACTTTGGAAGGGTTGGGGCTTACAGTATTTGGTATAAAGTCTACCGATTTGGATGACCTGCTTAATGATATTAGAACAGTAGGAAACATAACTGGCAAGGAAGTGGAGGCCCAGGCACTTACATCTGAAATGGAAAGCAGGATCGAAGCAGTAACTGATGCAACCTCAGAATTGGAAGAAAGGCTAAGTGTCTTCTATGTAGTCTGGCACGATCCGTTGTGGACTGCTGGCTCAGAGACTTTCATCCACGAGCTGATTGAAAAAGGGGGTGGGGTGAACATCTGTCAAAATATCACCGGTTATTCAACAATCTCAATTGAAGAAGTTGTTGCCCGCAATCCGGAAGTCATTATCGCCAGCGAATCGTCATTTGAATGGGCACAGAACGAGACCCTGCTTCAGGGTACCAACGCAAGTCAAAGCGGCAGAATCTATCAAGGCGATGATAACCTGGTTCAACGCCCGGGTCCTAGACTGGTCGATGGCTTAGAGTGGTTCGCCTATTTCATTCACCCGGAGATATTTGAGGAACCTGACGGGAGCTAAGTGAAGGTCTTTTCCTCCTGGAGCGGGGGCAAGGAATGTGCCCTGGCGACATATAAGGCAATTTCCCAGGGGCACGAAGTCCTATATCTGCTCAACTTTGTCTCTGAAGATGGCAAGAGGTCGAGGTCCCACGGCACTAAAGCAGGTGTTTTAGCTTTGCAAGCAGAAGCCATCGGCATCCCTGTCATTCAGGTGAAGACATCATGGGAAAATTATGAAGAGAACTTTAAGAAGGTTGTCGGGGCACTCAAGGATAAAGGCATCGAAGGGGGCGTGTTCGGAGATATGGACTTGGAAGAGCACCGGGAATGGGTGGAGAGGGTGTGTAATGAGGTTGGGATAAAGGCTTTTTTGCCCCTCTGGGATATAAAGGCCGAAGAGCTAATTGAGGAATTCCTTAAATTGAAATTCAAAGCCATAATAGTCGCCACCAGATTAGATGAGAACTTCCTGGGAAAAGTCCTGGACAAAGCTCTGGTAAGGCAAATTGGCAAGCTCGGCTCCCATCCCTGCGGTGAAAATGGCGAATATCACACCTTCGTCACCGACGGGCCCATTTTCAGGAAAGCGCTCAAGGTTACCAGGGGTGAAAAGAAAAGAAGAGATAACGTATGGTTCTGGGAAATCTCCACCAAGGTCATTACGGGTCCCGATTTATCGGGACGAAGAAATCCCACCTGCCAAGCCTTGGCGGGCAGGTTGCTCGCAATGCCAGGGGCGAAGGGCTGGAATGACAGCAAAATAAGAGATAGCAGATAGAGATGCCAGGAAGGATTGAGATGAAAGAGAAAGGCTTCATTCAGATTTATACTGGAGCCGGCAAAGGAAAGTCCACTGCCGCTATTGGTCAGGCAGTTCGCGCTGCCGGGCATGGCTTCAAGGTGGGCCTCGTCTCTTTTTTCAAAGACCCTGAGGCATTCGGCTATGGTGAACATAAGTCCCTGGAAAAGCTGGGGATAAAGACTTTCCATTTCACTAAGAAACATCCTCACTTCTACAAGGACCTGAATCCTGATGATGTCTGCCAGGAATGCTCCAAGGGGCTGGAATTTATTAAGGAACTTTTCCGGGACCCGTCGTGGGATATGCTGGTTCTGGATGAGATAAACATTGCCGTGCGTGACGGCTTTCTGAAAGAAGAGGAGATCCTTTCGCTTCTGGAGGCAAAACCGGAAAAATTAGAGCTTGTCTTAACCGGGCGAGGCGCCACAGAAAAGATTATAGAAAAAGCAGATTTAGTCAGCGAGGTGAGGGAAGTGAAGCATCCTTATAGCCAAGGAATAAAGAGCCGGGAAGGCATTGAATACTAAGAGAAAATCAAAATGAAAAAATAAAAATGCAAAATGACAATTCAAAAATGACAAATTCTAAGCACAAAATTCGAAATACTAAACAAAAGAAAGGAAAAATTCAGTTACTCTCATCTAATGACCAAAATCCAAAGCAAATGAGTTTTGGTATTTATATTTATAATTTTGGGTTTGTTTAGAGTTTAGAAATTAGAATTTAGGATTTATTCAGCGATGGAACGTACTGTATCTCAGGTGTTTACTGAGCCAGTTATTCCTTTTGCCATTCGCTGGCAAAGTAGAGTTTACTCTTTACTGGGGCTCGCGGGACTGCTGGTAGTGATAGTTGTTTTTGCTACTACTTTGGGGAGCGTTTCTATACCCTTTACCACTACTTTTCAAGTCCTCCTCTCTCAATTGCCCTTCGTTCATATTACCCCTTCTTCTCCCGAGATTTTCGGGGCGCCATTGAGCCTGGAAATCCTGAAAACGATAATTCTGGATATCAGGTTGCCACGCATATTGCTGGCCGGTTTGGTAGGAGCAGCCCTAGCAGTAGCTGGAGCCACTTATCAAGGATTGTTTCGCAATCCTCTGGCTGACCCTTATCTTCTCGGCGTAGCTTCAGGAGCAGGGCTGGGGGCTACTATTGCTATGCTTATTCCCTTCACATTAGCCTGGATGGCTTTTGGAGCCGTGCCACTATTTGCCTTCATTGGCGCTATAGGCGCCGTGGCTGTTGTCTATTTTCTTGCCCGTGTCGGCAAAACCCTGCCAACCACCACGCTTATCCTGGCTGGAGTAGCTATGAGTGCTCTTCTGGCCTCTATTAACTCCTATCTAATGACCATTTCCGGTGAAGAACTACATGGTATTATATTCTGGCTGCTGGGTGGACTTTACCTGACTAAATGGTCTGAGGTGTGGACGGTCCTCCCTTGTGT
>JBMCVZ010000062.1:0-3584 GCA_048621695.1 Chloroflexota bacterium
CTTTTAGCTCCATTGTAGCCTGGAGGTGCACTATGCTTTCATGTTACCTTTCCTTTGATCTCCTCACTATCGCCTACCACCGCGAAATCTCTTACCATATCCTTTACCAGCAGCAAATGAAGCCAAAGGCATGGGCTGAATATTCCCACTGAAGCACACCGGGCAAGACAGAGGAAGCTTCCTGGCCATTGCCTCAAAAGGCACATTCCACTCATGTCCATCGTTGCCACATCTAAAGCGACGCTGAGGGAGTTCGAAGTTGCCTCCTTCGATTTGAATTCCTTTGCCATTAATCAGAGCATCAGCCAGCTTCTTCCGAGCCACCTCCAGTATGCGATGGAACGTCGGCCTGGAAATATGCATCTGCTGCGCGCAATCTTCCTGTTCCAACCCCTCCAAATCCTTAAGACGGATAGACTCAAGTTCCGCAAGTGAAAGACGAATACCTTGCAGTGCACTTACCGGAATCCCCACCGGCTTAAAAAAGCCTACATTCGGCAACTGAGCGACACATCGCAATTTTTCTGGCCTGGCCATTACTAACCACCTCATTTTCAGTATGGATTATGAACATATGTCAACAATAATGGTAATAGGTCCCGTAAAATTTGTCAAATTTTGACCATAGCTACTGCTTGATGGTACAAATTAAAATATGGATGACATTGAGCTTATTCCCAGCCTTTCCCACTGTATAGAAACTACAGCCAGGGAGGAATTCTGGAATTCAGTGAACCAATATATGGAAGGTGGGCAGGAGGACAAAAAACTTGAGGGGAGGATCGAGCTTCTCAAATCCTTCCTGGAATCAATGGACTTCAAAAAACTCCGCAGCAGGAGCGAAAGATACTTAACAGAAGGCAAGCAGGTCAAGTTTGTAATTTCCTGGAAGGAAGGCAAGCCAAGCTATGAAATGGTGATAACCGAAAGGGGAGATTCTGTCTGAGGACTGAGGGAGTCCTCTTTCTCAATTTAGGCATGAAGGAATGGATTCCTTCATGCCACTCCTAATTTTCAGGTGTTCCTTTCCCCTGTATTAAAGCCACAGCCTGGGCGGCTATTCCCTCTTCCCGGCCGATAAAGCCCAAAGCGTTGGTGCTAGTGGCTTTGATTGTCACCTGTGTTGAATCTACATTTAAGGCCTGACTGATGCGCTTTCGCATCTCGGGGAGGAAAGGGGAAAGCTCGGGGCTTTGTGCTATGATGGTAACATCAATGTTGACCACCGCAATTCCTTTGGCTTTGAGCAGTTCATCGGTCTTGCTTAACAAAACCAGGCTTGAAACATCTTTATATTCCGGTTCCTGAGAAGGGAATAAGGTGCCAATGTCGCCTAAATCAGCAGCGCCACATAAAGCATCTATTATGGCATGCATTGCCACGTCAGCATCACTCCAACCCGACAAGCCTTTATCATAAGCAATATGAACGCCTCCCAAAACGAGCCTTCGCCCCGAAACCAGGGGATGGCTATCCCAACCAATACCGACCCTTAGCTCCTTTTCCATTCTCCTGCAATGATTCTTGCCAATGCCAAATCCTCGGCTGTGGTCACCTTTATATTCCTGTAATCGCCCATATAAAGCTGGACGTTGTATCCCAAGCGTTCTACAGCGGCGGCATCATCGGTAACCTCTGCTGCGAGGCTCTCATAAGCCTTGGTTAACACATCAAGGCTGAATATCTGGGGAGTTTGCGCTGCCCATAACCTGTCGCGCTGGAGTGTTTTCCCAACCAATTTTTCATCAGTAGCAAGCTTGATAGTATCTTTAACTGGCACCGCAGCTACAGCACCCTCAGTCTCTCCAACTGCCTTCAGCCCATCTTCAATCAAATCTAGAGTCAAGAAAGGCCGAGCTCCGTCATGAACTATGATTAAATCACAATCCCTTATTTGCTTTAGCCCTTCCCTCACCGAATCCTGTCGTCGAGGGCCGCCCGGGCACAAAGCAACTTTAGACCAGCCCCTCACTTCTTTCAATTTCTGCCCCCGAGCCAGGTCCTCATCATTCAATACCAGGACTATCTGCTTAACAAGGCTGTATCTCTGACAAGTATCCACGGACCAAGTCAACAAAGGTTTCCCTTTTAGAGAGGCAAAGAGCTTGTTTATGCCTGCCATCCGCTGGCTAGTTCCGGCAGCAACTACAACCACGCCTAACTTATTACCTTTATTCATTGCCCTGCTTCTCGACGATGAAAAGACCTAAGCCTGATTCGAAATTAGAAAGTCAAAGACAAAAACCAAAGTGTAAAAACTTCCTTTTCTTATTTTTGCTCTTTATCTTCACCCTTGGCATTTTGCATTTTGCCTTCCCTTGTAAGTCCCAACCTCAGAGCTTCAGCCACCGAGTCAACCTCGATTAGGTGAATATCCGCAGAGTGAAGGGATTGCTTCACTTCACTCGCGATGACAGGGGAAAGCCTAGGCATAAGGCAGCATCTAAAGCCCAACCTGACGGCCTCAGCAATTCTTCTCTCCACGTGTGATACCCCTCTAAGCTCTCCGTTCAATCCCACCTCTCCCAAAGTAACCAAGCCTGAAATTGGCTTTGCGTCACGAAAACAGGAGGCGATAGCTGAGGCAATTCCTAAATCAACGGCCGGCTCATTAACCCGTAAGCCACCAGTAACATTGACTATAATATCCTGGTTGTAAAGCTTTAATCCGGCGCGCTTAATTAGCACAGCCACTATCAACATTAGCCGATTAAAATCAACGCCATTAGCAATGCGCCTTGGGGGAGTAAAATTATTAGGATTAGTCAAAGCTTGAATCTCTACCAACAAAGGACGATTCCCTTCAAGAGTGGGCACCACCACTGAACCCATAGTTCCATCCTTGTATGCGGATAGAAAAACTTGAGAGGGATTGCCTACTTCCATTAGTCCCCTGTTGCTCATCTCAAATATTCCCACCTCATGAGTGGAGCCGAAACGGTTCTTCACGCTGCGTAGCACCCGGTAACTACTGAATGGTTCACCCTCGAAGTAAAGCACTACGTCAACGATATGTTCCAGCGTTCCTGGACCTGCGATGGCACCTTCTTTGGTCACATGCCCAGTGATTAACAGGGGCACATCATTCTGTTTCGCCCACCTCTCCAAGCTCCAAGTGCACTCCCTCACCTGGGAAATACTGCCCGGCATTCCAGCTGCATCTTCTGAATACATAGTCTGAATGGAATCGATGACTGCCAATTTAGGAGAAAGTTCTTCCAGGCATTCTAGCACTGGAGCTAAATCGGACTCAGAGAGAAAGTAAATCCCCTTGCCCCCTATGCCGAGGCGCTCGCTTCTGAGTTTAACCTGATTAATAGATTCCTCCCCAGAGATATAGGCGACAACTTTATTATTCTCAGCCATCATCGCTGAAATCTGGAGCAAAAGCGTAGACTTACCTATTCCCGGCTCGCCACCAACAAGCACCAGAGAGCCGGGAACTAAACCACCTCCCAGAACCCGATTCACTTCAGCAAAACCAAGGTGAAAGCGAGGAAAGTCGCCCTTATCTACCTGGGAAAGTTCTTGAGGTCTATTTCCTATAGAGGAAAGCTGGCTGGAAGCGCGGGATAAAGTGACCC
>JBMCVZ010000063.1:0-3553 GCA_048621695.1 Chloroflexota bacterium
GAGATTGAAGGGCTCAAATTTGGGGATAACGATAACCTTTCCGCCATGGTGGCTAACCTGGTTGATGCTGACCTTCTAGCGCTGCTCACCGACACCGGAGGCTTGTATACTGCCGACCCAATTTACAACCCCCAGGCTCAACTTGTTCGCCGGGTGGACAAGATTGACGCTGAAATCGAACGTATGGCCAGTGACATTGCCAGTCGCCGGGGAACTGGCGGCATGATGACCAAGATTGAAGCAGCCAGGCTAGCTACATGTTCAGGGGTAAACGTTATCATTGCCGATGGGCGAGAACCTGACATTCTGGTGAGGATTAGCCGGGGAGAAGATACAGGCACATTCTTTCCTGCGCAGGTGGACAAGATGGAGAGCAAAAAGAGGTGGATGCTCAGCGGGCTGGCTTCTAAAGGCAAGGTCACGGTGGACAAAGGCGCCGTCTCAGCTCTCAAGGAGCACAATAAAAGCCTGCTCCCCGCGGGGATTATGAAGGCGGAGGGCGAGTTTCACCGCGGCGATATCGTGGACATCCTGGATGAGCAGGGCAAACGCATTGGCTATGGAATATCCAACTATAGCTCTTCTGATTTAGCTGTTATCGGAGGGAAGCACTCCGATAGAATCGGGAACCTCCTCGGCTACGATTATGGCGACGAAGCGGTTCACAGAAACAATATGGTGATATTGTAAACAGCTTTGTTGAGGACTAGATAAGCAAAGAAAATGCCGAAGTATACTCGGGCTCCTGCTTTAAGTGGCAAGCAATTAATCAGACTATTACGGAAAGATGAGTGGATACTCAAAGGACGAACCAGACATGGTGTGGCATTGGCAAAGCATTTTGGAGACCGCACCAGAGTTACAGTAATACCGGATACCAACGCATCACTGGATGATGGCACATTAGCCGCAATATTAGGTGTCAAACAGACAGGTATCGGCAAGAAGGGCTTACTCGATTTAGTTAATAAGTTTGGATTATAGCATCATGCAGCACTGACTTCGGGAAGCCGTTGCACATGCGGTTCGATATAAGTATTTGTTCTGGGCGGTACACAAACTGTAATATTCTTCCTGGGTCTGGTATGATGAAATTTTATATTATGCTCCCTGAAAAACCGTTGCCGTTCTCCTACATCCTCAAGGGTGTTCAGGTGAAGCAACACTGCTTCTTTAATCCTTTTGTCTGCCTCTGGTAGAGACCGACCAAAGGTTGCTGTACCAAGTTCCTTACAATATGCAGTCCACCGCTTGCCGACTTTGCGGAATTCGAGCGTCAAAACTACATATCCTGTAACCCCCACAAGTCCCTCCTTCTTTGTCTATTCAGGCAATTATTCTTCTTGCGTAGCAATCTGTACATCAATATGATAGCATTTGTCAATATTTACGGCAAATTATTAATTGTCTTTAGGGGATAGTTACGGAATGATACATAAAAATAGCTCCCGGCGGTAGGATCCCACGCCTATACAGACGCTGCCGTCTTTATCAGATGGCCAACCGTTCTCCAGGAGCCTTTCTCACTACTATCAAAATTATAGTAAAATGTTATAGTACTGTGAATATCTCATTGTCATTTAGGCTGCTTAAAAATGTAGTGCGAGGCTCTAGCCTCGTGCTGCACGACCCTGAAGGGTCGCACTACAAAAATCTGGAGGTGAAGAGCTTCAAGAATGTCCGGAAATGAACGGAAGGTCAAAATTAGCAGCCTCTGACATTTGCAGGGAGGTGGGGCATGGATACATTGAAAACTAATGTTTTGTATTATGGCGATAATCTGGAAATACTGCGCAAGTATATTCCTGAGAACTCCATAGACCTGATTTATCTTGACCCGCCCTTCAATAGCAAGAAGGACTACAACATCCTGTTCAAGGAAAACGGCGGCGTTGAGTCCGAAGCTCAGATAAAAGCGTTCACCGATACCTGGCACTGGACTCAGTCCGCGGAGAATACCTATCACGATATTGTCACCAATGGGCCATTAAAAGTAGGGCAGTTGATAGGCGCTTTACATGATGCCATAGGGCAGAACGATGTCATGGCATATCTGGTGATGATGACTGCCAGGCTAATAGAGCTGCACCGTGTCCTCAAGCCCACTGGCTCTCTTTATCTCCACTGCGACCCCACCGCCAGCCATTATCTGAAGCTGGTTCTGGATCAGGTGTTTGGACCAACGAACTTCTTGAACGAAGTAGTATGGTGTTACAGAGAAAGAGAACTGTCAAGGAGATATTGGAATAGGAAACACGATGTTCTCTTGTTTTACGTAAAAGATGCAAAGAAGCCTTACCCTTTTAATTCAGAGCCTCTTGTGGAAGCGTATTCACCAATTACATTGTCTAAATTTAGGTATGAAGATGAACATGGTCGTTTCATGGTTAGGGGCAAGAATATTAAGGGTAGCCCTATCCAAAGGGCTGATGGTTTAACACTAGAACACGAGAAAATGTATCCGGGATTGACGTATCGAAAATATTTAGGCGAAGGGACGTTGCCTAGGGACTGGTGGGAGGTAAAAATAATCAACAAGGCTGCTAAAGAGCGCCTCGGTTATCCCACCCAAAAACCCCTCGCACTTTTGGAGCGCATAATCAAAGCAAGCTCAAATGAAGGAGACATTGTCCTTGACCCCTTCTGTGGCTGTGGCACAGCACTTGTTGCTGCTCAAAAGCTGAATAGACGCTGGATAGGTATTGACATTACTCACCTTGCTATTGCTCTAATGCGCAACCGTCTTAAGGATAGCTTCGGCATTGATGCTGAAGTTGTTGGTGAGCCTGTAGATTTGGCCTCCGCCAAAGCTCTGGCAAGGCAAGACCGCTACCAGTTCCAGTGGTGGGCTTTGAGCTTGATTAAAGCCAGGCCACTTGGTGAGAAGAAGAAAGGCGCCGACAAAGGAATTGATGGCGTTATCCAGTTCATAGATGACCCCAGTGGCAAGCCAAAACGGGCAGTAGTTCAGGTGAAAAGCGGACATGTGGCGGTAAATGCCGTCAGGGAGCTTAAGGCAGTGGCTGCCCATGATGCTCTAGGCATCTTTATTACTTTAGAGCCACCAACGGGGCCAATGCAGACCGAGGCTATAGGCGCCGGCTTTTACCACTCGCCAGGGTGGGATAAAGACTATCCCAAAATACAGATACTGACCATAGAAGAGCTACTGTACGGCAAAGCTGTTGACATGCCCCCACAAACCCAAACAAGTGTGACTTTTGCCAAAGCGCCGAAGGTCTCCAAGAAGGAAGGGGAACAACTCCCGATGGAGTAATCACAACATAGGAGGATCTAGTTTTTGACAGCTACTCAATACTACTCAAAAGACGCCGAAATGGACACAAACATACTCAAAGGAATCTTTGCAAAACATCGGCGTGAGGGTTGCTTTATTGTGTCTTGGGGTGAATGGGAAGACAAGGTGAGAAAAGCATATGCTGAACTCATTAATATTGCTCAAAAAGTCCCATACGATCAAATTACCATTACCTATTCTGAACTAGGCCGAAGGATAGATTTGTTTCCTTTATCTGATAACTTTCATCTGAAG
>JBMCVZ010000064.1:0-3492 GCA_048621695.1 Chloroflexota bacterium
CTTCCCCCATTCAAAATTTAGAGGGATTATTTCAGCACCATATCTTTCGGCAATATCGGCAAAGCGCTCACCGAAGGCTCCGTTGGATATGGATAGAACCTTGTCGCCCGGCGATAGGGTATTAACAACGGCGGCTTCCATGCCGCCGGTGCCCGAAGCTGTAAGCAGGAAAACGTCTCCTTTGGTCTGAAATAACTGTTTTAGTTTCTCGGTTGTTGAATTGAGAATTTTGGCAAATTCTTCCCCACGATGGTTTATCATCTGCCTACTCATGGCTTGAAGAGATTGCGGTGGGCATGGTGTTGGTCCTGGAATACGTAGCTGCATTTTTGTCAACTCCTTTTTATGAATTAGCTGGTTCCCCCTTCCTTTTCGCACTATCGACCATTTTCAAGAAACGCCGTTTGCCCACCTTTATGACACTTCCATCCTTTAAAATCACTTTATCGGTGCTGACTTTCTCTCCATCAACCTCGATAGCTCCTTGGGCTAGCAAACGTCTTGCTTCTGAGCGGCTCTTAACCAAACCAGCATCATATAGCAAGCTTGTAATGTCTCTCGAAACCTCCGGACGAGCCGTTAAGTGGCCGGTACCACGGAATTCGGCTCTAGCATATATTTCCTTAGGTATCTCCCTATTCTGGAATACCTGGGTAAAATATTCTTGTGCCTCATCCGCTGCCTGTTTACCGTGGAATTGCCTGACAATTTCATGAGCAAGTCGTTTCTTAAGGTTCATAGGATTAACTGAGCGGGTCTTCAGTTGCTCCTTGAACTCAGCGATTTCTTCTTCAGGAACGTCGGTCACCAGCTCAAAATAGTCCGGGATAAGAGAATCGTCGGAGATACGCATCACCTTGCCATATATCTCCCTGGGAGGTTCAGCAATGCCTATGTGGTTATTTAAGCTCTTGCTCATCTTCTGATGACCATCGGTACCAACCAGGAGGGGGACAAGGAAAACTTGCTGGGGAGGCTGTCCCACACTCTGCTGTAGCTCTCTGCCCACAAGGCAATTAAATTTCTGGTCGATACCACCGAATTCAACATCGGATTTGATAGCTACTGAATCATAGCCCTGAAGTAAAGGGTAAAGCATCTCAGTTAGAGATATAGGGTTGCCAGAACCGTACCTCTTGTTAAAGTCCTCTCTAGCGAGAAGTTGGGCTATGGTGAATTTGCTGGTAAGTTTAATTACTTCATCTAAAGTGAACTGAGAAAACCATTCGCTTTGCCATCTTAGCTCCGTTTTATCCTTATCTACCACCCTGAAGAACTGTTCCATGTAAGTTTGAGCGTTGCTCTCTATTTCACCGGGGGAAAGCATCGGGCGAGTAGCCGACTGACCGCTGGGGTCGCCAATTCTGGCGGTCCAGTCGCCGACTATAAGAATGACTTTATGTCCTAGTTCTTGGAACTGACGTAGCTTTCTCAGTCCCACCACATGTCCCAGGTGGATGTCAGGAGCGCTGGGGTCGAAGCCTTGCTTCAGAGTCAAAATTTTCCCCGAGTCCAGCAACTTGAGTAGTTCCGCCTCCGTTATAATTTCAGCTACGCCTCGTTTTAATATGGTGGCAAACCTTGTATCAGTCATTTTCTCATAGCTCATAGCTGTCAACTGACAGCTTTCATTATTGCCTCTACCTCTCGAACATCTCTCTCGATTTGTGCTTTCAGATCTTCTGAAGAAGAAAAGCGTTGTTCATCCCTTAATTTTTGCACAAATTCTAACCTTATGTCTTTACCGTATAAATCGCCTTTATAGTCTAACAGGTGAGTTTCCACCGTTTTTTCCCCTTCTCCAAAGGTGGGGCGGATGCCAATATTAGTTGCTGAAGGGAATTGCTTACCATCTACCTGCGCGATAGTAGCATAGATACCGTTGCCCGGTAATGCTTGTTGTGGCCTGATATCCAAGTTAGCGGTGGGAAATCCCAAGATTCGTCCACGTTTGTTGGACGTGATGACTTTGCCTCCCAATTGGAAATATCGCCCCATTAATCTTTCTACTTTTCTCATGTCGCCTTGAGCTAATACTCGCCGGATGAGAGTGCTGCTCACTGCTTCGCCATTTATTGTATAGGCGGGGATAACTTCCACGCTGAACTCCATTTCGCGTCCCAGGGCGTGGAGCAGGTCGATATTGCCTTCACGGCCTCGTCCTAAAGCGAAGTCGGGCCCGACCATGATGCCACGCATTCTGAGCTCTTTCTTAACCAGGGATATAAATTCCCGCGCACCTAGCTGGGCTACCTTGGAAGTGAAAGTTAAAACTGCGATTATTTTAACGCCCAGCTCTTGAAAAGTCCTGACTCTGTCCTCCAGGTTGCTCAGCCAGGGTAGTTGATTATGCGGATATAGTACCGATTGGGGATGGGGGCTAAAGGTAACTACTCCGCTAACCAAATTCTTCTCAGCTGCTCGCTGCTGCAATTTTTCCAGCAGGTAGCGGTGTCCGGCGTGGACACCATCGAACACACCTATGGTAAGGAGTGTTTCCCCCTGGGGAGTTATATTGGCTAGTTCTTGCTCAATTTCCATTGACTCAGGGTCTGGTTCCCACGCTTGGAGTAACTAGCTTTCTATTCTTAGTCTGGGCTATGGGCAGTAATTGAGACATTAAGAGGTGAAAGTTGTCAAAGGTGAGTGATTGAGGGCCATCGGTAAGCGCAAGGTCGGGATTAGGATGGACTTCTATGAGAAGTCCGTCTGCACCGGCAGCTACTGCTGCTAACGCCAGCGGGGTTACCAGGTACCATTTACCTGTAGCGTGACTGGGGTCGGCAATAATGGGTAAATGGCTTACCTTTTCGATAATTGGTATGGCACTTAAGTCCATGGTATTGCGGGTATAGGTTTCAAAAGTTCTGATACCCCGTTCGCAAAGAATAATCTGCTCATTCCCTTGGGCTAAGATATATTCGGCAGCCAGTAGCCATTCTTGTATATTGGACGACAAACCACGTTTGAGCAACACTGGCTTCTTTGTTTTCCCTACCTCGTCGAGCAGGATGAAGTTCTGCATATTTCTAGCTCCAATCTGGAGTATATCAGCGTATTTTGCTACTAAGTTGACATGCTCTGGCGAAATAACCTCGGTGATTATGGGCATTTGATTTTCTTTGCCTGCCTGTGCCAGTATTTTGAGCCCGTTTTCGCCCAGTCCACGGAATTGATAAGGCGAGGTGCGTGGTTTGAAGGCGCCACCACGCAGTACAGTGGCTCCAGCTGCCTTGACCGCATGCGCGGTGGTCATAAGCTGTTCCTCGCTTTCTACTGCGCAGGGTCCAGCCATGACGACTATTTCATTGCCGCCGATAGCCACGCCATTTATTTTGATTATAGTGTCTCGGGGATGAAACTCCCGACTGGCAAGTTTATACGGCTTACTCACAGGTATGACTTGGCCCACACCGGGGAGCAATTCTAAGATGTCCCGAAGTTCAGGGAAAACTTGACCCAGTACGCCGATAACAGTGTAGTCAACACCCT
>JBMCVZ010000065.1:0-3405 GCA_048621695.1 Chloroflexota bacterium
GGCTTACCTACGTCATTGCGAGCCGAAGCTGCGAGCCAAAGGCATGGCAGGAAGCGAAGCAATCTCAAATTGAGCCTTGCCAAGATAACCAAAACCATGGAGCTGGATAAAAAAGTGAGGGGAAAGGCAATTCGCTGGGTGCTGTTACAAGATATCGGCCAAGCAGTAATTCGTAGCGATGTGCCTCAGCGAGAAGTGCTGGCCGTTCTTCAGGAGTTAGTGGAGCCGTGACATCCTAGTTTAACATCATGCCTTGACGAGTTGTCGAAAACACAATACAATCCTATTAGGCAACACAATAACATAAAAACAATGTTAGGCGGTATAAACCGATATCGCTAGGACGAGAGGAGAGCAGATGAAGGTTCGAGAACTTCAGGAACAGCTTAGTAAACTTGATCCTGAACTCGATGTCATGTGTTACAGTGAAGACAAGGGGCTTCTGGTTGAGGGGCGTAGCTTAATTCTGTTTGATGTCATAGCTGTTAGCAGGGCCGAGGCGGAACAGCTTCGTCTTGCCAATGGGACCCTGTATCTGAGGTTCGAGAGGGGACCGAAGTCGGCAGCCATCGCGACCTTGGAAGTCACATCGGAGTTCTAGGCCAAGTGAGATGAAGGGCCATGGAGTTCGTGGCAATTGACGTTGAAACGGCAAACCCTGATATGTCCTCTATTTGTCAGATCGGCCTTGCATGTTACAATGAAGGAGCACTATCCGAAGAGTGGAAAACTTATGTTGACCCGGAGGATTTATTCAGTCCAGTTAACATCTCCATTCACGGCATTGATGAGTCGACAGTCAGGGGTGCACCCAAATTGTACGAACTGGCTGATAAGATATACCATTACCTCGATAAAAACTTGGTTATTAGTCATACTCATTTTGACCGTGTCTCAATGAATCAAGCTTTTAGCAAATATAACCTCCGTTACCCTGAACCGGTATGGCTGGATTCAGCAAGAGTTGCTAGAAGAACATGGGAAAGATTTGCTTGGTCTGGTTACGGATTGGTTAATATATGTAGAGAGATTGGTTATGAGTTCAGGTGTCATGATGCTTTAGAAGATGCCAAAGCAGCAGCAGTCATATTCTTGGCTGCTATGGAACGGAGCGGGCTAGATATAAATGGTTGGCTTCAAAGGGTAAAGCAACCAATTGACCCAAATTATAGTCAACTTATTAAATGGGAGGGAAATCCTGAAGGAGCTCTATATGGTAACAACTTGGTATTTACAGGAGCTTTAGAAATACCAAGGAGGAAAGCAGCAGAGATGGCAGCCAGAATTGGCTGTAATGTCCAAACTGGGGTCAACAAAGAGACAACCATATTGGTTGTCGGGAATCAAGATATTAGACGCTTAGCTGGTAGCGAGAAAAGCTCAAAACACAGGAAAGCCGAATCATTGATAATGAAAGGGCAACAAATACGTATCCTCCAAGAAACTGATTTCAAGCATTTGGTTGATTTGGCCTGCTAGTCCTGCTATGTGGAGAGGAGGGTATGATGGAATACCATTTTGGTTACAACTGTAAGCATTATCTTCCTACTCTGAATAAATGTAGGGTGTTAATCGACAATTACAGGAGACGAGCACAGTTAGTAGAGCAGAAGTGGCTGAGTACCCGAGACCTTCTAATCTACTTGAACTTACCGAAAGAGGAGTTGATAGAGCAAATCGCCATAGGCGAAATCAAAACAAGACTGCCGAAAGGTGGGAAGGTAATGTTTCGAGTATCATCTGCATGGCAGTGGGACAATTGCCCTCTGGCAAGCGATGGGGGGCAGTGTTTCTATTTTGAGCCACATGATGGGAAAAAGATCGCGTGTCTTATCGAACTCAAGGGTTTAGAAGCTGAGCACCCAAATCTCAAGAACATGCCCTCGGAAGAAGATATCAGAACTTTTGAACGCAAGGTTATCGAGGCTATGGGCGGCCCAAAGCACGCCTAACAAAGGCGTGAACCCTCCGGCAAGGATGTCCTTTCTTGAGCCCGGTGTAGTTTATGAAAGCCGTTCTCAGAAAGAGGAGTTGGCAGGTGTATTATCCTAAGGGTTATCTCAGCGTTATACCAAGAATTTATCTAAAGGACACAGACATGCCAATTGCTTTCACAAAAGTTCCTGATTGAGTCATTAACGTCACATGTGATAGGACTTAGCGCAATCGCTCGATGTTAGCTGTTCTTTAGGGGCTAGCGGAGCCGTGACCTCTTAGCCTAGTGCCTCGAAAATAGGACAATTTCGGTGACACAATACCTAATTCAAATGTCGCTGAAACAGACCAGTAGCTCTAATAAATCAATCCAGCGGACGGCGTTCAGCCGTTGCTGATTTAGGACGTTAGGCAAAAAATGATATAATCAAGAGGAGGAATATCAAGGAGGGGATTATGGGTACCACAAGATTTATATACTGGCAAGATGATGATATGTGGCTTGGTTATTTGGAAGAATATCCAGATTATATGACGCAAGGGAAGTCGTTAGAAGAATTAAAAGAAAATCTCAAAGATATTTATGACGATTTAACCAGTGGTGCTATTCCCTATGTTCGTAAAGTTGCCGAGCTGGAAATAGCATGAAAAGGAAAGAACTGGTAAGGCAACTAGAAGAGACGGGTTGTATTTTTATCAGACGTGGAAGAAGACACGATTGGTATCAGAATCCGGGAACAAAAGTTGCTCAACCTGTTCCGAGACATAACGAAATCAACGACAATCTTGCAAAACATATCGTGAAGATGTTGAGGTGGGATGGCTAACAGCCGCCGCTGATTTCAGGCGATAAAAAAGGAATTCACCTAAAGCACACAGACATACCGATTACTCTCACAAAAGTCCCTGTTCGACTAATTAGCGCCGCACGTGATATGAACTTAGTGCCATTAGTCGGTGCCGGAGTCTCAATTGAAAGCAAGCCCTTTTATACGCTATAATGGGCAATCCAGAAAAGGAGAATATCCTTGCTCAAAAGCCATAACTGTAGTGAACTGAGGAAAACACATGCCGGACAAAAGGTAACTTTAGCTGGCTGGGTGCACCGGCGTCGTGACCATGGCGGGAAGGTATTCATTGACCTGCGTGACCGGGACGGTATAGTTCAAGTTGTGTTTAATCCCCAGATATCACAGGAGGCGTACCAGGTAGCCGGCTCGCTCCGTAGTGAGTACGTAATTCAGGTTGCTGGAGAGGTTGCTTCCCGACCTGAAGGGACAGAGAATCTTAAATTGGCTACTGGTGATGTTGAAGTTATAGTGAAAAAGGCTGTCATCCTTAATCCATCCAAAACGCCGCCATTTTATATAAATGAAGATGAAGAAGTTGAAGAATCACTGTGCCTCAAAAACCGCTACCTTTACCTGAGAAGGCCGAGGATGAAGGACAATCTACTCTTACGCCACAAGA
>JBMCVZ010000066.1:0-3340 GCA_048621695.1 Chloroflexota bacterium
TTTGATTCTTGCTGGAGTTGGAGTATAAATTTGCTTTGCCATTCTAACCTCCTTTCATAAGTTAGGCACGAAACAGCTTTCTGAGTAGACTCACAAAGCTGCTCCAGGTGCCAGCCCTTTTTTCTCTGTAAGTTGATCCTTCTTTGCCTCGCACTTGCCATAGGATCAGTCCCAGGGTGGTAGCATAGGAAGGATCATGCAGGATATCGGAAATGCCATAGATGCCCGAACTCAAAGGTCGGCCTTTGCGAACCGGAATTCGCAATAGTGACTGCCCTAATTCGTCAAGCCCGGATAGATTGGACGTGCCACCAGTGAGAACCAAACCACAAGGTGCCAGGGTGTTATAATCGCTGGTGGGCATCTCCAGCAATATGAGTTGTAGCAACTCCTCCATGCGGGCCCGGATAATATTGCATAGGTCTTTATAAGAAGCACTATGACCATTTTCGATACCTACCTGGACCGTTTGGTCCATATCCAAAGTAGGTGTAACATTGCCATATCTCTTCTTCATTTTTTCCGCAATATTAAAAGGCAGGCCCAGGCCTATGGAGATGTCACTGGTTACCTGATAACCGGCTACTGGAAGGATACCGGTGTGATAGATGCTGCCATTCTTAAATACCGCCAAATCCGTGGTACCGCCCCCGATGTCAGCCATGATAACACCTGATTCTCTTTCCTCCGGAGTTAATGCTGCTTCTCCACTAGCCAGAGGCTCGAGGATGAGGTCCTCAACGTCAACGCCAACACTGCGGACGCATTTGGCCAGGTTTTGTATCGAAGTCAATGAAGCAGTAACGATATGGGTTTCTACATCTAACCTGGACCCATGCATGCCTACTGGCTGTATAACTCCTTCCTGTCCATCCAGGGCGTAAGAACGAGGAATGGCGTGGAGCACCTTCTTTCCCTCAGCGACGGTGATATTACGAGCCGCAGATAGCACCCGTTTGAGGTCATGAGTACGCACTAATCGATCCTCTCGAGGGATAGCTACAACTCCCCGATTATTCAGGCTGCTTATGTGCCTACCAGTAACCCCAACATAGGCAGAATCTATACGTATGCCGCTAATTCTTTGAGCTTCCCTCACAGATGCGGCAATGGACTGTCTGGCTTCATCCATATTAACAACGATGCCTTTATGTAGGCCGCGACAGGGAACGACTCCCACCCCTAAAATTTCAATGTCGTCTTCCGCTTTGATATTAGCCACGATGGTGGCTACTTTGGTTGTGCCCACATCAATAGCTGAAATAATTTTCTTTGCCATTTTCACCTCCTTTTTTTCTGAGATGGCTGCCTAGTTGAGGCGCTCGGCTATCCTTAATTTAGCGCTACGGCTGCGTGGGTTGGATTCTATCTCCAACGAGGTAGGTTTGATAACCTTCCGTGAAATGAGCTTCAGGGTGGGCATATGCCCACAGTGACATATTACTGTTCCCGGGGGACACAGGCAGCTACTGGCTGAGTCTCGCATGAATTGCTTAACTATACGGTCTTCCAGAGAATGATAACTAATGACTGTTAATCTCCCCCCGGGGCGGAGGATGTCAATAGTTTGATTGAGAGCCAGCTCCAGATTCTGTAGTTCATTGTTGACCGCGATGCGTAGCGCCATAAAGGTTCTTGTGGCGGGGTGAATTTTGCCCCGTCGCGGGGCACCATAAGCTTGCTCTACTAGGTGGGCAAGCTCTAAGGTGGTGGCGATAGGTCGGTTTTTAACGATATGCCGCGCTATCCGCCGGCTATGACGCTCTTCCCCATATTTTCCTATGAGCTTAGCCAACTCTTGCTCGGAGAAGCTGTTAACGATATCCCATGCGGTTAATCCTTGCTCGGAATCGAACCTCATATTTAGGGGAGCATCGAGGTGGAAGCTGAAGCCACGTTCGGCTGTATCCAGTTGCAGAGAAGAAACACCAAGGTCGAAAAGGATACCATCAACTGGATGAAAATGGTACCTTTTGCATATAGCCTCAAGGTTAACGAAGTTGTCATTAACCAGGGTAACTGCTTCGCCATAGTCGCTAAGTTTATCTTGGCTTATTCTGATGGCTTCGGGATCAGTATCAATGCCCAAAAGCCTTCCTGATGGTGAAATTTTTTGCAGTATTGCCGCCGCATGTCCCCCCAGACCAACAGTGCAGTCAACGAAATAACCTCCTCGCCGAGCCTGTAGCCCTGCTATAACTTCATCAAGTAAAACAGGGACATGGACGGGCGCAGACATGGCGACAATCATTCAATATGCTCCGAATACGCTCCAAAACTCTCGATTATTTGTGATGCCTGCTCTTCGGCCGATGTTTTCTCAGTCTTCCAGTCATCTTCGCTCCAGAGTTCAACGCGGCTATTTGCACCAATAACAATAGCTGTATCACCAATCCCGGCGTACTCGCGCAGGGAAGCCGGTAATGTTACTCTGCCTTGCCCGTCAAAGGAGGTGCTGAAAGCGGAGCCAAAGATAGCGCGATTCAATTTCCTTAAGTTAGCTGGAGTGACCGCCTTGGCAGCCAAGCTATCGGACAGCCTTTTCCATTCAGCTACAGGGTAAGCTGTAATGCATTTCTCTCCCATCCCCTTGGCTAATATCACGCCCTCCTTCATCTGCCGCCTGAATTTTGGCGGCAGAGGCACTCTTCCTTTTTCATCAACCTTATATGGATACTCACCAAAAAACATATTAAGCCCTCTCAGTTCTTACTCCAGTCTCATGCGTGTGCCAATCTCTCAGAAATTCCTCGGTTAATTCCGTCAATTCTTGTCGGCTCCTATTCAGGCAATAGTAGGTAACTCCTGCGTCACTTTGCTTGCCAAGTATTCCTTGGCTAATTAGGTCCTGTATCTCTTCCTCCAATACAACTCTGTCCACTCCCTGATTCACAGCTACGCATTCAGTGGTAAACTTCAGCTTGGGATATTTCATGCAAAAAAGGAGCACTCGCAATGTATTAAGGCCATGTCTAGAATTACCGTGGACTCCAGACAATACCTCCGACTCCACACTATCTTTCATAGTGCACTACCTTTTGCCCCTTTTCCCCACTTTTCCCCACCATTCTATTATAAACCTTATCCTTATTTTGTCAATACCTTTTAACGATTTTTTGAATTTTCCAACAATTTTAGTCTTGGGGATTGAGCAACAAAGTGGTGCTAGATATCCAAATGCATATGCTGCTCCAGGAGAGCTAAATTCACTGGGGGGGAACGAGACTTTCTTTTGTTACCACCTGCATGATAAGATATGCATTTTGAAGGTTTTTGTTGGGGAATCTATGCGTATTGATATTTTATGTCTCTTCCCTGAAATGTTTGCCTCTCCACTCAA
>JBMCVZ010000067.1:0-3339 GCA_048621695.1 Chloroflexota bacterium
TTGAGATTTCTCTCCAGATTGGTGGCGTCGACGACATTTATGACCAAGTCTCCTTCTTTGAGCATCTCCACTGCCACCTCTTCTGCTTTAGAAGTTGGTTCAAGGGTATAGTTACCGGGGACATCAATAAGCTCAGCCCGCTCCTCTCCCAGATTCAGATACCCTTTAGTGAACTCCACAGTGGTGCCGGGGTAGTTGGAAGCGATAATATGTGTACCGGTCAGTCGAGAAAAGAGGGCGCTTTTCCCCACGTTGGGATTACCTACAAGCAGGATACGCATCATCTCAGGAAGCTGGCGGCAGATATTTATCTGGTTCGACTATTATTTTCCTGGCCATGCCAAAACCAACAGCCACCTGGGCATTATCCACCCTGAGCATAATCGGACCGCGAAATAGCGTAGAATTCAGCTTAATCACTTTCTTCCCTGGCCTGATACCCAAAGCATCCAGACGGCGAATTAGGCCATGTCCTCCCAGAACTCCAACCACAGTGCCTCTCTGCCCAGTCTTCATCTCGGCCAAGGTTAATTGTCCTTCTTGATGTTCAGCCATAGCTTATTCCATGTTTTTGAAAGTTAGGATTCCTTAACTTAGCAATTTCATAAAATTTTGATTTTATCACCTCTCCCCCTGCCCACTTCTTTGCCGGCAATCTTCAGGAAGTTGTCCATGTTTTAGGTAATACTTATATCTCTTGGGAAAGTTAGCCTCTCCCGACGGACATGCCTCCATAAACTCTATGAACTTAATCACTCTTTCGAGGCTAGGTGAGCTAATGACATGCTCAATCTTACAGGCATCCTCTTCAGCAGTTTTCCTGTCAATATTCAAGGCTTGAATAAAAAAGCGTGTTAACGCTTCATGACGGCGAATCACCTCACGGGCGACCGCTTCACCTTCTGGAGTAAGCTTTATGCGGCCATATCTCTCATGCTCCACAAGCCGCTGTTCTGAGAGTTTTTTCAAGGCAGAGGTAACGCTCGGCATTTTAACTTTCAATTTTCGGCTGATCTGACTTACCCTCACCACCTTATCATTTCCCTGGAGTATGGCCACTGCCTCAAGATAATCTTCCATACTGGCAGTATGTTCTCTTGACACTTCTTGCTTTACCATTGTGTACTCACATAATTGTTAGGCATGGCTAACAATGATAATGTGATTTATTTTTCCTGTCAAATTTTTCTCCAAAGTGTTTAGGAGTCCCCCATGTCATTGCGAGGCATCTTGTGCCGAAGCAATCTCAGGGGATTGCCACGCTTTGCTCGCAATAAAGAACGCAGAGTGAGTGAACAAGATTTCTCGGGCTTCTACGAAATGGAAGGAAGTTAGTATGGTCGGGGTGAGAGGATTTGAACCTCCGACCTCATGGTCCCAAACCATGCGCGCTAGCCGCTGCGCCACACCCCGGTTTTGCTTATTTTAGATTGAAATCCTACTGGTAGCAAATCTGGTATTTGCTTTTCCTGGAGGTTAGCTTCAAATAAGGAAACTGAAATAACTCAGGGCTTTGCCCTTAGCTAGGATTGCTGAAACGCTATAATTCTCCGGCAAGGTAGTCATCAACGGAGAAACCATCGAAAACAACAAAATCGGTTTCTGAGGGAATCTTGCCTGTGGGACATAAATTAAAACAGGCCTGGCAGGTGAGGCAAGCCTTGGCCTTTTCCGTGAAGAACACCGCCCGCCGTTCTATCCCCCTTCCGACAAAGCCTATAGCATGTTCCCCAACAACCTCATCACAGTAGCGGACACATTGTCCACAAAGAATACATCTTGTTGGCTTCGCTCTGAAGCGAGGTTCAAATCTACGGATATTAGCCCCATATTCTTTGGCCAGTTTCTTTATCTCCCCGGCGACCTCTCCATCAACCATTGTCGTCGGTGCAACTAGTTCGATGATAACCTTTCGAATCCTATCTATTCTGGGGGAATGTGTCCTCACTACTAATCCTTGCTCCACGGGATAGCCACAGGCAGCCACTATTCGAACTTTGCCTTTTCTTTCTACCTCCACGCTGCAAATTCGGCAGGCACCGTAGGGATTCAGTTTCTCGAGATAACACAGTGTTGGTATCTCTATGCCTGCCTCTTTCGCCGCCTCCAATACGGTCATTCCTTCCCTGGCTTTGACCTCTTTCCTATCTATTTGCAGAGTTATGGTCATTGATATTTACCTCTTCTTCTCACGGTTAACCTTGGTCCCGGGAGCTGGGGGTGGAGGGAGAGGCTCCCCCGAAATTCTCCTTACGGCGCTAAAACGAGGTGGACAGACATCAAAACAGGTATTGCACTTAATGCACTTCTCCTGTTCAATCCAGTGGATTATGCCTTTGTCGCCGTGAATTGCTTCAGTTGGGCAATTTCTGAAACAAATCATACAGGCGGTACATTTCTCAGGGTCAATGTAGTAAGAAGTGAGAGCTTTACAGGCTTTTGCCGGGCAGCGCTTCTCCTTTATATGAGCCTCATATTCATCCCTGAAATATTTCAGAGTAGTGAGGGCAGGGTTGGCAGCGGTGGTGCCCAAAGCGCACAGGGAAGAATCCTGCATCACTTCAGCTATATCTTCAATCGCCTCTATATCCCCTTCTTGTCCTTTCCCTTCGCAAATATCGGTTAAAATCTCCCGAAGCGTTCTTAACCCCTCGCGACATGGTATGCACTTCCCACAAGATTCTTCACAGCAGAAGCTGATAAAATATCTTGCTGTATCCACCATACAAGTATCCTCATCCATGACCACCATTCCGCCAGAGCCCATCATCGAACCAAGTTTATTGAGTTCATCAAAATCAATCGGCGTATCCAAATACTGCTCGGGAATTACTCCTCCAGAAGGACCTCCCGTCTGGACCGCTTTAAACTTCTTACCCTTCGGTGTTCCCCCACCAATGTCGTAGATTAGCTGCCTCAATGTCATGCCCATGGGCACTTCCACAAGTCCAGTATTATTTACTTTGCCCACTAGGGAGAAGATTTTGGTCCCCTTGCTCTCATCTGTGCCAACGGAATTAAACCACTCTGCTCCCTTGTTGATAATAAGAGGGACATTTGCCCAGGTCTCCACATTGTTTAAGCATGACGGATTTCCCTTTATCCCGCTTACCGCAGTATGAATATATTTCAACTTGGGTTCGCCTGCTTTCCCCTCTATGGCACTCATTAGGGCTGTTGACTCCCCAGAGACGAATGCTCCTGCCCCGCGGTGAACTTCAACCTCAAAATCAAATCCTGAGCCAAGAATATTTTTCCCTAAGAATCCGTACTCCTCAGCCTGTTTTATAGCCTGAATGCTGTTTTCATAGGCTATGGGATATTCCTGCCGCACATAAA
>JBMCVZ010000068.1:0-3306 GCA_048621695.1 Chloroflexota bacterium
CTACCAGTGGCAAATTATGTCTCTGGGCTACTTCGAAGTCCGTGGGGTCATGGGCCGGAGTTATCTTCAATGCTCCGGTGCCGAAGAAGGTATCAACAGCGTCATCAGCGATTATGGGGATTTCCTTATCTATAATAGGGAGGGTGACACTCTTGCCTATGAAATTGTTATAGCGCTCATCTCCGGAGTTTACCGCCACGGCCGTGTCGCCAAGGAAAGTTTCCGGTCGGGTAGTAGCTACTGTGACGAAGCCTTTGCTTTCAGTTAAAGGATAGCGAATATAATAAAGATGACCGATTATATCTTTATGTTCTACCTCGAGGTCGGAGAGAGCAGTCTGGCAGCGGGGACACCAGTTTATCATTCGCTCTCCACGATAGATTAACCCTTTGTTGTACAGACGTGCGAAGGCAGCCCGGACTGCTTTACTTGGGCCTTCATCCAGAGTGAACCTCTCCCTTGCCCAATCGCAAGAAGCTCCCAGGAGTTGGTGTTGCCGCCTGATATTTCTTCGGCTCTTATCGGCCCACTCCCAAGTCAACTCGGTAAATCTTTCTCTGCCTATCTCTTCCTTGGTTTGCCCTTGTTTCGCCAGTTGCCGCTCCACAACCACTTGCGTGGCGATGCCAGCGTGGTCGGTCCCCGGTAACCACAAGGTAGGCTCCCCTTTCATCCTGTGCCATCTGATTATGATATCCTCCAGTGTCGCGGTCAGAGCATGCCCCTGGTGGAGTTCCCCGGTAACATTGGTAGGTGGCATGATGATAACGAAAGGCTTCTTTTTGGAGCCTATTTTAGGAGAAAAATAACTCTGCTTGAGCCAGAAATCATACCACTTTTTTTCTATATTGCCTGGCTCATAGGCCTTAGGTAGTCCGGCTTTTGTTTGCGCTGTTTCTGCCATGGATTCCCTTCCAATTATGTCCTGACTTCACTGCCGTTCCTGCTTCACTGTCATTCCCGCGAAAGCGGGAATCCATACGATAGCTCAAACAAGATCATAATACAAATCACGCCACTGAGGATTATTCTTTTCGATAAGCTCTATTTTCCAGCGGCGTCGCCACTTCTTGATTCGCTTTTCCCCAGTGATGGCACTCAGGACGTCTGTGGTTTCTTCAAAATACATCAATTTGTTAGTCCTATATTTCTTAGTAAACCCTTCGATTTCGCCATTTTTGTGTTCGTGAACCCTCCTAACGAGGTTATTGGTAATACCAGTGTAGAGAGTGTTGTTCCTCGCATTGGTCAGGATGTAAACGTAATATGAACTCATTTCTGTTATTAGACCCCTGCTTTCGCAGGGGTGACATTAACAGTATAAGTTTGGCTTTTTGCTGCCAGCTCTCTATTAGCTTCGATGATTAAGCATAGAGCTTCCTTAAGGTTTTCTCTCGCTTCTTTGAAAGTTTTCCCCTGAGTGTTTGCACCAGCAAGCTCTTCTACATAACCGTTATACCAGTTGCCCCTTTTCTCAATAACACTCGTGAATCCTCGTCGCATTTTTGCTGCCAAATACTTATATCTTTATTCTAAACTACCCTACCCTACCCGTCTCCATCCTGCCAAGATACCCCGCTTTTGCAAGGTATCTACGTAGCGACACCAGCTCGCAAGGTAAGGTCTTGCCTTACCCTGTGCTAAGTAAGCTGCTGCCTCTTTACTCCCAGTGGTAGCTGCCATCTCTAAAAGCTCTCTTGAGCTCCTTACCTCCCCTCCCTTTTCCCATTTCCCGCCAAAGCGACTCTTGACTCAGCGGGTGGATGAGACTTCAGCCTTAGCGCCAGGGAGTATCCGCACTGTTGGCACCTTGAAAAGTTCGTAGAGCGGCTCAAATACATGAGCATGAACTGATAAACCTACCCCTTCCCTTACGAAAGTTTGAAATTCCACCACTATAATTTGGGGGTAACGAAGCGTGTTAAGAGTTTCTCTCAATTCCTCGGTATCTTTATCTATAACAATTGTCAATATGGGTTGCTTTGAGATAAGGTCTGATAGAAACCTATAAATTTCAATGGGCTCAATTGCTTTCCTTAATTTCAGTTTGAGAAAATCATCCCTGGCTACCTCTTCATCTATAGCATTAACTATCCCTCGCTGGATATTCGAATTACTTATTCCACTAATGAACCTACCGATTTGTGCAACTATATGGTCATGCAGAGGATGGGAGGATAGTTCTACTTCAACAATGTGCCAATGAGGTGAAACCCCGAAGACAATAACATACCCATCAGGTATCGAGCCAATGCCTGACAACGACTTTAATTTTTGTTTCCTATCAAGGTATATGGACTGCTCGCCGAAGATGTCTTGGGTATGCTCTTTTACCACCCGCTCAAACTCACCTTCGCTTGGCGGCGTCCATAATGCATACCTTGTATCATCTATCAGCAGCATATTAGCCTTTACCTCTCACCTCTATTTGGTTGGTGTTAAGCTCAGGCATAGGATAATGCTTTAAGTTATCGGTGACAAGCGTCAGACTATTGGAAATAGCTATGGCAGCAATTATAACATCGGAAAGCGCCAGAGTAATTCCCTTCTCACTATATTGCCTTTTATATTCTCCCGCTTGTTCAGCCATGTTTCTGGTCACTTCAAAATACTCAAGGCTGTCTAAGAATTTCTTGGTACCCTGTCTTTCGTTCTCCCTCATTCCAGCATAGACTTCAGCAATATTAACTGCACAGCATCCGACTATCGAACCTTCGGAGGCCATCTTGGTGAGAAAGTCAACTGTCGCCTTTCTCCCACGGAGGCAATCAATGATTACTGTGGTGTCCAATAAATAATTAGCCACAGCTTACCGTGAAATTTCCTTAAATCTTTTCTCCTCCGCTTCCCGTTGCTCCCTCACCCATTGGTAAGTTCCCTTCTCCACAAGCTCAGGATGGTTCTCGTCTTTCCAAGAACCTGCTGCCTCCTGCAATGCCTGGAGAAACTGGACTCTCTTCAATTCCTTCCTTGTTGCTTCCACCACAAACTTGCTTCTCCCTCTCTTACCTACCAGCTTATCTATTGCCTGGAGAAGTTCTTCAGGAAAAACTAAATGTGCCTTATTTTTAGTGACCATATTGCTCCGAAATTATACCATGTTTAGTTCCATAATTAGTGTAACATATAGTGTAACATACTACTGAACCCTGTCAAGTTAACGCCTACTCAGGAGTTCCGTCACCTTATCCAAAACCTTGTCGGCCACCTCTCGTTTCGGCAAGAGAGGCAAGCTATCAACTTTACCTTCTCGGTCAATTATGGTTACTTGATTGGTGTCGGCACCAAAGCCACTATCGCTGGCCG
>JBMCVZ010000069.1:0-3291 GCA_048621695.1 Chloroflexota bacterium
GCAGCTCATACACTTCAAGAGATGCTGACAATAAAGTCAGATGATGTAATGGGCCGTGCTAAAGCTTATGAATCTCTTGTAAAAGGCGAGGATATTCAACAGCTGGGTATTCCAGAATCGACCAAGGTTTTGTTCATGGAGTTACGTAGTTTAGGTTTTGCTGTTGAATTACTTAGCGAGGGGGAAAATGTCTCAATTTGATGGCATAAATGGTATTCGAATAAGTCTTGCCTCACCGGAACAAATCAAGAGCTGGTCTCACGGTGAGGTCACTAAGGCAGAGACGATAAACTACCGTACTTTGAAGCCTGAAAGAGATGGCCTATTTTGTGAAAAGATTTTCGGCCCTGTTAAAGATTTTGAATGCCATTGTGGTAAATATAAGAAGGCGAGATATAAAGGAGTTATTTGTGATAAATGCGGTGTTGAGGTAGCTCATTCCAGCGTACGTCGGGAACGGACAGGGCATATAGAACTAGCTGCACCAGTGACCCATATATGGTTTGTTAAGTTAGTGCCTAGTCGGCTTGGGCTGCTTCTCGATCTATCTCCACGGGACTTGGAGGGGGTCATCTATTTTGCTCGGTATATCATTATCTCTGTTGATGAAGAGGCCAAAGAAAAGAAGCTTCGCCAACTTGAGGAAGAGGTGGTTCGAAAAATTGCTGAACAGGAAGAACGGCTGAACAAAAAAATCGACGAATTAGAAGCCAAAGGCCTGGAGGAAGATCTTAAAATAAAAGAGGTAAACCATCTTCGGTCTAGATTTGTAGAAAAGAAAGAAAGATTTGAAGAAGAGCTCAAGACTACCAGTGACGAGATAGAAAGTCTTCAGCCGCTAAAATTGCTTAACGAAGAAGAATGCAGGAACCTTAGAGATAAGTATGGTGCTATTTTTGAAGCTGGGATGGGAGCTGAGGCTATCCTACAGATATTGAAACAAATTGATATGGATGCTTTGCACCAAGAGCTTCGTGAGCAAATTCATAGTACGTCGGGAGGATACCGTAAGAGGGTCAGCCAACGGCTGCAATTAGTTGAATCTTTTAAACTCAGTGGGAATAAGCCTGAGTGGATGGTTTTGACGCTGCTTCCTGTACTGCCTCCAGCACTTCGTCCAATAGTTCAATTAGATGGCGGTCGCTTTGTTATTAGCGATCTTAACGACCTCTATCGGAGAGTTATTAATCGTAACAACCGTCTCCGCCGCCTTATGAAGTTAGGTGCACCGGAAATAATTATCCGGAATGAGAAACGCATGTTGCAGGAGGCTGTTGATGCTCTTATTGACAATGGGCGAAGGGGGCGCGCCGTTACTACTGGTAATAAGCATGCCTTGAAATCTCTCTCTGACATCCTGAAGGGCAAGCAAGGACGATTTCGGCAAAATCTTCTTGGTAAGCGGGTAGATTACAGTGGTCGATCGGTCATTGTTGTTGGCCCTAACCTCAAAATTCATCAATGTGGTTTGCCACGCTATGTTGCTTTAGAGCTGTTTAAGCCTTCGGTTATGCACAAACTCATAGCGAATGGATATGCCAATAACCTGAAGAGTGCCCGTCGTCTTGTGGAAAGAGGCAGCCCTGAGGTTTGGGATGCACTATACGAAGTGGTTAAAGAGCGTCCTGTATTGCTTAATCGTGCCCCAACATTACACCGACTCAGCATTCAAGCCTTTGAACCCGCGTTAATCGATGGCGATGCTTTTCAGCTCCACCCCTTAGTTTGTACCGCTTTTAATGCCGATTTTGATGGTGACCAGATGGCGGTTCATGTACCATTATCGAGGGCAGCGGTGAAAGAAGCCAGGGAGCATGTGCTTAGCGTTTACAATATGTTACTACCAAGCTGTGGTGAGCCTGTGACAACACCCACCCTAGATATGGTTTTGGGCTGCTATTATCTTACTATTTCGAATCCTGGAGCCAGAGGGGAAGGGAAATTTTTTGGCAGTTTTGACGAGGCTAAGTTAGCTTACGAACTTGGCATTATAGAACTTGGTGCCGAAATCGTTGTGCAAGATCCTTCGTTTCGTTCAGACGGGGGGCGGATAAATACTACAGTGGGCAGAATTTTATTTAATGATGCCTTGCCTCCACAACTTCGCTTTTACAACGAAATAGTAGATAGGGCTTCTTTAAGAACATTAGTCTCTGATTGCATCCGTTTATTGGGCAATGAAGGTTCTGCTGGAGTTATTGATAGACTTAAGCAATTAGGTTTTAACTATGCTACAAAGTCGGGCGTTTCCATCGCCATGGATGATATTGAGGAGTCTCCAGATAGGTCCAAGTTTCTTAAAGAAGCTGATGAGCAAGTCAGCCTTATTGAGGATCAACTTAATCATGGCTTGATTACTGAGGATGAAAAGTATGAAAGTACAGTTCAAGTGTGGATGGAGGCTACAGATAAGATTACAAAGGATATATCACGGTCCCTGGACCCTTACGGTAGCGTCTATATGATGGCTACATCGGGTGCTAAGGGGAATATTTCTCAAATTAGGCAAATGGCAGGGATGCGTGGATTGATGACCGATCCCTCAGGAAGGATAATAGACTTTCCCATTAAATCGAGTCTCCGTGACGGACTGACACCTATGGAGTATTTCATTTCTACCCATGGTGCTCGCAAAGGATTAGCTGATACTGCGTTGAGGACTTCAGATAGTGGTTATCTTACGAGGCGCCTTGTCGATGTAGCTCAGGATGTTATTGTAACTGAAACAGACTGTGGTACTACCGAGGGAGTTTGGATATCCAAGGAGGTGGAAGATGAACCTCTTCCCCCGTTTGAAGACCGACTTACTGGCTACTTAGCGGCAAGCAAGATTGTTGATCCAGGCACAAATGCAGTCATTGTGGACCGTGATGAAGAAATTGACGAAGATAAACTGCAACAAATTATAGAGGCCGGTATTACCCGTGTACACGTGAGGTCGCCTCTTAGCTGCCGGTCTCGATTTGGCGTTTGTCGAAACTGCTATGGAAGGGACTTGGGAAAGAAGCAATTAGTGAAACTCGGCACTGCTGTAGGAGTAATTGCTGCCCAGAGCATCGGTGAGCCTGGAACTCAGCTCACTCTGCGCACTTTTCATACAGGGGGCATAGTAGGTGTCGATATTACCACTGGGCTGCCTCGCGTAGAAGAGCTCTTCGAAGCTAGAACACCGAGTAATAGTGCGATCATTACTGAGATTGATGGTACTGTTGAAGTAACACATACTGATGGAGCAAGCATAGTCAAGGTTATTAGCTCTGAATTCTATTTGGATGAATACCCAATTCTACC
>JBMCVZ010000070.1:0-3267 GCA_048621695.1 Chloroflexota bacterium
GGCTCAGCAATAGCCAGGGTCTAAGCTGCCAAGATAATATCTTCGTCGTCAGCGTTCCTAACGTTTTCGTAGCTGAATGGCTATCCAGGCGCCTTTATCCTCTGGTGAGGAAGACCTTAGTTGATATTATGGAAGAGGATGTCGACGTCAAATTCGTGGTTCAAAATAGCGAACAAGTAGCAATTAGTCCCTTAGCCAGGCAAACCGATGGGGGGACAAGCACCAAGGCTAAACAGCATAGGTTCAATCCAAAATATACCTTCGATAACTTTGTAGTCAGCGATTCTAACCGTTTAGCTTATGCTGCCGCTGTAGAAGTGGCTGAAAATCCAGGAACCAGTTATAACCCTCTTTTCATCCACAGCAGCACCGGTCAAGGTAAGACTCACTTACTGCATGCTATCGGGCAGTTAACGACCAACAATGGGCTGCAAGCAGCCTATATTACCGCAGAACAATTCGCCAATGAATTTGTATTAGCCGTGAGAGAAAATCAAGTTGACAAGTTCCGTAGCAAATTCAGAAGTATCGATGTCTTTCTATTCGACGAGGTTCACTTCCTCATCGACAAGAAGCAAACCTTACAATGTTTCTTCCACACCTTCAACGAGTTATATAACAACAACAGTCAAATCGTCATCACCGCTGACTGTGCTCCCCAACACCTGCATTCACTTAGCAGCAAGTTAAAATCACGCCTTGAGGGCGGGCTTGTTGTTGACATACAACCACCCGACTTTGAAACACGTATGAATATCTTGCGTGCTAAAGCAGACACAACAGCGGCTTCAGGACTGGAAGGGGTGTTGCATATTATAGCGGAGAAAGTGCGCGAGAATGTCCGCCAGCTTGAAGGTGCTTTGGTATATCTAACTGCCCAAGCTAAATTAAGTGGGACCAAAATTACTCCTGAAATAATCAACAGGTTATTAACAAGTGCGTACCACAAACAAGACATAAGGCTGCTCTTACGGGCGGTAGCGGACCATTTCAACATTGCAGCAGAAGACCTGATTTCCAAGAAGAAAGACAGGAAAACCGCTCTAGTACGACATGTGGCCATCTATCTTATGCGCGAAAGGTATAACTGCTCTCTAACCGAAATCGGCAAGGAATTAGGTGGCAGAAACCATGCCACAATTCTCCATGGCTACGAAAAAATAGCTAGCGAATTGAGCACTAATCCTAACCTTTCTAAACAAATTGCGGAAATTCAAGGGAAACTTAATTCCCAGAATGGTTATAGATAGGCACACCAGCCTGTTAAGTGGTATACCAAGCTGTTTAGAATTGCTAATAATTTGTGGATAAATCGTTGCTTATCTCACTCATACCGCCACATGTGCCGCTGAGTCCTCATACTATCCATTTATACCAAAACAACATCCGTTATAATAATTATTAAATACTTACTAATATAACTAGAGTTATGTTGGTTTACTAGTTTATGATATATAAGAGAGAAATTATGGTTAGGGGGGGAGATGGTGGGAATGGGTGTGTCAGCTTTCGAAGGGAAAAATATGTACCTTTTGGTGGTCCGGATGGAGGAGATGGTGGAGCCGGTGGGAATGTATTTGTTGTGGCTAGTCCCAACATGGCTGATTTGGGCTTGATGAGGCGGAAGCAGGAATTTATAGCTGGGAACGGCCGTCGAGGAGGGAGTTGGCGAAAGCATGGGAAGAAGGGGGAGGATTTAGCTATTTCAGTGCCCGTGGGTACCATGGTTTTCACTAAAGCTGATTCGGGGGAGGAGATACCTTTGGTGGACTTGGATACCCCCGGGCGCAAGGTTTTAGTGGCTAGGGGAGGCCGGGGAGGGCTGGGTAATGCTCGTTTTGCTACCGCGGCGAATCAAGCTCCTGAGATAGCTAGCAAGGCTGCATCAGGAGAAGAGCGGCATATCGTCCTCGAGCTAAAACTTATCACCGATATCTGTATTGTTGGCCATCCAAACTCGGGGAAATCCACTTTATTAGCTGCGATATCGAGAGCCAAACCCGAAATTGCCGATTACCCCTTTACCACCCGTCAGCCAATTTTAGGAGTTATACCAGACGATAGGAGAGACTTTATTGTTGCCGAGATTCCCGGCCTTGTTGAAGGTGCTCATCTTGGCAAAGGACTGGGAAATGAATTTTTGCGCCATGCGGAAAGAACCGGGCTGCTGATTTACTTATTGGATGGCAGTTCGCCGACTGTTATCGATGACCTCGGCACATTGGATAAAGAGATAGCTTTATACAAAGAATTGCCGCACAAGCCAAAAATCGTGGTGGTAAATAAGATAGATTTGCCTGAGGCTCAAGATCGTTTGCACGAAGTGAAGCAGTTCTTTGCCAAGCTCGGGGTGCCTGTCTTTTACATCTCTGCGGTTAGTGGCCAGGCTGTGTTAGAATTGGTGAGGAAAGCCATGGAAGTGGTTGACCAGTCAAGCCGGGAAGAGGGAATAATTTCGCAGGCACAAATGGCGGTATTCCGTCCCAAACCGAGAAAATAAAGAAGTGAATATAGGCATTCTGGGCGGTACATTTGACCCTATCCATATAGGGCACCTTGTTGTCGCTGAGGAAGCAAGAATAAAGTTAGGGTTTAACGAGGTTCTTTTCGTGCCTGCCGGACAGCCCTGGCTTAAGCTAGACCGTAATATTACCCCGGCAGCCCACCGAGTAGAGATGGTACGCCGTGCCATAGCTGACAACCCTCATTTTAAGCTTTGCACTCTCGAAATAGAGCGCCCCGGTCCCTCTTACACCGTGGATACTCTGACAATGCTGCGAGAGCAGCTCGGCAGTGAAGCAAGTCTTTTCTTCATCCTTGGGCGTGATACCTTAGCCGAGTTGCCTTTGTGGAAGGAACCGAAGCAAGTAGTTCAATTATGCAGGCTAGTGGTTGCCCCCAGATTGGGTTCAAAAGACTTGAAGCACTTAGAAACATTGATACCCGGGCTGCTGGACAAGGTTGTTCAGCTTGATATGCCTGTAATCGGGATTAGCTCCTCAGGAATTCGCCAGCGTATAGCTCAAGGACTGCCCATTCGTTACCTGGTGCCCGGCGAGGTAGAAAAATATATCACAGAACAAAAGATATATTCGCCATCTGTAGGCTAGTGATGGATACCGTGTAAAAACTACTAGTTTTATTGACAATTGTCAATAAGTATCTAGGCCTGGCTCTTCGTCAATAAGCGTGAAAACCTCCTGAAGCTTTAGTGCTTACAGCTATTTCATTGTTTGTGAGAAGTATCCTCCTTCTAAGATTATCGAT
>JBMCVZ010000071.1:0-3177 GCA_048621695.1 Chloroflexota bacterium
GGCATCGTTCTCGCTTTTCCAGAACCGGCGGCGGTTTCTTCTCACATACCAGTTAGAGAGATTATCCATAAATCTCTCAATCCTGCGTGTAGCAGAAGTAGGATTGTAGCTATCCATCGATTTGGCAACATCACTTACGAGCCTATTTAGTTCTGAACTAATCCAATTATCCAGCGTAGTGAAAGCTTTTGGCTGATCGCTGTCAGCCGCCAAAGGCTGAGGAACAAAGTGGTCGATATTGGCATAAAGGGTAAAAAAGGAATACGTATTCCACAAAGTAAGGAAAAATTTACGTATTGTCTCTTCAAGTATCTTAGCGGAGAAACGATGGTTATCTTCTCCTGGAGTAGAAATCAGCAGATACCATCTTAGAGCGTCTGCACCATAGTTATTTATCACAGTCCAGGGATCAATTACATTACCCTTGGACTTGCTCATTTTCTCACCCTGAGCATCGACAACGTGCCCATGGCAGATGACATTCTTAAAGCAAGGACGATTGAAAAGTAGAGTAGATATAGCATGTAAGCTGTAAAACCAGCCTCTGGTCTGGTCAACCGCCTCGCAAATAAAATCGGCGGGAAAATTCTGCTTAAACTTATCTTCATTCTCGAAGGGATAATGCCACTGAGCTACGAACATAGCCCCTGAGTCAAACCAACTATCAATTACCTCGGGAACACGCTGCATCCTACTACTACATTTACGACAGGCGAAGGTAATTTCATCCATATAAGGGCGATGTAAATCCAAAGGCTTGGTTAAGCCACTGAGACTTGGCTGTGCCTGTAATTCGTCCACACTGCCAACACATTCATAAGTATCACAGGAAGAACATCGCCAAACATTGAGTGGAGTCCCCCAATATCTCTCTCGTGAAAAAGCCCAATCAACGTTGTTCTCTAGCCAGTCACCAAAGCGACCATACTTAATAAAATCAGGATACCAGTTTATTTCGGCATTGCCATTGATGAGCCTTTCTTTTATTGCGGTTGTCCTGATGTACCAGGTTTGCTTAGCATAATAGAGAAGAGGTGATTCACATCTCCAGCAGAAAGGGTAGGTATGGCTAATCCTCTCACTGCGAAAGAGCAGCCCACGAGACTTTAAGTCGTCAAGGATGTCTTTGTCAGCATCTTTGACAAACTTGCCTGCACCTGGTAAATCCAGCTTCCCTCGTCCTGGCCCAAGAATCACTGGAGCTTCACTTTTCTGAATATATTCCCGTGCCTTAGGCGTAAAACCTGTAACCAGATTAGTCGTTACCATCCCGTTCAACTCCACTGTATGAACGAGGGGTAAACCCTCTCTTTCGCCTACTTCAAAATCAATCTCTCCATAAGCCGGGGCTATATGTACAATCCCCGTCCCCTCCTCCATAGACACAAAATCGCCCCCAATAACACGATAAGCTCTCTTATCTTGCTTGACATAACGAATGTCAATACTGCTATATAGGGGTTCATAGTGTAGCCCTATCAAATCGCTACCTTTCACAACCTCTACCACCTTATATCCACCCAACCCTGCCTGCTCAAGCAGAACATCGGCCAGAATGAAATATCCACCATCTACCTCAGCCACCGCGTAGTCAGCTTCAGGAGCCACCGCTAAAGCCGTATTGCCTGGTAACGTCCATGGTGTGGTAGTCCAGGCAAGAAGATAAGTAGGCACGGTTGCTGAGAGTAGTGAGCGGGCAGTTTCGCTACCTCCAGGCTGTGCCAGGTCGAGCTTGAACTTTACCCAGATCGATGGGTCATCCGCCTCATCATAGCCCAAGGCTACCTCGTGAGAGCTGAGGGATGTTCCACATCTAGGGCAATGCGGTGTTACTTTATAACCCTGATAAATTAAGCCCTTGTCCCATAATTGTTTAATTATCCACCAGCAGGACTCAATATAGATATTGTTTAAGGTTATGTAAGGATGCTCCATGTCCAGCCAGTAGCCAATACGCTCAGTCATAGCTTCCCATTGATTGATGTATTTGAAAGCGCTTTGGCGACAATGCTCATTGAAGCGAGCCACACCATATTCCTCAATTTGAGCCTTGCTGGTAAGGGCAAGAGAACGTTCTACCTCTAGCTCAACGGGTAAGCCATGGGTATCCCACCCTGCCTTTCGGGGCACATGATAACCCTTCATTGTCTTGTAGCGACAAACAACGTCTTTATACAGGCGAGATAGCACGTGATGAACTCCTGGGCTGCCATTAGTTGTGGGTGGGCCTTCATAAAAGGCATAATGTGCCTCTCCCTTTCTCATCTCAATGCTCTTGTCAAAAATCTCCTGCTCTTTCCAGAAGCGAAGGATCTCCTCTTCCAGTTGAACAAAGTTAATCTTGGTGTTTATTTCTCGGAACATTTCTAACCCTGTCTCAGTGAAATAACCACTTTCCTATCCTCACCCTCACCTATGCTGTGAGTTGTTACATCGGGATTATCAGCCAAAGCCAAATGAACAATCCGGCGTTCATCAGCGGGCATTGGCTCCATAGTAATGGAATTGCGCCTCGATTTCACCTGTTCGGCTAGATATAGAGCCAGTCTTTGCAGGGAATCGCGACGGCGTTCTTTATATCCGGCAACGTCAACGCTTAACGGCAGCCAGGTCTTTAGACGTCCAACTACTATGAGCTTGGTAACATACTCCAAGCAAGCTAGGGTCTGACCTCGCCGCCCAATCAAGATACCCAAATCATCACCTTTAATATCTAAAGCTAAAGGTATCTCATCGGATACCACTTCAACATTGCCTGTGACACCGAGCAATCCGAGCAGTGTATCTAGGATTTCTGTGATCACCCTGACAGCATATTTTTCCGGCGGAGTCAATGGGGTCACCTTAACTAAAGCCTCCTCGCCTTTTGCTGAAATACCTGATTTCTCCTCTCTAAGAACTTCCACCTCAAATTGGTCGCGGTTCAGTCCCAGCTGGGCCTCTGCTTTCTCTATCGCCTGTTCTACTGTCGCAGCTGTTATCTCAATCCCTTCCATAGTTCGATTTCCTTTTAGTGATTTGCTCTATTACCAGCACAATTTTTGGTCGCCTCAACAATATTAGTTAGTTTTTCCTTCACTGTGTTGACTTAAATGGAGAACGGAATTTAAGGTAACCCCAGCCACCAGTAAAGAAATACTGAATTATAATGCCAATTATATTGGAAACTGCCCAATA
>JBMCVZ010000072.1:0-3096 GCA_048621695.1 Chloroflexota bacterium
ACCTTTTAGCTCCATTGTAGCCTGGAGGTGCACTATGCTTTCATGTTACCTTTCTTCTTTATTTCTGTATCAGCAGTGTAAGCAATTGAAAATGCTTATGTTTACTTTTCTGCAAACCTTCTCTTGAAGAGAACAATCCCAAATAACAATTGTGAATTATGTTACTCTGTTCCGGCCCTTCTCTTTAGAATTTCGCGACCATCCTGCACTATCCGTGTCTCGGCACATCCTATCTCGAGACCAGGCGCTAGGAATTCCTCGATTTTCTGGGCAGAGTCGGTCTCAACTACAATGTAGAGAATATGAGCTGGCGCGTCGACCCAGGCGCCAACCAATTTAACCCCGAGTTGCTCAGCGCTGCCGAGCATCTTACCGAAGGTGGCACGGGCTTTTTCCGGCTTGTGGTAAGGACATGTCTCCGGTGTATGGACATGAGTAATATGAAATAACATTCTCTCTCCCTCCTTGTTTATTGGTTCAATCTTAGCAAGCCACCTGTGAAATAATCATAAAATGACGTCAATAAAAGTTACAAAATCGTAACATTTAATTGCTAGGAGATGACCTCTTCAGGGCTCCCAGCCTTATGGATTGCTCCACGCCTATGTGAATTAGGGGTAGGTATTGAAAAGCTACTCATAGCTGCTATAGTTATCGTTGCTTATCGGGCCACAGAGTATAGACTAGGTCAATAATTTCGATTCTAGGTTGGCCTACAATTTTATGTGCCTCTGGAATGTCAGCCTGTCAACCCAAAAACAGATATGGATTCGAATTCCCTTGGTATATCAATCTTTCCTGACCAGGCCAAGCTATAACAACCTCACCATCTTCTATGACGACGCTCATTGTCTGATGGCAGGTAGGGTAGGTGAGTGGCCCGCTATAGTCAGTTCCAGATGTCTCAGAAATATGTTGTACCACAGCCCCAGCAGATTACTCCTGACGAGCTTCGGGAACTAGCTTGGTGCTGTTGCTTATGGCTGGCTAGCTGCTCTATGGTGATGCTAAGGTCTGGAAAGGCTGCGTAGTGCAGTACCACTTACATCCGCCAAGCCCCCAGGATTGGCGGAGAACCCGCCAAATGAGGGGTGAAGCCAAAGTACACACAGCTTCACAGGCGTCCGCTTCGACGGATATTAAGAGGCGGGTCTAGACTCCCTAGAAACGGGTGAACCCACCCAAATGATGACTCTTGACGTTCATAGAAACTCCTGACCCCGCGAGCTGTCTCGCCATCTGCAAGACCTGATCGTTGGGTGTCCCGCAGAACTCGATGCTATCGGTCTCAACGAACTCGTACGATCCACCGATCTTTTCACGCCACACCTGCATGTGAAACACCATCGAATCTGCATCGGGATGGACCTGGACATTAGTCACTTCAGTACCATCATCGTTCATGTAGATGTTGAAGGCGAGCACGCGAGGCTCATTAGCCTGGACGATCTCCACGAGTTCTCGAACATACTTCTTGAATTCCTCAACCTTTCCCTCCTTGATCGTGTGGGTGGCGCTGAAGAAGAATAGCTCAGACATGATTCCCTCCTCTCACTTATCTGACTTAGTATAACCACCGATGAATCAAGAGGTCATAAAATTAGTAAATAGAAAGTTACAAAGTTATGACATTTTATTATAAGCAGCCAGTTTACATGAAAAGGGGCAGCCTTTCTCAGCTATAATGCCTACAAAGACTGCCCTAACTTCGTTCCACTACTCCTCCCTGCGATTACTTTCGCTAAGTTGCCCATTTTACTTAAAGCCTTCTTAATATTACGAGGAGCTCGGGAACCTTCCTTTACCTGCATCTCTTACTTTAAACGGTATCTCACCTCCTTTTTTCAATTATAATTTTAGACTTATTGGCGGCCTGCGTCTGTGACTTTTATCGCTTTGGACTCAGGTATAAAATGTCATAGTTTTGTAATATTTCCCATCGGTATTTTATGACTTCTCTATGGCAGGCAAACTATAATTTTAATCGGAATGTGTCTATGCCGCTACGCGTGCCCGGTAATTTAGTTCAAGTCTGGGGACTGGGTGGAGTAAGGGAATAATGATTCGAATAAAACGTGTTTATGAACCGGTGGAACCACAAGATGGGACCCGGATACTCGTAGACCGATTGTGGCCGAGGGGTATCGGGAAGAACGAGTTGCGACTGGATTCATTGTACAAAGGTGTTGCGCCCAGTAGCCAGCTAAGGAAGTGGTTCAGTCATGACCCTGCCAGGTGGGACGAATTCAGAAGGCGCTACTTTGCTGAGCTGGATAGTAATTTGGCGGCTTGGAATTCTCTCGCGGATTTAGCACGTAGAGGTAGCGTGACGCTACTATACAGTGCCAGGGATAAGGAACATAACAATGCGGAGGCGCTACGGGATTACCTTGAGTCAAAGCTCTAAGAATAGCAGCCACTGGTTAGGAATGTATTCCTAAAGTAGAAATCTGCGGGACCTATAGTGGATATTGCATGAAAGACGAAATAAGTGATGTGAAATCTCATATCTGCCGTGGTTCGGTATATAATAAAACCAAGGAGGTATAGAAACATGAGACTAAGCGGCAAAACAGCGATTGTAACTGGGGCCCGGAGAGGGATAGGGCGTGCCATTGCCCTGGCTATGGCCAGAGAAGGAGCCAATGTGGTTGTGAGTGACATAAGCCAGGAAGACTGTCAGAAGGTTGTTGATGAGATAGAGAAGCTGGGGAGTAAAGGGCTGGCAGTCAAATGTGATGTCAGTTCCAGCAACGACGTCGAGGATATGGTCAAGAAAACAGTGGCAGAGTTTGGTAAGGTTGACATCCTGGTAAACAATGCGGGAATCATAGATTTCAAGCCGTTCCTGGAGCTTACGGATGAAGAGTGGGACAAGACTTTAAACGTAAATCTCAAGGGACAATTTCTCTGTGCTCGGGCTGCTGGCAGGGTTATGATCAAGAACAAATGGGGGCGCATCATTAACATCGCCTCAATTTCTTCTGGAGGATGTGGCATTGCCTTTCCTCTCATAGCTCATTACACGGCATCAAAAGGTGGTGGAATGAACCCCTGAGGCTGGACACTATGGGTTAGGAGACTTAGGAAGGTCTG
>JBMCVZ010000073.1:0-3050 GCA_048621695.1 Chloroflexota bacterium
AAAGGCGTCGGCTTGGCTTACTGGCTATCTTGAAGATAATGGATTTTATGTAGAACAGGGTATTGCCGGCTTGGCTACAGCCTTTCGAGCGACATATGGCCAGGGGAGACCAAGAATTGCCCTGCTTGCTGAATATGACGCTTTACCCAAAATAGGGCATGGCTGCGGTCATAATATAATAGCTACTTCAGCGGTTGGGGCTGCTGTGGCTAGTAAGTCTGTCATTGACCAGCTAGGTGGCAGTATTGTGGTTCTGGGCACTCCTGGAGAGGAAGCCTTCGGTGGCAAGATAGATATGGTGAAAGCAGGAGCCTTCAAAGAAATAGACGTGGCTATGATCGTACATCCCGATGTGCATAACATGGTAACCGTACAGGCACTTTCCTGTAGCTCCTTGGAGGTGGAATTTTTTGGCCAGCCAGCTCACGCCGCCGCCCAACCTCACAAGGGCATAAATGCCCTTGAAGCCATGATCTTAGCTTTCACTGCTATAAATTCGTTGCGCCAACACATAAGGAGTGAAGCGCGCATTCATGGCATAATCACTGATGGAGGTGAAGCTGCCAACATAGTGCCTGCGCATAGCGCTGCTGTATTTTTAATACGCGCTCAAGATGATGAGTATCTTGCTGAGTTGAAGAATAAGGTTTTGAACTGTTTTGAAGGAGCATCTGTAGCCACTGGGGCAAGATTAGAATATCGCTGGAGAGAGAAGGCTTATGCTCCGATGAAAAACAATTCGAACTTGGCCGGGCTATTCAAGCAAAATCTAGAATCGCTGGGACGACATGTCAAAGCCTTCGACCCTGAATTTGGCTTTGGCAGCACAGATATGGGAAACGTCAGTCAAGTAGTACCGAGCATACATCCCACGATAGCAATAGCTTCGCCTGAGGTGTTCATACATACACAAGAATTTGCCTCAGCAGCGGCCTCTGAAGCAGGACATGAAGGTTTCATGGATGCAGCCAAGGCAATGGCTATGACTGTGGCTGATATCCTCCAGCCAGGAATGCTGGATAGGATTAAGCAGGAATTTCAAAGTGGTTAAGGTAGGCATTCCCAGAGCCTTATTTTATTATCAGTATTACCCCGGCTGGAAAGCGTTTTTTGAAGCCTTGGGTGCAGAAACGGTGGTTTCACCGCCAACTGATAAAGCTATCTTTACCGCAGGAAATTCACGGGCTGTTGCTGAGACTTGTTTGCCGGTGAAGCTCTTCTTCGGACATGTTATTTCCCTGGCAGATAAATGTGACTATATGTTTATTCCTGCACTGCGAAGCCTGGGGAAGAAGGCCTACTATTGCTCCAAGTTCATCGGCTTGCCTGATATGACAAGGGCGTTAGTGCCAGAGTGCTCCTTCATTCTTGACCCTGAGATAGATTTGAATAAAGGGCGACGTAGCTTATATAGCGTCATATATAGCTTAGGACGGCATTTCAGCTCCGACAGAGGGAAGGTTAAAAAAGCTGTTGAGCAAGCAGAGAAAGCCCATTTAGCCTACCGAAAGGAAATGTCAGATAGAGGGACCACACCTATTCAAGCCCTGAATGAAATGCACACAGATGAGGACAAATCAAATCTGGGGCCTGATACATCTCCTAATTTGTCTGTTGCCGTTATCGGGCATCAATATGTTATCTATGACGACTATATCAACCACCGACTCATTTCTCGACTGCAGGCGATGGGAGCTAGAGTATTTACTCCGGAGATGGCAGAACAGGAAGCACTCGATATTGCTATGATAAAGTTGGGAGGCCCCCCACACTGGTCTTTCGAAGCCGATATAATCGGTGCCGGTGAACACTATCTAGCGTCAAAAGTTGATGGTATAATTAGTGTAGCTGTTTTTGGTTGTGGCCCTGACTCCATGATGATAGAGATGGTGCGGCATCGAGCAAGCGAGTTCAAAACCCCCTTTTTACACCTGAGTTTAGATGAGCACACAAGTGAGGGGGGATTAGTCACTCGGTTGGAGGCTTTTCTCGACATGGTGAAAAGGAGGAGAAGGGTATGCGCATAGGGATACCCCATTGCGGAAATGGCTACATAATAGCCGAGGCACTGGTTCAAAAATTAGGCAATGGGGAGAGCGAACTAATAGTTCCACCTCCAACCAGTCGTCGAACCTTAGACCTTGGGGTCAAATATTCGCCAGTGGAAGCTTGCCTACCGTTCAAGCTTACCTTGGGCAACTTAATCGAGGCCTGTGAATTGGGAGCCGATACTCTGATTCATGCCAGAGGAACCGGCGTGTGCCGATTGGGCTACTACGTGAAAGGACAAGAACAAATAATACGTGACCTGGGCTATGACGCCCACTTCCTCACCCTCGACGTATCTCGGCATAAATTCAGAAGCATCATGCGCCTTATAAGAGAACTGACTAACGGTGCCCCCTGGCCGAAAATTGTGGCAGCCTTTCACTTTGCCATGGAAAAACTGTTTGCTTTGGACAAGACAGAGCAAGTGGTTCATAAGACGCGGGCGAGGGAACTTGAGAAGGGAAAGGCCAACCAAGTTTACCGAGAAGCTGTTAAGGCTATCGGCGAGGCAGAGACAATCAGGGGGGTTAGGAAAGCCGCTAGTGAATATATTAGAAAGCTGGAACAGGTGCCCAAAGACACGACAGCTGACCCGGTTAAGGTGAGCATCGTTGGCGAAGTTTTCGTTGTTCTCGACCCATTCGCCAATATGGATATAGAAATGGAATTGGGCAAATTGGGAGTGGAAGTGAAGCGCACTATGAGCCTTTCTCGCTGGGTTAAATATGGCCTGTTTCTCAACTATTTAGGCATAAATGAGTGGAAAGAAGTTCATGAGGCAGCTATGCCCTATCTTAAGCGTGACGTTGGTGGCGATGGCTGGGAATCAGTGGGTGAGAAGGTGGTTTATGGCCGGGATGGATATGATGGTGTGGTCCACCTGGCACCTTTCACGTGCATGCCCGAGATAGTTGCTCAGAATATTATGCCCTCGACTAAAGAGGACATCCCTGTGCTTACTGTCCTTTACGATGAGCAGATGGCCAGGCCGGGGATGATAA
>JBMCVZ010000074.1:0-3046 GCA_048621695.1 Chloroflexota bacterium
CTATGCGTATTGATATTTTATGTCTCTTCCCTGAAATGTTTGCCTCTCCACTCAATCAGAGCATTATCAATCGTGCTCGGGAGCAGGGATTGGTGAACATCGTGATTCATGATATTCGGGACTACACCCATGACAAACATCATACTGTGGACGATTATCCTTATGGTGGAGGGCCTGGTATGGTGCTCAAGCCCGAGCCTATCTTTGAGGCAGCAGAGGCAATAAAACATCAACTTGGTGTAAGTGAGATGCCTATCATATTACTCACTCCTCAGGGCAGGCTTTTTTCTCAATCTGTTGCTAAAGAGCTAGCTCTACATACTCATGTGATGTTAATCTGTGGTCACTATGAAGGTTTAGACGAGAGAGTGTGTGAGTATTTAGCTACCGATGAAATAAGTATCGGGGATTATGTACTTAGCGGCGGGGAATTAGCTGCCCTGGTTGTGGTTGACGCTGTCGTTAGACTTATACCGGGAGTGCTTGGCTCACAAGATTCCGCCAGCAGCGATTCTCATAGCAATGGACTTTTAGAATATCCCCAATATACCAGACCGCAGGTATATAGGGATTGGTCAGTGCCCTCTGTTTTGCTTTCAGGAAATCACGGCGAAATTGCTCAATGGCGACATCGCCAGGCTATCCTGCGGACTGCGAAACGGCGCCCTGACCTCTTGGAGAAGGGCAATCTCTGCGATGAGGAAAGGAAATGGATGTCAGAGAGTTTGTTAAACCAAAAATGAACCCCAGTGTTCCTCAAATTTCGCCTGGCGATACAGTCAAGGTTAGTTTGAAGACCAGGGAAGGGGATAAAGAGCGACTGCAAAACTTCCAAGGAGTGGTGATTAAAATGAGGAAGGGTGTTGATGGTGGAAGCTTTACGGTGCGGAGAGTGTCTTATGGCATTGGGGTGGAGCGTACCTTCCCCTTTCAATCCCCTTCTGTGCAAAATGTGGAAGTTCTCAGACATGGAAAGGCACGCCGGGCCAAACTCTATTATATACGCAGGCTCAGCGTTAAGCAGGCTCGACTTAAGGAGAGGCGGGAGAAAGCAATAGAGCGAACCATACCACAAGAAGAGCAAGCTATGCCTAAGATAGAACGAACCACGTCTCAAAAAAAGCAAGCTGTGTCTCAAGAAGAGCCAGCCACGCCTGAAGAAGAACAGACCTCTGAATGAACTACGCCGAGGTGGCGGTCAATTCCCCGGGGAGTCGGTCAACTTTTTGCTATGCCATACCGCCAGGGCTCAATATTAGTGCCGGCCAAGCAGTGTGGGTACCCTTTGGCTCACGGTTCATTCAGGGGATTGTGTTCCAATTATCGGACGAGCCATCCGTTGAAGAAACTAAGGAAATAGCCGGCATTGTCGCTGATTTTCCTTTGCTTTCCCCGATACAAATGAAACTTGCCCGGTGGATAAGCGAACACTATTTTGCCCCTCTTTTTGATGCCCTGGCTTTAATGCTGCCTCCAGGATTTGAGAGGCGGGCTATTACTTGCTTTCAGCTAACAGATTCCCAGATAGGTTTGCCCCTGACACCGGAGCAAAGGCAAACCCTTGATATTATTAGAGAGAAAAAGAAGATAAGCTTGCCTGAGCTGGAAGAAATAATTGGCAAAACAAAAGCCAGGCAAATCACCGACCAGTTGCTACACCGTCAGTTAATTACAAAAATTCTGGAATTGGAAAAGGCAAAGATAAAGCCCAAAACGCTTCCTTTTATTAAGCTAATAGCCAGCAAAGAAGAAATTGAAGTGGCGAAGGCTCATCTGGATAAGTCTAGAGCTCATAAGCAGGCGGAACTCCTAGAATTTCTGACCGGGCAGACTCAGCCTATTTCAGTTAGCGAATTAAGGAAACGTCTCAATTGCTCTCCTGCCACTATCAGAGCACTGGAGAACCGTCACCTGGTCTCGGTGGAAAGGCTCAGGGTAAGACGTGACCCCTTGTCTCACCTCAGCTTCACAACCTCTCCGCCTCCGATTCTCACTGAATCTCAACAGACTGCCTGGGAATCGATCCAGGGTGTCATTGCAGGGAAGGCGAGGCCATCTAGCAGTTCACCAGTTTTTCTCCTTTTCGGCGTTACGGGCAGCGGCAAGACTGAGATTTACCTCCGGGCATTAGCTCAAGTTATTGCCGCAGGTAAGCGTGGCATTTGTCTTATCCCGGAAATTGCCTTGACTCAGCAAACAGTAGAAAGATTTGCTAATCGTTTCCCCGGGCGTGTGGCAGTACTGCATAGTGGCCTTTCCCTGGGAGAGCAGTTCGACGAATGGCAATGGATAACGGAAGGAAACTGCGATGTCGTTATCGGACCGAGGAGCGCCCTATTTGCGCCCCTGCCCAGCCTCGGTCTCATTATTATCGATGAAGAGCATGAGCGGACATACAAACAAGAAGATAAATCGCCTCGCTATCATGCCCGCGATGTAGCCATTAAATTGGCTCAACTCAACGATGCTGTTGTCATCCTCGGTAGCGCTACCCCTGATATTGGCAGTTTTCATAGGGCACAGGAAGGCGAATACCGGCTTGTAGAGCTAAGGGAAAGAGTTACTCCTCGTCCGAGCACCCAGCCTCCTGGATACTCGGCTCTCCCCGAAGTCAGCATAGTGGATTTAAGGGAAGAACTTAAAGCCGGAAACGCAAGCTTGTTTAGCCGTTCCTTACTAGCTGCCATGAAAGAAACCTTGGTGCAGGGCGAGCAGATAGTTCTTTTCCTTAACCGTCGGGGCACAGCTACCTTTGTTCGATGTCGCAACTGCGGCTTTGTCTTTCGCTGTCCGCGCTGCTCCATAGCCCTTACTTACCATTCAGTGGAGAAAAGGCTAATTTGCCATCGTTGCCGCTATTCTATCCCGGTGTCCCAAAGCTGTCCCCAGTGCTATCGACGCAATCTCAGGTTTCTGGGCATTGGCACGCAGAGGGTGGAAGAAGAGATAAGGCATTTCTTCCCCGAAGCAAGATTGCTTCGCTGGGACAGAGATGTGATTACCAGGAGATATGCTCATGAGGAGTTGCTAAAGAATTTTCGTGACC
>JBMCVZ010000075.1:0-2968 GCA_048621695.1 Chloroflexota bacterium
TCTCTATCTCAAGTATTTTCTGTCCGGTCCGCTTTGCCCAAGCCTTGAGGTCCTCCTCAGCAGCAGGGTCATCTGCCAATACCTCCAACGTCTCACCAACAGCAAGTTTATCGATTTCCTGCTTGGTTCGTATAACTGGCATTGGACAGTAAAGACCTATGCAATCCAAGATTTGATGAGCCTGCTTTGGTGAACTAGACTCTGCCATAGTTTAACCTCCTATCCAAGTGACACTAACCCTTGATCTCAGCCCCACAATGAGGGCATAGCGTATTTTCCCGGGGCAGGGGCTTTCGGCACTCGGGACAGTAAAATATAGTTATCTGGCAAGGCTGGCAGTAGGGGAAATCCGCCTCCATTATCTCCTGGTCACAGTAGGGACAAAAAATATGCTTCTTTTTCCCTTTTTCCTCTGTCATGACTTTTTCCCTCCTTTCTTCTTGCTCAGGTAATCCTGTATAGCTTTGTTCAAAGCCTGGGCGCCCAGATTGGAGCAATGAAATTTTTGTTTGGGTAACCCCTCTAGCTCATCAGCTACCGAGCGGGGAGTAATTTTCATCGCCTCCTCCAATGTCTTGCCCTTAGCCATCTCGCTCACCATACTGGAAACAGCGATAGCTGCCCCGCAACCAAAAGTTTTGAATTTAACATCTTCGAGGCGATTGTCCTTTACCTTAATGTAGAAAGTCATCATATCCCCACACACCGGATTACCTACCTCGCCGACACCATCAGGGTTTTCAATCTCCCCAACGTTACGAGGATTCGTGAAGTGGTCCATAACTTTTTCACTATAGACGGGCATTTTACTTGCCTCCTTTACCTGTTTTACTAAACTTGGCGTAAAGCGGCGACATCTGCCGCAGCCTGTCAACGATGGACGGCATGGTCTCCAGAACGTAATCTATATCTTCTTTAGTGTTATCTATGCCTAGGGTATATAGTATAGAGCCCTGGGCTACTTCGTGAGACAGCCCCATGGCGATAAGCACGTGGGACGCTTTAAGTGCCCGCGAAGTACACGCCGAGCCGCTGGATACAGCAATCCCCTTGCTATTCAACAGCATAAGCATGGACTCGCCTTCAATAAATTCTACGCAGAAACTGGCATGTCCGGGCAAACGGTGCTGCGGGTGTCCGGTGATGACCACACGTTCGATTCTGCTCGGCAGCTCTTTGAGTAAATGGTCACGCAGCGGTGTTAACCGCTTTATCCGGTCTGCCATGTGAGTCTTAGCCAGTTCCGCTGCTTTTCCCAGGCCAACAATAGCTGGGACATTCTCAGTACCGGCACGCCGCCCCTCTTCCTGAATACCACCATCGAGAAGCGGCATAATCCGCACCCCTTTTCTTATCCACAGCACCCCAACCCCCTTGGGACCGTAGAACTGGTTCCCGGCCAAGCTCAAGGCATCTACTCCCAGTTCCGCCACATTAACGGGCATTGTCCCCACAGTAGCTACAGCATCTGTATGGAAGGGAATCTTTCGCTCCCTGGTTATCCTGGCTATCTCCCGAATAGGCTCGATAGTACCCACCTCACCATTAGCATGCATTATAGAGACCAGTATCGTATCCTTCCTTATCTGCCGTAGTACATCGTCAGGGTCAACCACCCCATGTTCATCCACCGGGACTTCACTCACCTCGAAGCCCAACTTTTCCAGTGTTCTTGCTGAGTGCAGTACCGAAAAATGCTCAATAGCAGAGACCACCACATGCTTCCCTTTAGCTTGTTGCGCCAGCGCCAGTCCTTTGACAGCAAAATTATTACTTTCTGTGCCACTGCCAGTAAAGATTATTTCGCCAGGATCAGCGCTGATAAGCTGGGCTACTTGGCTACGTGCACGACCTATAGCCTCCCGGGCACCATCTCCCCAATCATGGAGCGACGATGGGTTACCAAAGATATCACCCAGATAGGGCATCATTGCCTCACGGACTTCCGGAAGAAGCGGTGTGGTAGCTGCATTATCTAAATAAACCCTTCTCATATTGAAACCTCCCTAACATATATTTCCATGCTCAGGGGTATAACTGGTTACCCTCCTCATCCTCAACAATGATGGCGTTCTCCGGGCAGCTTTCGGCTGCCTCCATCAAAGTCTCCTCACCAACTGAGCCAGGGTCAAGAACTTCAGCCTTGTTTTGGTCATCCAGCTTGAAGACCGTGGGAGCAATAGCCACGCAGTTACTAACCCCAATACATAATTCTCTATCTACCTTCACCTTCATTTTTCACCTTTCCTGTAGTTCACCCCGGTGGTAGTTATGGCCGAGGGAAATAGTGCCTCTCTGGCCTTTAAGGCATAGAATTTCTTTAGCAAGCTCGATATTGCTATCCACCATTTGTGAAATTTAAAGTTTACTCATATCGGTACCTGCCGTTCTTCTTATTGGTTATTGCGTGTCTGACCAGAATCCTCATCTATACCATTTACTCATTAGTTTAATCGCTGGATAATGAAAAAGTCATAAAATGAAAACAACAAAAGTTACAAAACTATGTCATTTCAGTATATCGTCTCCGCTAATAATAATTATGATGAAGCAATGTCTGCAATTATAAAATAAGCTCCTTTATTTCAAATACCAGTTTAGCAGCATGCCTGCAATGAGCGATACCATAGTGGAGAAAAAGGCTAAGCCACAAACCTTAGCTGTGCTCGTTCTGTCCGTGGCTTAGCTAGCACTGAACTCACGACTCTACCGAACTTTCAAAAGCTCAAACCTCTTTGATTGCTGCTTTCGTCTCTTCAATCATCTTTGGGTCATTTAGCTGCTCATCAGTGTAACCGTGCACTTCTTTGGCATGCTTCATCCCATCTTGAACCACCTCGTCGATGGTTTCACCACGAGCGACATAGGGACAATCTGCCCCCAAATCCCGACAAGCTAATGTGTAGGCCATTTTTCACCTCCTCCTATGAAAGCATAGTGCAAGTTTTTATCGACCTTTTCTCCATTT
>JBMCVZ010000076.1:0-2949 GCA_048621695.1 Chloroflexota bacterium
CTCTCTGTTGCAATTCAACCAGACTTTCGCCGTTGGGCAATTTCATTGGCCCCCCCTCTTGCCACCACTCCATCAAGAACTGGCTGAACGTGGTACCTAAATTTGAAACAGACATACCTTCCAGTTCACCAACTTTGAGCTCTCTAAGCCCTTGATCAACCTCTACAGGCAACTGGTGATGGCTAGCTATGACCTCAGCTGTGGCTATAGCTCGCTGCAATGGGCTAGAGAGTATGGCAGCAATGGGCTCATTCTTGAGGAAAGCTGCCAGCTTACTGGCTTGCTCCAGTCCGGTACTATTCAATTCGATATCGCTATCTCCTCCCTGGACACGCCTCTCGTGATTCCAATATGTTTCACCATGCCTAATTAAAATAAGCTTCAAAAGGCCTCCTTAGGTTACCGCGCCCCCATTTATCAGGACTGAAAGCAAGAAACATCCCGACACGTCGGGATGAGCTATTTTACCACTTTATTATAGGTGGTATGGCCATAAAACTACGATTTAGCAACGCCCTTTTCCTTAGTCACTATGACTTTCTCTATCTTCATACCGCGTATTTCAGTGATAACGAACTTCAGGTCCTGGTACTTAAATTGCTCTCCCTGCTTCGGTATCCGACCAAGTTGGCTGAGAATAAAGCCGGCCACAGTCTCATAATCACCGCTGGGCAAATTCAGCCCCAATTCCTCATTAGCATCTTCAATCCTGAACCCCCCATCCAGTTGAAAGGTGCTGTCGCCAGTTACAACGAAATCCTTCTCTTTACCAGTCAGCTCATCGCGAATATCGCCGACAATCTCCTCCGTCAGCTGCCCGAGAGTAACCATTCCCGCAATTCCCCCAAATTCGTCGACAACGATTGCCACATGGTGACCACCGTCTCTCATCTCAGCAAGAAGCTCCCCTAAGCGTTTACCTTCAGGCACAAAATAAGCAGGGCGCATCAAATCATCGATGATGCTGTCTCTTTTATCAGACTCATCGGTTAACTTCATCAATACATCCTTGGCATGCAACACGCCTACCACGTTATCGGTAGTATCTTTATATACGGGGAAACGGCTATATCGTCCCTGGGTATAGAGATTAAGGAAGTCGCTTAGCTTCGTCCCTTGCTCTACCCAGGCGATTTCTGTTCTGGGGATCATTACCTTACTCACCGGGCGGTCGGTAAACTCAAACACCTTGTGCAACATCTCTGCCTCATTACCTTCCACTACCCCTTCAGCCTCACCTATGCTGATAGCTGTACGGAATTCCTCCTCGCTGATGGTCGGCTTGGGAATTTCGCCCTCCCCCACTACCTTGGTGAAGCTAATCCCGATGTGGTTCAGTATATAAACCAGAGGATAGAGGATGGTAGAGATTATTTCCAAAGGTCTAACGTATCTCAGAGCCAGCCTCTCTCCATAACGAACTGCCAAGCTCTTGGGAACGAGTTCACCGAAAACCAAGGTTACTACGGTGATCACGATGGTAGCAATGGCTACTGCCAGGTTCTCATTTCGTATTAACGACACTGCTATGATTGTACCCAGAGTAGCTACTGCCGTCTCAAAAAAGTTGATCCCCAAAAGAACTGTGGCGAGAAATTTCTCCGGCTGTTCCACAATCTTGGCCACCCTTTTGGCAGCACGGTGTCCACTCTGGACTAGATGTTGTAGACGCAGTTTCTGTATACCAATGAAGGCAGTCTCAGCACTGCAGAAAAAAGCGCCACACCCAAGACATATGAAAAACAATATCACATAGAGGCTGTTAATGTTCACTTTTAGTGCTCACTCAGGGTAAACGACATGTGCAACCGGATCAATACCAGCTTTAGGTGAGGAGATAAAAGCCGACTCAGCGCTGGAAAAGAAAGCTGAAAGGGCCAAGCAAACTAGGAAGGCTAACAAAAGCCAACTATCGGCGTCATCCACCTGTTACCACCCCCTAAGTCCCCTCCCCAACCAAATTGACGTTCTTTCTATCATTAACTTTGGCTGCAATCTAACTTATGTAATTTATGATAGCATTAGCTAGCAAACCTGTCAAAACCCTCATTTTTAGACAAGTATCAGCGAGTGATAAGCTTCAGGTTTTCCAGTATACTTACAGGTATGGACAAAATGTTGCTGGTGGACAAACCTAAAGGGCTCACCTCCTCCCAGGTGGTACAGCGGATAAAAAAGAAATTCAACGTGAAGGTCGGTCATACAGGGACCTTAGACCCCTTAGCTACGGGGCTCTTAGTTGTTCTCACCGGCAAGCGCACGAAAAACGCCTCTTTGTTTCTTAAACTGGACAAGGCTTACGAAGTTAAGGCTGTTCTCGGTGTCGAGACAGAGACATTTGACTCTGAAGGACGGGTTGTGAAGCGAAGCGATAACGAAGTAACCAGAGGGGAACTGGAAATGGCGATGAAGGAATTCCATGGCGATATCTGGCAGACACCTCCGCCATTTTCAGCAAAAAAAATGGCGGGACAAAAAGCTTACCAGCTAGCCAGGAAAGGCATCATCGTAGATATACCACCTAAAAAGGTAAGCATTTATTCCCTGGAGCTCAAGGAGTTCCAGTTCCCCTATTTTACTTTGGCCTGCGAGGTGTCTTCAGGATTTTACGTTAGAAGCCTTGCTCACGATATCGGAGAGAAACTCGGGGTGGGCGCTACTGTATTGGAAGTTCGCCGAACCAGAGTGGGCCCCTATCATGTGGAACAGGCTCAAGGCTTGGAGGAACTTTTAGGCTATAAATAATTGCCCTTGAAAAGTCTCGCTTTTTAGCGACAATCATAAACTAAGGTAATTTTCCCCACGCTAAGAAGTGTGAATCCTGCACTATTTCCTCATTGATTGAGCCAAAACCCCATGATACAATATCCAAAGAGTGGCTACTGAAAAAGAGAAAGCAGTCGAATTGGCCATTGAGCAAATCGAGAAGCAATATGGCAAAGGTTCGAT
>JBMCVZ010000077.1:0-2929 GCA_048621695.1 Chloroflexota bacterium
CCGATACCTTTCGTCTGGGTTAACTCTTCCACAGAAGCATTGGCAACACCTTTGAGATTGCCAAACTGGCTTAACAGCTTCTGACTAGTCACCATAACCGACTCATTTTTGACTCCCCGACCCAGGATTAAAGCCAAAATTTCCTGGGCGGAAAGAGCTTCGCTGCCCAGCTTAAGTAGCCTCTCCCTGGGGCGTTCACTGAGGGGCAAATCGTGTACAGTGAAAGAATTTCTCATGGTTTATCCTATATTGTTGCCTTACCAGACGACCTTCGCCATGTCCGCCTCTCCAGAGCCAGAGCACCCCATAAAGCCAATACTGTAGCTAATGCTGCCAACCCGGCAATCAAAGCAGGATGGAACTGCCCCGCTGTACCTTCACTTTGTTCAGAGATTCGGCTCGCCGAAATGATGGTGTGGGACCCCAGAGTTCCTCGCCAGTGGGCATCGAGACCATCTATATCAAAACCATAGGTGTCGGTCAAGGCTTCATCGTAGGTATTACCTTGCTTCAAAATAGTCAACAATTCGAGCATCCTGTCCTGCCCATAATTATCCAGAAGGTATTCCACAAGGCTATAGCTTTCAGCATAGGAAAGGCGGGCTTTTTCAGTCTCGGCGGAAAAGGGACTACACAGGCTGCGCACCGAGATAAGCTCGTCTTCCAAAATAGCCTCTTCCAGCGAGGAGCGAAAAACAGGGTCAAGCTCGCCCTCATTAAACGTGGCTAACCCTTCGTCAAGCCATATAGGAAGCTGACCATAGGGGCTGAAAGTTGCCTGGTGAACAGCAAGATGTGTCAACTCGTGAACTAAGGCTCGTTTGCCCCACTCATGTTCGCTCGGTGGAATACCGATAGCAATTGTACTGAATGCAGTAAAGGCAGCTCCGCCAGTCCATTCCTGAGGGAAAATCATAGCCCCCTGTAAATCACCGATGGAGGCATAAATATATATCTTGATGGGCTTTTCTGGATTGGTACCAATATCCTCGGTCAATCTGACAAGTCCTTCCTGGCAAGTATCCATCAATTCTTGGGCGAAGGAATCACTGCCTTCGTACCAGAAAAGGGTCAGCGTGCTGTCCTGAAGTACGGTACTAGTCAAGCTCTGCCAAGGATAGCGCTGGTCATCGAAATGCATTATCTCCGGGGAGGTCTCAAGTCTGTTCCCATCGGCATCCTCAATCATCCACCAATATGTGACTTCAGCGCCAGGGGGCAAGCTCGCATTCTCCATATCCCATACCCAATTAGCCTCTATCTTGTTTGCCGGGGTAAAATCACCCCAACCCTCACTGACAACTTCAGCGTAGTTCATCATATCCACCTGGTAATAAAGACGGACATCAACGATATCTACATAGCTTTCAGCTTCGAGTGTGAACTCAGCCTGGTGTGGAAAATTTACATCTACGTCGCTGTCTATAACTGTAAAATCCTCCCCGGCTGCGACGAGGGAGGGGATTAAAACCAAGAGAAGCGCCGAAGATATTAAGACGATTCGTCTAATCATTTCCCTACTTGCGACCTGAGGTAGTCGGTGATAAATCCATTCAGTTCTCCATCCAAGACGGCTTCGGCATCGTGGACCTCATAATCGGTACGGTGGTCCTTCACCATCTTATAGGGGTGAAGAACGTAACTTCTAATTTGATTCCCCCAACCCGCTTCAATGCGCTCGCCTTTTAGCCTGGCTCTTTCCTCCTCTTTCTTCTCGCGGTCAAGCTCAAGAATGCGAGAATAAAGAATTCTTAAAGCAGCTTCCTTATTTTGGTGCTGAGACCTCTGACCCTGGCAACTGGCTACCAGTCCTGTAGGTAAGTGCGTTATCCTGACAGCACTGCTGGTCTTCTGCATATGCTGACCGCCAGGGCCACTGGATCTGTAGGTATCTACCCTCAAGTCTTCCGGGGCTATTTTGATATCCACCGTACTTTCAGCTTCGGGAAGGACTTCCACCAGAACAAAAGATGTGTGGCGGGCATGGTCGGCATCAAAAGGCGAAAGCCGCACTAACCTGTGTACGCCATGCTCACCTTTGAGATAGCCATAGACATAATCCCCGTTAATCTCCAGGATAGCACTTTTGATACCAGCCTCTTCTCCCGGGGAGACATCCAGGACCTCAGCCTTGTAATTATGCCGCTCTGCCCACCTCAAGTACATCCTGAGCAACATGTTTGCCCAGTCCTGAGACTCGGTGCCACCAGCCCCAGCATGAAGGGCGACCATGGCATTTCGACTGTCGTAATCACCAGTAAAAAGCTGTTGGCTCTCCAATTCTTCAAACCGAGTGCTCAGCTTTTTTAGCTCTCGTTGTATCTCTTCCTTAAGAGAGTAGTCTTCCTCCTCTACAGCCAGAACAATCATTTCCTGAAGGTCAGCAGCCTTCTTCTCCAGCTCGCGCCAAGCGTTGACTAGATTCCTCTTGACCCCAATTTGGCGCATAACAACCTGAGCTTTAGCCGGGTCATCCCAAAAATCAGGTTGGGCTGACTTTGCCTCTACCCTGGCAATTTCCTGTTCTTTGCCAGGGATGTCAAAGATGCACCATGATGTCTGATATTTGGCGAAGTAAGGCCTCTATACTTTCCTTCTCTTCTTGCATTCGAAATACTCCTCAATATAATAACTAACCCCTACAGCTTGGTTCGAGGGTTAGCATGCCTCCGGCAGCGAGGTGAGCCAGGCGAGTAGGTTCAGGAAGTCTATAGCCATGGCAGCACTTCATCACCCATTGTAAAGCCGATGCCAGGTCAATTTTATGGCCCACGGAGACATATATTGGCTTAACTCCAGATTTAGTCCTTAATGCTGCTCCAATAAGTTCTCCATTGTCAAGTAATTCAGTATGAGAGCCAGCATCTTCTCCCACAGGCTGATGCTGGCCGCAAAGGATTGATTTTGCACAGCCTATGGTAGGCAAATC
>JBMCVZ010000078.1:0-2778 GCA_048621695.1 Chloroflexota bacterium
AAGGCTGTGACATCTTGTCCCGGGATAGTTTCTGTAGGGATACCTCGTCCATTATCAGTTATTGTGACGCTATTATCTTCATGGATTGTTACTTCAATTTGGTCACAGCAACCTGCCATGGCTTCGTCTATGCTGTTATACACTATCTCGTAGAGGAGTTGGTGTAATCCGTGTCGATCAGTGCCGCCAATATACATTCCCGGTCGTAGGCGTACGGCTTTGATTTCATCTAAAATTTGGATATCTTTGGCGGTATAGTCTCGGTTCAGATCTTCAGACATAGTTAGCCCGCTTTCTCATTTTGTGGTCGGGAAACAACATAAGATTATGGAGAAATTCATACATTTCTACCAAACCAAGTCAAAAATGCGAGTTTTTTACTGCCCCGTCAAGTATTCGGTTCGCTGTTTTCATAGGGCCCGGAAAATTCCCATCGATAAATATCGGCCTGCAGAGAAACGTAATTTTTACGCGTTTATATTATACCATATTCAGTGCTGTGGCGCATTCAATACTTATCGGGAAGTGCGCTCTTATCTTGCTTAAATAATTCAAAAAATTGAAGACATGAACGAAGTTCGGTGATTGCATGGAGCCGTATTTATTTCACTGAAGCGACCTAATTGGTGTCCTTCAAATATAGATGTTGCTGGCTTATACTTCTTAAGGCTGTTTAGTTTCGTTTAAGAGTCTGCTGGCTATTTTAGCTAGCGGGATGGTTTTCTGTTCTCCGCTCCTCATATCCCGCAACATTACATTTTGGCTTGCGATCTCTTGTTCGCCCAGAATAAGGGCATAGGCAATGCCTAAGGAATTAGCTTGTCTCATCTGCCCCTTCAGGCTCTTATCACCCGTAGCTATGATAACAGCAATGCCGGCTTTACGTAGCTTCGAGGCAATCTTCATCGCCTCAATCTTGGCTTCTTCCCCCAAATAGGCGATGAAAGCATTGGGCTTGGGCAATGCTGGGATATCTAATTTCTGTTTCTTTAGATTCAATATTATTCTCTCCAGCCCGGCCGCAAAGCCCACCGCAGGAGTTGGTTTTCCTCCTAATTCCTCGATGAGGTCATCATAGCGGCCACCTCCTCCTAGTGTGCTTTGACCTCCTTTATCTCGAGGTTCAATCTCGAACACCGTCCTGGTGTAATAATCCAGGCCGCGGACCAATCTATGATTCAATTGAAAGGGGATGTTCATTGTCCTTAAATATTTCTGAACATTTTGGAAGTGGAGTTGGCATTCCGAACATAGGTAATCGGTGATTTTCGGTGCGGTTTTAGCTATCTCCTGGCAGGAGGTTTTCTTGCAATCAAGCAAACGTAGAGGGTTCTTGCTCAGCCTGACTTTGCAGTCGGGGCAAAGATGGTCTTCATAGCTTGAATAATGCTGCATCAGTACTTGTAAATACCCGGGGCGGCAAAGCTTACAGCCAATGCTATTGAGTTGGATAGAAAATCGAGAGAGTCCTAGCGAATAAAAGAATTGTTGTGCCATTTCAATTACTTCAGCGTCGAGGGCGGGATCAGCCTCCCCGAGAGCCTCAAAGCCAAATTGGTGGTGCTGGCGGTACCTTCCAAATTGGGGACGCTCATACCTGAAAGCCGGTCCCATGTAATAAAGCTTCACGGGTTGAGCTAAATTAAATAATCCATGTTCTATATAAGCTCGGCAAACTGGCGCTGTTACCTCTGCCCTTAAAGCCAATTCTTGTCCACTTTTATCTTCGAAAACATACATTTCCTTGTCGACGATATCTGTACCCCCTGCCACAGTTTTAGTGAAAAGCTGGGCATCTTCGAATATCGGCGTCCTCAACGGTTGGTAACCATAGAGTTGGCATAAGGAAGCAGCCTTCTCCTCTACGTATTTCCAGTAGGCGTACTCTTGTGGCAGGACGTCAAATGTCCCGCGAGGTGCTTTGTGTAAAGAAGTCCCCATTGTCTATCTCGTAGTTTACCATATTTATTAAGTTGCGTTACTTTTGCTATTGCAGTATTATGAATTAGATGGACGTAAATGAGCTTATAAAACAGGCTAGCTCTTACCTGCCTGATGATAAGGTAGCCTTGGTTAAGGCAGCTTACGAATTCGCTGCCAGAGCTCACCAGGGGCAGGTGCGTAAAACGGGAGAGCCTTATTTAGAACATCCCTTGACTACAGCTAGGCTTTTGGCTGAGTATCACCTTGATGCTGAAACCTTAGCTGCTGCGTTGTTGCACGATGTCCCTGAAGATTGCGGTGTATCATTAGATGAGATCGAGGCTAACTTTGGTTTACAGGTGGTTAAGCTGGTTGATGGAGTTACGAAGCTGAACAAACTTACGAGTCGAGTTCGAACGGGAGAAACAAAGTCGAAGGTTCAAGCGGAAAACTTACGTAAAATGCTACTGGCTACGGCTGAGGACATGCGGGTAGTTCTTATCAAATTGGCAGACAGGTTACATAACATGCGTACACTGGGTGCGTTACCAGCAGAGAAACGGCGTACCATCGCTCAAGAGACACTGGAGATATATGCTCCCTTGGCGCACCGTTTAGGATTGAGGGAGGCGAAATGGCAATTAGAGGATTTGTCTTTTCGCTATCTAAAGCCACGTTTGTACCATCGGATTGCTCGTTTGGTAGCTGGAAAGCGGGCTGAAAGGGAAGGCTTCGTAACTGAGCTAAGTCAGATGCTATGCCAGGAATTAGATAAGGCAGATGTAAAAGCTAAGGTTTCTGGCCGGCCAAAACATATTTACAGCATATATCAAAAGATGGGCAAGTATGATGCGC
>JBMCVZ010000079.1:0-2748 GCA_048621695.1 Chloroflexota bacterium
GGGTCTCTTTAGGAATGCCAGCGTAGATGGAAGCCTGACGAGCTGTGTTTTGCCCCTGTCCTCCTTGAAGGACATTCCCCATGACTACTTCATCAACCTGAACAGGGCGCAAAGAGGAATCGTAATCGTAGTGCTTTTTCTCCAGCTCTATTACTCCATCAGATTTGAGTGCGTCAGGACCATAATTGAGCAATTCCTCACCGGACTTCGGCCTTAGTCCTGCCCGCTTAATCGCCTCCTTAATCACCGCGGCGCCCAGCTCAACAACAGGTATATCTCTTAAAGAACCACCGAAGGCGCCAATTGCCGTCCTGGCACCACTAACTACAACTACTTCTTTTTGCATGCTCTAATCTCCTTCTTTCAAAATTTTCTCATATCGCTAATTGAGTGATTAAACTACCTCAGAATTGAGACGGGCATTGTTATGGCTTTTTAGCAAAATCACTTTCAGTAATTCCTGGCGCCTTGCTGTATGACAACTCGCCTGTGGATTCCCCAAGTATATCAAATTCCAGGAGTATATTAAAAGATTATCTTGGGGCGACAGCTACTACAAAAATTTGCCTCCTTCAAGTCAGTATCAGCCAGGTTGTTGGAAAAGTGCATGACACACTTGTTATGGGGACAATGTCCCAGGCCGAAGGTATGTCCCAGTTCATGAATTATCTCCTTGGTGGCTCTTTCCATAAATAAAGCTTCGTCCGGTGCTAAGCCATAATATTCTTGCCTTAGCCTATAGAGGGATACGATTGCTGTTCCTGACCCTACATCGGCTTCACCAAACACATAGTTAAGCCTGGGAACATAAAGGTCGACATCCACTATACCTACAACTCTTTCATCCCTTTCTGATTTTTTCAGAGAGGCCAGTAATTTTGAGGAAGAGTATTGTTTCCTCTCGGGATTGTAGGCCCGGGCTAAATCGCTAAGACCTGCTTCTATTTCCACTGGACAACGGAAAACACCGCCGACCCTATCCTTAAGCCCCTCCATTATTTCGTCAGCGATATTACCTAATGGTTTAAGCGTGATCTTCACTTAATTCTTTGCTTGCACCCCTCTCTTAGATAGTATCTCAAGATTCTATCACAGGCCGGGCAGGGTGTTATATGTAAGTGCAGTCAATTGCAAGACTCCCTATAATTCCCCCTGCCCTGGCGGGAGGGAGTTAGAGGGAGGGGGATTCACCCCCACCTTCATCCTCTCCATCAATGCTGAGGAATTCTATACGAGATTATGCGGTCAACTGTAGTATAATTGCTGAATATCGAGGCCAGGAATTGAATTACAGTCAGGCAGAAGATTATCTTAATAGTTTTGTTAATTATGAGCAGATTCCGGGCATATCTTATGCCGCGCCTGGTTATAGCTTAAGGCACGTAGAAGAATTATTAAACCGTATGGGCAACCCTCAGTTGGCAGCCAAGACGATTCATATCGCAGGCACCAAGGGAAAAGGTAGTGTTGCAGTTATGATTGCTCAGGTCTTGAGCAATTCAGGCTATAAAACGGGATTATACATCTCCCCCCACCTTCAGACTCTAAGGGAGCGCATTAGTATAGATGGCAATTTGATTTCTGAGGCTGAGTTTGCTGCTGCTATGGCGGAAGTAAAGCCATTTGTTGAATCCATGAAGCGAGATGCTAGCTTCAGTCAACTTACTTATTTCGAGGCGTTAACCGCACTGGCATTTGCTTACTTCCAGAAAAAGGACGCGGACTTTCAGGTATTGGAAGTAGGCCTGGGCGGCAGGCTTGACGCCACTAATGTAGCCAGTCCTCTAGTTTGTATTATCACACCTATCAGCCTGGACCATACTCAGATTTTAGGCAATAGCCTGGAGGCAATAGCCCGGGAAAAAGCAGGCATTATCAAACCTGGCTGCTGGGTGGTGCTTTCCCCCCAGCCTAAAGAGGCGGCTTCGGTAATCAGTGACATTTGTCGTGAAAAGAAAGCGAAGGTAGTTCAAGTAGGCGAGGATGTCATCTGGCATAAGATAAGCGGTGACCTTGACCATCAATCACTGGCGATCGATGGTAGAAAAAATAAATACCAGGTTAGTATTCCCCTTTTAGGCAACTTCCAGCTTGAGAATGCTGCCGCCGCTGTAGCAGCTTTGGAGATATTGGCTTCCGAGGGGTTTTCAATCTCAGCCGCCAATATCACTCAAGGGCTTGCCCGGGTTAAGTGGCCGGGACGATTTCAAATTTTGCAACAGAACCCTACAGTTTTAGTTGATGGAGCCCATAATGTAACTTCGATGAGAGGTTTGGTGAGTAATATCAAAGCTTACTTCAATTACAAACGGATTTTTCTTGTTTTCGGGACATCCTGCGACAAAGACATACCAGGAATAGTAAATGAACTGGTTCCCCTCTCCCCCCAGGTTATAATTACACGGACAGCACATTCCCGTGCTGCCCCTCTTTCAACCCTGGCTGCCGAGTTCAGCAAACGAGGCATTCAGCCTCAAATTGGAGAAACTGTAACTGAAGGTATATCCCGAGCTTTATCTCAGACAGACAGGAGAGATATTATCTGCGTTACCGGCTCTCTGTTTGTCGTGGCGGAAGCGTTAGCTTACTTCTCGAGGGGCTGAGTTTCCATGGGAGAGTCAAGGGCTTCCTTGGGTAACATATTGCCTAGAATTTGCTGGAGCGCCATGATATGGCTACATATCTCCCATTGGGAAAAGAAATGGCAGGTACAATGCCATTTCCCATCTGCATAGCTTAGCGTATGGT
>JBMCVZ010000080.1:0-2698 GCA_048621695.1 Chloroflexota bacterium
CGGATGAGAGGCTCGGTGCCACTAGCCCTGATAAGCATCCAGGAGTTCGGAAATTCCAGCCTCAGGCCGTCAAGAGTATTTATGCCATCGGCAGTAAAAAGGTTAACCTTTTCCTTTACCTGAGCCATAACCGATTCCTTTAGTTCATTCGGGCAAAATATCTTTGCTTTCTCGAAGAATAGCCTGGGAATACCCTGGAGGAATTGCCTGATTTCGCCGGCGTCGTTTAGCTGACTTAACACGAAGAGTGAGGCGAAAATGCTATCGGGATAATAGCCCAGCTCGGGGAAAATGTACACGCCCACCTGTTCCACTCCCAGGGCGGCATTGAGTTCCTGGGCTAGATGAGCCACCGGGACATCGCCGACCCTGCCTCTGACCACCTCCGCCCCAAGGTCCTTCACTGCCAGGTCAAGAAGAGTTCCAGTTTCTACTGTGGTAGCAATCTTTTTCTTTCCTGTTTTCCTGACAGCCAGTCGTGAAATGAAAGCGATGGGCTCATTGAAGCCTAGGAAACCTTCTTTATCGCAGAAAACAACGCGGTCGGCATCGCCATCAAAGCAAATAGCTAAGTCAGCGTTATTTTTCCTCAGCAAATCGACTGTGCCCTGGAGGGTATCCTCCTTGGGCTCAGGACTTCTCCCCGGGAAAAGCCCATCTGGCTCGTCATTTACAGGTATTACATCGAGGCCCATCTGATCAAGGATGTAGCTGGCAAACTGGGAGGCAGCGCCATTGCCAGGGTCAACAACTACTTTCAGGCGATGATTGGAACCTGGCAGAGACACCTTGCCTTTAATGAAAGAAAGGTATTTTTGCTTCGCATCCCCGACTTGCTCAAGGGCCCCCTTCTTCGTTTCCCTGAACTCCTGTTCGAAATAGGCTCTTTCTATCTCAACCTCCTGAGCCTGACTATATCCCAGCGAATTCCTATTGAATAGCTTGATTCCATTGAATTCGGGGGGATTATGGGAAGCCGTGATCATAATTCCAGTGGCGAAGCCTAACTCCCTAGTGAGCAATGCCAGCGCCGGAGTAGGCAAAATGCCTAAATCTACTACGTTTATACTACAAGAAAGCAAGCCGGAGGTGACTGCTTCCTTTATTAACTCCCTGCTTATTCTGGTGTCGGCAGCAATACAAACTCTAGAGTCTAGGGGCAGGGTAGTGCCTATGGCCAGGGCAACCTGGCGGCAGAAATCAGGCGATAAATCCTCGTTGACTACTCCCCGGACGCCACTGGTCCCAAATAGTCTCCTTTTTTGCATTGCCTGTCCTAAGCTAAGTCAAGTAGAAGATAGCACGGAATTAAGTGCTTGGCAACAACCATACCGTATAATAACATATGTTAAACTATGCTTCCCGGTAATAAGCAGCGCTATTTTGGAAGCATATAATGACAACGGAATTAGCCTGGGTTCTGCTAGTCACCGTTTCGCCTATAAGTGAATTAAGGGGTGGCATTCCCTTAGGCATATCTTTTGGGTTGGACCCCTTGTTTACCTTCTTTGTGGCAATCATCGCTAATGCCCTGATATTCTTCCCCATCTTCTTTGCTCTGCGCCTCTTTTACGATAAGCTCCTGTACCGGATACCTTTATTTGATAAGTATCTGGATAATTTGAGAAGGCGAGGCAAGCCGATAGTAGAGAAACACGGCTTATGGGGATTGACATTGTTTGTGGCTATACCCTTGCCTATCACGGGAGCATATACGGGGACCATTCTAGCGTGGTTAGTGGGCATGAATTGGAAGAAAGCCTTCCCTGCTGTTGGGCTGGGGGTAATTGTGGCTGGTGTTGTAGTTCTCTTAATAACTTTGGGGGTAATCAGCATTCCCTGAAGAAGGAGTTTTCAGGGTTAACCAAATTAAGCCCCAATAATCGATTCAGAAACGATTTTTTCTGTTGGCGGGCATAGCTACAATCTAAGATACATTCGCTAATGAAAAGCGGGGTATCTTGAGTATGGATACCCCGCTTCCTAGTGGTTCTGCCACTATCGATATTAGCTTTAAGCTTTCCCTATTCTGAACATCTTGGTCCCGCATACGGGACATACGCCTTGAGTAGCCGGCCTGCCGTTCTTCATGGTTATGCTTCTGGTATCCTTCATTTCTCTTTTGGCACGGCATTTCATGCAGTACGCTTGCATCTGTTCACCTCCCTTTTTATAAAAGAATAAGCCATCGTTACTCGAATGTCAATAGGTTTTCCTTAAATATTCCATAAATATTGTCAAATATTGTTAAAAATCTCGTTGCTTATGCATATTATTCCCAATTTAAGCTCAAAAAGGAAGTTCGTCAAATGGTTTAACACGAGTTAGATGTAGAGTTGTTGTAGCACCTGACGTGCCTTCTGACTTGCTCGGGCACGGTGGCTGATTTGATTTTTCACCTCAAATGGAAGTTCAGCCATAGTCTCACCTATCTCGGTAAGGAAAAAAATAGGGTCATAGCCAAAACCATTTTCTCCCTTAGCCTCAAAGGCAACCATGCCATGACACTCACCGTAGCATAACTCTACACGGCCTCCGGGAATAGCTATAGCGATGACGCACTTAAAACGTGCTGTGCGTTTCTCCCACGGAATGCCTTTAAGTTTGGCTAAGAGAAGGCTCACTTTATCTGCATCACTAGCAGCTTCACCAGCAAAGCGAGCTGACTTAATGCCTGGTTCCCCATTAAGGGCATCCA
>JBMCVZ010000081.1:0-2684 GCA_048621695.1 Chloroflexota bacterium
GAAATGGGCGCAGAAGGGGTTTTCATCGCTGGATGCGGGGAACAATGTAGTCGAGAAAACACCGCCTTTTGGGTTTTTCAGCGAGTCGAAAGAATTAGAAGGGCACTGACCCAGATTGGTCTTGAACCACAGCGATTGCAGGCATTTAACCTGAGTGCTACTGAGGGAGATATGGCCGAGGCACTGGACAATTTCACCGAACAAATAGGAGGAATTTGTCTGGCTTCGGTAATAAAGCAGGAGGTGAAAAGTTGATAGTAGCAGAACAAAAGCCTTTGGAGGAGATCAGGCGAATTATTGCTCCTTACGAAAGGATGTTGCTTCTCGGCTGCGGCACGTGTGTAACTGTTTGTGGCGCCGGTGGTGAGCGCGAAATATCTTTTCTTGACAGTGCACTACGGCTGGCCCAGGCAAAGAGCAGCGACGGAATTCACAGCTTTTTAGAATACACCGTAAAAAGACAATGTGATTTCGAATTCCTGGACGTGCTCATAGACAAGGTCAACGAAGTGGATGCCATACTCTCACTGGGTTGTGGCATCGGGGTGCAGGTCGTGGCCGAGCGTTTCGCCGATATACCTGTTTTGCCCGGTGTTAATACCTCTTTCATGGGTATGGCTAAAGAATGGGGCGTCTGGGACGAGCGCTGCGCCGCCTGTGGTGATTGCCGCCTAGCAGAGACCGCCGGCATTTGTCCCATTACCAGGTGCACCAAGGGGATACTCAATGGTCCCTGCGCTGGCACAAAGAACGGAAAATGTGAGGCAAACAAAGATATGGACTGTGCCTGGATCATAATCTACAAGCGCCTGGAGAGATTGCAGCAATTGGAAAAGATGCGTCGATATTATCCTCCCAGAAACTTCCGGGTAATTCCCAGACCTAGAAGAATCGTCATGAAAGCCGATGTTGAAACAGGGGGGAACAATGGCTAACTCACTATTTGAAGAAAAACTCAATTCCAATGAATTCCTGGTGACCACAGAGATTGGGCCTCCTAAGGGAGCAGACATCTCGGAGATGGTTCACCACATAGACCTCCTCAAAGACAAGGTTGACGCTATCAACGTCACTGACCATCAGAGCTCTGTCATGCGTTTTCCCTCCCTGGGTGGCTGTCTGCTGGTGAAGGAATGTGGTGGCGAGCCTATCATTCAAATAACTTGTCGTGATCGAAATCGCCTGGCTCTCCAGGCTGACCTTCTTCTGGCTTATTCCAGAGGCATCAAAAATGTGCTTTGCCTCACCGGCGATTCTGTCGATGTCGGCGACCACAAGGAAGCAAAGCCCGTCTTTGACCTGGATTCAGTCCAATTACTGAAGATGGCCAAGGAAATGGAGTCTGGTAAAGACATGGGAGGGAATGAACTAAAAGGTGCACCCCAATTTTGCCTCGGCGCTTCAGTTCACCCCGAGGCAGACTTCATAGAGCCACAGCTCATCAAGTTCCAGAAAAAAGTTGTCGCGGGGGCACAATTCTTCCAAACTCAAGGCATATTCGACCTGGAGAGCCTTCGGAGGTTTATGCAATACGCTTCTCAGTTCAATGTCAAAATCTTGGCCGGTATTATCGTGCTCGCCTCAGCCAGGATGGCTCGGTATATGAACGATAATGTTCCCGGCATAATTGTTTCTCAAGCCATCATTGATGAGCTAACCAATGTGGAGAAAGGTAAAGGACTTGAGAAGGGAAAGGAAATTGCTGCCCGGTTTATAAAGACGATAAGGGACGAAAATTTATGCCATGGCGTTCATATTATGGCTGTAGGTAACGAAGGAATTGTGCCTGATATTTTAGAGGCAGCTCAACCGGTTAGCACGCACCGGTGAATGTTTTGTCTAACGTACAGCTGTGGTCGGTCGGCTAATAAAAATCTAATAAAGGAGGGATGTGAAATGAAAAACAAAATCTTAATCATAGATGACGAGCCTGATTTTGCAGAAGCGTTGCGCATGACCTTGGAAGCAAAAGCTTATCGCGTAATCACGGCCACCAACAAGGCACAGGGCCAGGAAAAGATGAGAGAGGAGCCTAATGCCGTTGTTCTGGGCACTGTATCTCCTATTGGACAGGCTTTTTCATTGCACAACTGGCTAAAGCGGCATCCCAGATATAAAGATGTGCCACTCCTGGTCATAGACTCCCGGCCTGAGGAACGGCTTACCAGAGGTTGGAGAAAATTTGAGGGGATGCAACTAGAGTCTGAGGACTATGTATCTAAGCCAATCGAGCCAGCTTCACTCGTGGTTCGCATCCAGAGGCTACTGAAAGAGGCAACCAAGAAGATAAGGGTGCTGGTGGCGGATGACCATACTATGGTCAGGGACGGAATATGTGCCGTCCTTACGTTGCAAAGGGACCTTGACATAGTGGGTGAAGCCATCAATGGAAAAGAGGCAGTTGATAAGGTGTTTCGACTTCTGCCCGACGTAGCGTTGATGGATATACTCATGCCTGCGATGAGCGGACTGGAGGCAACAAGGCACATAAAGGATCAATGCCCCCAGACAAGGGTATTGATTCTGACCCAGTATGATGAACAAGAGAATATGCTTGTTGCCAGCCAGTCGGGCGCATATGGCTTCATTCCCAAGAAAGCTGCTAGTGAACAGCTTATAGCGGGCATAAGAGCTGTACATGGAGGAAGTTATTTCCCCGACTCTTTTGCCAAGTTAGTTTCAAA
>JBMCVZ010000082.1:0-2599 GCA_048621695.1 Chloroflexota bacterium
TGCGAGGCTCGATTTATCGGGCCGAAGCAATCTCCCTCCCTCAATAGAAAGGATTAAAGTGAGAAGAAGGGTTGCTTAGACAAGCCTGAGTCACAGAGCTACTTTAGACATATCGGCGATGGGGGTTACTGCAAGACTGGGGCCTACCTCTTCAAAAAGTTCGCATTTTAAAACTGGTATAGGGCAACCTTCTAGGAGGGTGTCCGAGTAATCAGCGAGTCAAAGCTAGAAAGCCGCAGAATTTGGGGGCATTTACGTTCAAGCAAGCTATTACTCGGACAGGCTCCTAGATTTTCCAGTCCTTGGTATGTTTGGCAAACTATGTGTTTCCGCTGGATTCATCGAGGGCAATTCTTAGCTTTATGCTGTCATCTGTCGCCTCAAGTACATCCTCTGGTGTAAGGAAAAGGTCTTTTTCAGGCGGCTCTCTATTAATGATAAATTTCTTGACTTCGCCACTCCAGCCATCGCGTGCCAGGTGGGTCACGGAGCCCACTACCTTGCCATTCTTGTCTATTACCTGAACTCCCGGTTTTATTTCCATTGCTCTTCGCCATGGGAGGCATCTATAGTCCTTTGACAGTTGCTAAAGTTTTCAGTATTCGCAGAATCTTCACAATTCAGTCCGTCATTATCAATCGAAACCCACAACATAGGCTTAGCCTGCTGTCCTTGCTGCATATGTTGACTATTCCTGGGATGGCTTGCTGCGCATCATTAACTGGGGCCCGTCCGGCCTATCCTCCACATCTATTAGTACGTCGCCAACTTCTTCCTCAATCCCCTGGTCAACCATCAGAGCAATGGCTCCTTCATGCTTAATAACTCGGTCTTCCTCGGCGGGACTGTCAATTTCCAGCGCAAATCGGTCCTCTTTTTTTGTTAGTCGAAACCCTTTCTCAGGCTCCACACCACTTGCCGCCAAACTCTGCACCAGTGCATCTGCCGCCAAGTCACTCACTTCTATCATCTTTACCTCCTTTCAACTAGTAGTTTAATTACCTCAACTGCCTAAATCCTAGGCGGAGAAGCATCCTATATCAAAAGTCTACTACAGTCACTAAAATGGTGATATCGCCTTTTCGGCTAAACTCAGACCACCAGAAGTAGTATTAGATGGTAATTCTTTAGGTCACAGGGGTGAGGAGATTGTTCAAGAAGTCGACCCCGAGGCGTTTTCGGATTTGAGGTCTGTTACCAGGCCCTCATGAACTGCATAAGCAGCGACTTGCTGGCGATTACGGAGATTTAGCTTGTTCAAGATATTTCGTAGGTGGACCTTTACCGTGTGCTCTGACACGATGAGCCTTTCAGCGATTTCCCGATTAGTCGCACCCTCGCACACTAATTGCAACACTTCTTGTTCGCGACCGCTTATGTCTTCCTTGCTCTTAGAGGCCTGATCAGCAGACAGCTCTACCTTGACCCCATAGGCCATCTCCTGGGAGACGACGATGTCTCCCTTCGCGAGCATACGCAACGCCTGAACAAACTCTTGAGATGAGAGATTCACAGACAGGTAACCTCTGGCTCCCGCCTCCAGAAGTGGCAGAAATACTTCCGTCGATTGAGGCTGTGTGAGTATAACGACAGCCATACGTGGAAATTTTTCAGTAAGTATGCGGATATTATCCGGAGCAACCTCTCGAACCTCCCAATCCACCAGTATGATGTCCGGGTTATGTTGCACTGCTAACTGGAAGAGGCTGCGCCCTGTGTGCGTCTGCCCTACAACATTGAAGCCAGCCTCCTGGAGAATCCTAGCAATTCCTTCGCAGATCAGTGCATGATGATGGGCAATGACTACAGATTCTGCGTGGTTCGAGAGATTAGGATCTGAGTGTGCCATGTTTACATGATATCACACTGGAATGGCTTCAACAATTGAGAACGATTAGTGGACTGATAACTGCCTTATCTTGATACCAAAACCCCGTCAGGCGCAAACAAAAAAGCTGGCTGGCTCCGAAAATCATCCTACCTGCTTGGTTTCTTGGTGACGGTGGTTGGATTTGAACCAACGACGTCTCGCATTAAACCGGGATAAATTATTCCCTGGAAGCTAGTCCGAAAACTTCTTTTCTACCTCAGCTGGTGGAATGCCGTTTTCATCCCAGCCGCGCTTCTGATAGTACAGAGAAAGGAGCTTCTGGAAATCTTCCCGTCCGATCACCTTGCCTGCGTTTGGACCTGTAAGAGGAGGATTAGCCCAAACCTTGTAGGGAAGCGTGTCATCTTTGTGGCTCATACCGAGGCGGACATTTATCAGCCTTGTCAGGTCATATATGTCATTCGAGAGTCCTAGGAGCTCCTCAAGGGACGTTTCGTTTCCAGTAACATATTTGTAGAAGTTCGCATAATGCCGCTCGCTCAGCCCGAGTTCAATCCAGGGCAATCGGCAAACACCAAGCATGTCAAACAACGGGCGCACTTTCTGGTGATATATTACGGTGTCAACCTTCTCGTCGTCAGTCCAGTTCTGGCCCTCTTCCATTTCCTTGGCAATAGTCCAGGCCCGTGTGTGATGTGCGCCTATGTCTGAGGTAGCGTAGGCCAGACCCATGGAAATGCTGGCGCGGCTGTCATAGGCCGACTGCTC
>JBMCVZ010000083.1:0-2593 GCA_048621695.1 Chloroflexota bacterium
CGAAGTTCAGGGAAAACTTGACCCAGTACGCCGATAACAGTGTAGTCAACACCCTGTGATATGTGTGCCTTGAGACCAGCGTCTTCAATTCTGTTCTTAACCCCACTGATTTCATCCTGGCTGGAGCCAACTTTCATGACTACTATCATGTACTATCTCCAATTGGCATTACGGTTTGCTCTTTAACCTCTTTGCCTTTCCTAAGTAAACGTGTATGATTTCCTCAGGTCCCTTTTCAGTATTTACAAGCATCAGAATTCTCAGGCAGCGGGGGAGGTCGGTGGGGACGTTCATTTCATGCCCACAAAATAAAGCCAGGTTAGGTGGCCATCCTAACTCTCGTGTTGCTGCAGCAGGAAACTCAGCATTTAGGTCTGATGTGGTGCTGAAAAAAATAGCAGCTATATCCTTAATTTCAATTTTGTTAGCCTGCGTCATTTCCATAAGCAGCTTCTTAGTTGCAGCTAATATGCTCTCTTTATTATTTACTGAAGTTGTAATAGCACCTCTGATGCCACGGCACTGCAATTAAATTTCTCCCCTTTTCGAATTTAAACTAATAGACTACCTTAATTCTCATCCTTCGTCAAGGAAGCTCACCTTGATAATACGACCGCTATGATTATATCTAGGGAGTGATAAGTAGCTTTGCGCCCAGCTCAAATATTATGAAGGGCCAGGTTCTAATGATATCATATACTCGCTATTTGCTTGTTTGCCAGCAGTCCCAGGTGATAAGATGATGATAGGATTTCTTGCACTTGTTGGCAATATCTGTGATTTATAGATATGCAGAGGGAGAAATTTGAAGCTCTCGTAGTGAGGGCAATTGATAATTTGCCACCAGACTTTCAGCGCAAGCTGGAAAATGTTGATATTGTGGTAGAGAACTGGCCCACACCGAGGCAGCTGAGACAGGTTAAACACAGTCATCGAATCCAATTGCTTGGTCTTTACCAGGGTGTACCACAAACCAGGAGAGGGCGGAGGTATGGACTCGTTCTCCCTGATAAGATAAGTATCTTTCAAAAACCCATAGAGGCACAATGCCGTTCCAGCGGCGAAATCGAAGAGAAAATAGGGGAAGTAGTGCGCCACGAAATAGCGCATCATTTCGGAGTCGACGAAAAGACTTTGAGGAAAATAGACAGTGAGAAACACGGGAGGAAGTAAGGGACAGGTATTAAGGAACATCAATCTGTATTTAGATTGATATTCTCGGACCTGGATGTAGTTTTCTGTGTTATGTCATCAGGGAAGAACATTAGTAACAATGCCACTGATACCCCAGCTATGCCAAACGGTCTTGAAGGGTCGGAGAATGTTCATAGAAGAGTCTTTCAAAAATACTTTCCCCTCATAGTTGTACTGTGGATTCTTTTTGTGTTATATCCCAATCCTTTCAACCTAGTCATTAGTGTGCAAAGACTTTTTAACTTCGATGCTGAGCCTGACGCTGTTGAATTTATGCTGAATGACCTTACCTCTGACCCTGTAGATATAGAGAAAGCGGTGCTGGCTAGAATACCTTATCGGCATGATTGGGAGGTTTATGGCATGCCGTGGTATTTTCCTACTATTGAGAAAGTATTGGAGAGAGGAGAAGGGGATTGTAAAGCCCGAGCTCTGGTCTTAGCCTCTGTTTTGAAAGCGAAAAATATCCCCTATCAGGTTAATCAATCTCCCATACATGTGTGGGTGGACTATGAGGGCAAACCGGAGACCTCTATTGAGAATGCTCAGGTAAAGTTTCACCAGCGAGACCCTGAAACAGGTGAAAGCCAGTTCCAGATTCCTGACATTGGTCTGGGCGAGGTAATGGATTCCTCCTGGGAGGCTTTTTGGGGTCCCATGCCCGATAGCAGAAAGGCTCTTTTAATCTCGGGCTTATCAGGTCTGGTAATAGCCAGGGTGATTTTGCGCAGGAAGAGAGCTGTCCAGTACGATATTGTGACAGAGAAGGGCGATGCAATCCCTATTTGAAATCTTTACACTCTAGAGAAAATTGAACAATGCTCGGGATTGTGCTGAAGCGGAATCTGTCATAGCGATACTTCGAAATTAGACCTTCTGCGATGTAAAATACTCCAAATATGAGCACAGAGAGACCGGTAAAGCTGAATACGGTCTACTGGGGACTTCTTCTTTTTGTCGTCGCTCAAATCCTCATCCTTCTTGTTGCTCCCCGTATAGACCCGTTCCTGGAAGAAAATGACATATTTATACCGACCCAGCCATCTGAACCGATATCCTGGTGGCCCGGGGAGGTGACATTACCTGATGGAGAGGTTATCGAGGTACCGGCTCATTCAGCGTTAGGGCCGATTGTAATCTATATTATTGCGGCAGCGGTTGTACTTGGAATTACGCTCTCCAAGATTCCACTCAAAGCTTTAAAGGTTCTTCTTAGAATCTTGTTTGCCCTTTTGTTCAGCTGGGGTGCGTTTATCGCAACTGTCTTCTACGTGCCCCTTCCAGTAGCTGTCGCCATCGCTGTTGCGTTTGGGACATTTTGGTTCTTGATACCTCTTGTCTGGTTACATAACCTGGTATTGATTCTGGCGGTTAGTAGTTTGGGAGCAGTTTTTGGTCG
>JBMCVZ010000084.1:0-2561 GCA_048621695.1 Chloroflexota bacterium
TTTCGTTCTAGAATGGCTACTCGAGCTGGAAGACGAGTGCTTAAAGCAAGGCGCCTTAAGGGGAGGTATAGGCTAACTCCAGTTTAACTCTATCCTGTGAAGGGGTCTCGATCTTTAACTAATAGAGCGCAATATACCTTAGTTTATCGGCAAGGCAAAGTATGGGCAAATAGTTTGCTAGTGATGAAGGCGATGCCCAATGATTTAAGCCTAAGCCGGTATGGTTTTTCCGTGACCAAAAAAGTAGGTAAGGCAGTGCAGCGTAATCGCTTGAAGAGGTTACTTAGGGAAATAATGAGGCTACAACCGTTAAGGTCTGGATGGGACATTGTCTTAATTGCTCGGCCTGTAGCAGTCAATACTGACTATCACCAGCTAGAGAGGGCGGTAACCAATCTTTTAACTCGGGCGCAATTGCTGGAGAGCAACAAATGACTCAATTAGCTATGGGTTTAATTAAATTGTACCAGAACACAGTATCAAAGGTACTCCCTCCTGTTTGTCGTTTCCAGCCTACATGCTCGCAGTATGCTTTTGAGGCAATCAAAAGACATGGGTTTCCCCGAGGTAGCTGGCTGGCAGCCAAGAGGATAGCTCGATGTAATCCTTTCTCTGAAGGTGGCTACGACCCAGTACCTTAGTTATAGAATGAAGCAACCAAAAATATTATTCCTCGCTTTAATTGCACTGTTGCCCTTGACGCTGGTTTCCTGTGCCACATGGGGAATTCAGCCAGCGGGGGGATGGTCAGGGACTGCAGTTCACGAAGGCAGTATTTATGTAGGCACCATGGATGGCAGGGTGGTTGCGATGAATTCGTCTACCAAAAATCTAAAATGGTCTTATACCACCGACCCGGTCACTGCACCTTCCAGCGGCTTATCATGTGGCCAGACATCGATTCCAACTGCCATATATAGTACACCTGCTGTAGATGGAGATATAGTTTACATTGGCACCTATAGCGGTCAGGTTCTAGCATTGAACATGTTAGCTAGAAGCCAGAATTTGACCTTTCCCCAGCAAAGGTATGGTGAATGGGAGTGGGATTGTCCCATAAATAATGCAAAAAGCAATGCTATAGTAGCTGACCTGTTAGTGCGCGAGGAGGCCATATACACAAGCAGCTCCAATGGCCGGGTGTATTCTCTGGATAAGGAATTCGGTGACTTGAATTGGGAATCTGAGGTCTTAGATGAAACGCATAAAAAGCTATGGACTTCCCCGGTAATTCAAGGCGATACTCTCTATATCAGCACTCTAGATGGTCATATCCATGCTTTATCAGTTGAAACAGGCGAGTTATTAGACTGGTCTTTTGAATCAGATGTAGGCTTTGCTTCTTCACCAGTGATTTACGGAGATACCATATTTGTGGGTTCGTTTGACCGCTATCTTTACGCCGTAAAAATAGGTGGTGATTTGCCAATATGGAAATTTCCCCAGGAGGAACCAGCCGGTAACTGGTTCTGGGCGCCTCCTGTAGTCAATGAAGATATTGTTTACGCTGTCTGTCTAGATGGCAGAATTTATGCTATTGAAGCAGAAACAGGAGGGAAATTGTGGGAATTTGATACAGGAAACTCTATAGTTTCCTCGCCCGTTTTGATGGATAATCTACTAATTGTAACTGATGGATCAGGCACTACATATGTTTTTGACCTCGATGTTGAGTTTCAGAACGAAGCGGTGCCGTTGAAGACCATCTCCATTGATGCTGCTGTTAGGAGTTCTATTTCTGCTCAAGAAGGCTTCGTTTATATTCGAGGTGAAGATAACCAGTTGTATGCTGTGGATATTGATAGAGGGGGAGTGAGTTGGCAGGTTGACTTGACTGAGAAGGAAGAATGAAGGTCACTCAATGAGTTTTGGAGAGGTTTGGAATCTAGTCATAGGTAACCCGGTACTTAATGTACTTGTTGCCTTAAGCCAACTCTTATCTGGTGAATTTGGATTAGCAATCATTGCCCTTACCGTCATCGTTCGTTTGGTCTCCTGGCCTCTTACCAAGCGACAGCTCAATTCCACTAAAGCTTTGCAGGAGATGCAGCCGAAGATCCAAGAATTGCAGAAGAAATATGGAAAAAATCAGCAAAAGCTTCAGCAAGAAATGATGAAGCTTTATAAGGAAGCCGGAGTTAACCCTCTGGGCTGCTTATGGCCCATGCTGATTCAGTTCCCCATCTGGATTGCTCTCTATCAAGCCATCATGAGCGCTCTGGCTACGACGCCCGAGAGTTTACTTGGTTTATCTCAGCGTCTTTACTCCTGGAATATAGTGAATCAAGCAATTCCTTTAAAGAGCAGTTTCTTGGGGCTTGATTTGGCAGGCAGCGGCAACATTATTATAGCCATCATAGTCGGTGGCACAATGTGGATACAACAGAAGATGACCCAAGCACCAGCTGTTGACCCCAGGCAAGAGTCCACACAGAAGATGATGACGCTGATGATGCCTCTCATGTTTGGGTTTATCACCTTGATGGTCCCCAGCGGCTTGGCTCTATATTGGGCAGTTTCCAATATAATTGGCATTATAATTCAGTATTTCTTTACTGGTG
>JBMCVZ010000085.1:0-2528 GCA_048621695.1 Chloroflexota bacterium
GCCAGTTAAAGCAGCTATGACATCGGCGCTCTCCGGTGCCAAAGGCAGTGCTGTCTCTTTCCACTCTTTTTCTAATTTGCCTCTGAGTTCCATGACGAGGCGGCCAGCCATTTTTTTGCCGATGCCGGGCGTTTGACTGACCAGGTCGATATCGCCGCTGGTTATAGCCATGACAAGTTGTTCAGGATTCAAAGCCGAGAGCAGGGCTAAAGCTGCCTTGGAGCCAACTCCTGAGACGGAAATAAGGTTTTTGAACAAAGCTAACTCCTCCCCTGAGGCAAACCCGTAAAGAGAAATATTATCCTCTCTCACATGAAGATGTGTATACAGGGATACCTTACCTTTAACAGCTCCCAACTGTTCTAAAGTTGAGCCTGAGACATATACCCGAAAACCAATTCCGCCGACATTAATGACAACGGAGTCGTTACCACGATATTCCAGTATCCCTTCTAATGTAGCTATCATTTCGGCGTATGTTCAGTGAGCCATTGGTTTAAGCGCCTCTGCTGAATATGGCATATAGCTACAGCCAGGGCATCAGCTGCATCGCTAAGCTCAGGTAGCTCAGAGAGCCCAAGCTGGACACTTACCATTTCTTGAACCTGTTGTTTGTCGCTCTGTCCGTAGCTGGTTATTTGCTGCTTTATCTCTGCCGGTGAGTAACAGTAGATGGGCAATCCCTGATTTACCGCTGCCAGAATGGCTATAGCTTGTGCTCTGCCGATAGCGAACGCTGACCTCACGTTGTTGCCGATAAAAGGCTCTTCAATGGCTACTTCGCTTGGCTTATGCTTAGTGATAATTTTGCTTAATTCACTGTAGAGGGAGCGCAGTCTTTGCTCCATAGAAAGCCGTGATGGGGATTTGATTACTCCGCAATCTACCATATGCATTTCTTCCTCGCCATCTACTACACCGTAGCCTAAATTTATAGTGCCAGGGTCAACACCTAGAATGCACATATTAGGTTCAACTGCGCAGCTTTTCTAAAGTAGCCTCAGAAAAATCAATATTGGAAAAAACACGCTGTACATCGTCTAGTCCTTCTAGCTCGTCAAGGAAATTCAGGACTTGGACTGCTTTATTGTCCTCTAGCATCACTGTGGTTTGAGGCGTTAGCGACAGCTCCGCCGAAATCACATGTCCGTTATCCTCAATAGCCTTCCTTACTCTTTCCAAATCCTCTGGTTTCGTGTAAATTTCCACATAATCCTTTTCGGTCTTAACATCCTCAGCCCCGGCATCAATAGCTCGCAGCGCTATTTCTTCGGCATTTGAGGTATTGCTTTCTACAGTAATCACTCCTCTAGTGTCGAACAGCCAGGACACACAACCACTCTCACCAAGACTACTACCATGGCGGGTAAAGAGACGGCGCACCTCCTGAATGGTGCGATTACGGTTATCGGTCAAGGCTTCCACCAAAACTGCTATCCCGCTTGGCCCATAGCCTTCGAGTTTCATCTCAGTTAAGGCAGCTTCCCCTGCTTCACCGCTACCCCGCTTTATAGCCCTCTCGATATTGTCCGAAGGCATGTTATTATCGCGGGCTTTCTGCACTGCTAAGCGCAACTGGAAATTACTTTCCAAATTGGCTCCACCCTGCCTCACTGCAACTATGATTTCCCGGGCAAGCTTGGTAAATAGCTGCCCGCGCCTGGCATCAGCTACTCCCTTTTGCCGCTTAATCTGCGCCCACTTAGAATGTCCTGACATTTTTATCCTTATACATCATTTTATCACTGCATCACCTAAAAGGGAAAGCAAATCTCGTGTCGCAAACAACTTGATGACATCGGCACTACCATGCTAAGGCTATGATAGCGGGTAAGTTCTGTTTTAAGTGTGTAAATGGAAAATCCCCTTTCTATGCCTGTCTAAGCTCAATACATTAGAATTTCTCCTTCCCTTCCATTATCTCCAGGAACTGAGCGGCGGTAACGATTTGAATTCCTCCGTATTCCTCCAGCTTTAGCAAATGTACATCCCCGGAAATGATAAAATCCACCTTCGCATTAACAGCACAAGACAAATACCTATTATCCGAAGGGTCTTCTGTAATCACCTCTATGGTCTCTTCACCCTGAGCCAGTAGCATGATGCTCAGCAAGTTAGAAATGAATTCCTTTAACTTTTTTCTTCCCAACCCATGCCTCTTCATCAACTTTGGATAGTTTAAAACTCTCTCTAACTCTTCAACGATAGGCGGTGAAATGAAAAGGCGGACCTTGTTTTCAAAAACATAATCTATGATTTGGGCTGGGCTACCGCGAGGGTTAATTAAGGCGCTGACGAGTATATTAGTGTCCAAAACAATTTTGAGCATAAGAGACGTTCTTGAGTCAAGCTTGCTTTGCAGCCTCTATGGCCTCTCTAATCTCGGCTTCCAGAACCTCTGACTCTATATCCAGGTTTCTTTCCCTTACTTGCTTAACCTTTTCATAGAGATCTGCCCTGATTTTTTCCCAGGTAACATACTCCTCCACGGGTACGATTGCTACCATGGGTCTATTTCCTCTCTCCAC